>NZ_NXLX01000020.1 GCF_003364335.1 Helicobacter anseris
ATATAAACCATTTTTCCATCCAGTTGCTTTGCTTGCTCCATCTTGAACATAAGCATTATAGATTGCAAACTCTATAGCATTAGAAGTTACATCTTTAATACCTTTAGAAGAACCATCAATATCTATAGAACTATTAGAGCTTGTAAGAGAATTTGCATAAGAGAGTGCAAAACCTAAATAATTATTAGCTCCACTAAATCCAAAGGCATAATCATAACCTGCTTGGAATGTAGTATAGAGTGCTTTAGTTTCTAAAGAGAAGTTAGAAGTTTGCATACCATTAAAGATTCTAGCCCATGCACCTTGAGAATTCGCATTCTCTCTTAATTCACCCATTCTTTTATTTAAGCTATTCATATTAGCTAAATAAAGATCATAATTACTTCCAAGAGCTGCTGCTGAAGCTTGTTGGTTAGCAGTAGAAGCACCTTTGGAACCAACTGAGCCAATGAAGTAAGTGGTGTAGCCTCCGCTATTAGTATATTTACCAGTTGCATCTGTAGTTTCTGTTACAAATCCAGCTGAGATAACATCAAATCCTTGAATAGAATTTTGAGATTCAAATTTTGTAACTTGCTCACTACCTGTTCCTTTAACTGTAGCTACCGCAATATTACCTGTTGTTTCTGTTCCAGTATTTGCAGCATGTTTGATACTATAAATATCTGTAGAAGAATCTAGGATAGTTTGAATGTAGTTTGTTCCTTTATCTCCACTATGCACAACAATTCTATCTGCATAAACACTTCCATAATTTGTTTTAGTTTGCTCATTATTATATTGACTTCCAAGTGTTACATTACTTTGATTTGCACCATCATTCACATAAACCATAAATAAACCATTGCTTCCTTTAAGACCATCAGTAGTAGCTACTGGTGCAGTATCTTTATTTTGCACAGTAGTGCTACTTCCAATTTCAAGTAATCTAAACCAATCTCTATTTGGTGCTGTAAAGTTATCATTACCATCATTTGCAATGTTAATAATTGTATTTGTTTGCATAAAAGTATTATCCAATACTTGTGCAGTATCAATCTGTGCTATACCTGTTAAATCTAAAGTTTGTAATTTTGCAGTGGCTGTAGATTTACCTGTTCCAGCTAAAACAAACTTAGCTCCACTCTCCATTTTTAAAGTGATATTAGATTTATCAGGATCTATTGCTAATTGACCAACAAATGCTGAATTTTGCTTTAAATTAACATTGTAAGTTCTAGAGGTAGTGCTTCCTTCAAGATTAAATATACCACCAATAGCTAATCCTTGCACATCAATTTCATCTACATTGCTTGAAGTATTTCTTTTTGTGGTTAGTGTTAGAAGTGTGCCATCTTCTTGTTTAAATAAATCTCCATAGTAATCTACAAACTTGATAGTTTCTCCACCAACACTTGAGCTATAACTAGCTAAAAGCAATCTTACACCATCTTGATAGGTTACGCCTAGCACTTTTCCATTTGCTACATTGGTAACACCATTGCTGCCTGAAAAATCATCATTTACAGTTCCGCTTGTTTTATTTCCACTAGCAGAAGTTGTTCCACCATCATTACTACTTGCAAAGATTAGATTTGTAGTAGAAGATGAAGTATAGTTGATTTTAGCACTAACGCTTACAGGTCCTTGCATTACAATGTTTGTAGTTCCACCATTAGCATTAATGTTATAAGTTGGAACAAGATCTCCTGTACTTATTGCAGAACTTGTTTGTCTTAAAACTAAGTTTGTAGTTCCACCATTTGTTGTAAGAGTTCCTGAATTACCCAATGCTGTTGGTGCCCATATTTTATTTTCAAAGACAATATTGTTAGTTCCACCATTTGTTGTGATGTTACCTGTAAGACCTACTAATGCCTTTAAAGCACTCATATCAGCACTGGTAGTTAAGGTACTTGGTGATGGAGATGGTGTTGTTGAAGTAGTTGCTGTGCCTTTGATAGAAATGTTATTAGTACCAGCATTAGCTGTAATATCTCCTGTGATAGAGGAATTACCGTTTAAGGTAATATTATTACTAACCTTATCATTTCCCTTTAATAACTTAACATCAGCATAAATAGCACTACCATCACCACCTGTAATAGTATTTTTTGCATTTGATGTTGCTGCATTAGAATCATTAGAGATTGTAACTTTTTTATCTTGAGAACCTATTTTAATTGCACCAGTTGCATTAATTGTATTATTACCCCAAGCACTTGTTACATTACCATTGATAGTGATAGTATTTGCCTTAATCTCATTTTTACCACTAGAAGCACTAATTCCTCCAGAACCCACTTCTATGCTTCCATTATTTTCATCAAATGTAATTTTATTTTCGCTTGGCATTTTACCATTTGATGCAGTAATAGTATTTGTTTTAAGTGTTCCATTGGTTGTTGAAGTAATTTCATTTTTATTTATGCTATTGTAATTACCAGTAGCTTCAATCTTATCTACATCAATAGTAAGTGTTTTGGCAGAAATGGTATTAGTAGCTGTTCCACCACCATTAGCAGTAATAGAATATTTACTTGTGCCACTACTACTATTTTTCCCGATAGTTAATGTTCCACTATCTGCTTTGATAGTATTAGTTCCAGCATTGCTAGTAATACCACCATTGATAGCAAGAGTAGAATCTGTAGTATTAAGTGTAATTTCATTAGTTCCGCCAGAAGCAGTAATATTTCCTGTGATAGAGTTGGTAGAATTTGCCTTATTTTGAACTCCACTAGTAGTAGTTGCTCCAAAAGTTATGGTATTTTTTGATTGTTGTGCTGTAATATTACCATTGATTGTATTAGTTCCAGTTCCGTTAAAAGCAATAATATTAGTAAAATAACCACCACCGCTTGTTGTAGAAGCATTTATATTTGCATTGATTGTTGCATCTTCATTAGTGTCACTACTAACACTATTAAAAGTAATGGTATTATTTCCTCCAGATGCAGTGATTGTATTACTACCACTTGTCCCAATACTTCCGCCTTTTTCAAAAGTTATATCATTGGTTCCATAGCCACCAACATAAGCACCAGCACTAGCAGTAACATTTCCTGTGATTTTATTGCTATCGCCTTTAAAGATTATAGTATTTTTAGCTACTTGATATGTGCTATACTTCGCACTAGCACTTACATTACCTTCAAGATTACCATTTTCAAAAGTAATAGTATTGTTTCCAGCTGAAGCATCAAGATTTCCTTTGAGGCTTGCAGTACTTTGAAAGGTTATTTCATTTTTATGACTCACTGCATTATAAAAATTCCCATGACTTGTGAGAGTGATATTCCCTTCCACATTTTTGCCAAAATTTGCAGTGAATTTACCATTTTTAGCTTCTCCACCATTTTGGTTCCCCTTACCAGCTAAAATATAAATATTTCCTTTAAAAATATTCTCTGTATTAAGAGTAAAGCTTCTTTGATTATCATTAGCTGTGTTATTGAAATCAATTGTCATTGTTCCAGTGCCAAGATCAAACTTCTTAGCACTAAACTCTGTATCGCTAAGTGTAACTTGTGAAATATTTTGTCCAAAAGTAACTTTGTTTGTACCAGCATCATAATTAATTGAACTATCTGCTGTTTTCCCAAATAAAAAAGTAATACTTTTTGTAATGTCAGTGCAATTATTAGAGCTTGTGCAACTACCTGTAATAGCCTGAGCACTTGCAATATTTGCACTTAAAAACAAAGCTAGAGAACTAGCAACTAAAGGTTTGAAAATTTTTTTTGAATCTTTTGAAGAGAAAGAAGCATTTAAAGAATTACTATACCCCCCCCCCTCATTGCATTAAATTTTTGTTTCATAACAAAAACTCCTTTTTTAAGATTTTAATTTTTTACTTTAAAAGTATTTAAGCTCTTTATTTTTAAAGTAAGACAAAAATTATATATTAAAAAATTGCTTTTTTGACATTTTCTTAACAAATAATAATAAAAAAAAAGGGGGGGGGGGTGCTATCTATAAATAGCGTATTTTAGGTAACTACAGGGATTGAAATCTCTGTAGTTTTTTAAGTCAAATTAACTTAATGCTTTTGTATCAAGCACAATCATCAATTCCTCATTTGTAGGAATTGCAAACACTGCGATTTTGCTATCCTGAGCACTGATAGCTTCTGTGCCTCTTGTTTGATTTTTATTTTCATCAATCTTCACGCCTAAATACTCCAAATGTTTGCACACTTCTGATCTAAAATATGCAGAATTTTCACCTACACCGGCAGTAAATATAATCCCATCACAACCATTCAAAGAAACCATTAGTTTTGCTATTTCTTCTGCAACACGATATGTCATAAAATCAAAGGCTCTTTTAGCTCCTTCATTTTTATCAATATTACATTCAAGTGTATAGAAATTTGAACTAAACTCTGACAAACCACCAACCCCTGATTTATAGTAAAGAAAATCTCTTATCTCATCGACACCATACCCCTTGCTCTCCATCAAATAAAGCAAAATTCCAGAATCAATAGCTCCTGGTCTTGTTCCCATTGGAACCCCATCTAAAGCAGTCATACCCATAGTTGTCATCACAGATTTTCCATTTTCAATGGCACAAAGGGAAGCACCTGATCCAATATGCGCAATAATAAGTTTTTTATCTGCTATATTTGGATAAGAATCTTGCATCTTTTTTGCGATATATGCATAAGAAGTCCCATGCATTCCATAGCGTCTTACACCCTCTTTGTAAAGAGAATAGGGGATAGCATACATTGTTGCATTTCCTTGCATACTTTGATGAAATGCCGTATCAAAAACTGCAACTTGTGGCATATCTGGAAACATTGAATGCATCAATTTAATGACGCGTAAATTATGAGGTTGATGCAAAGGTGCTAAAGGTATAAGGCTTTCAATATCAGCAATTACCTTATCATCAATTCTTACTGATTTGTTAAAAATAGTTCCACCATGCACAACTCTATGACCACAAGCTCTTAATTTATATTCTTTGAAAGTCTCTAGTATCCAAGAAATGAGATATTCTAAAACTAGTGCGTGATTATGCGCTTCTTTTTGGCTCCATAAATGCTCTGCAATTACATCACCATTTGCATTCTTTGCTTTAAAACTTGGAGCAAGGTCTATACCCTCTACTTGCCCAGAAGCAATAGCATTATTTTCTAAATCAAAAATTTTGAATTTTAAGCTAGAACTACCAGCATTGATAACTAAAATAATTTCTTTCATTTTTTACTCCTTTTTATTTACTTGCAATAACAGCTAGGGCTGAAGAAGCCACTCTTGCCTCTGCATTATCTGCTCTTGATGTCAAAATAACTGGAACCTTTGCTCCTAAAACAATGCCCGCAACCTTTGCATAAGCAAGATATACCAAAGCTTTAAATAAGATGTTTCCTGATTCTATTTGTGGCGCAATTAGAATATCTGGGTCTCCACAAACAGGGGAATCTATTTTTTTAATTTTGGCTGATAATGAAGAAATTGCATTATCAAATGCCAATGGTCCTTCAACTATTGCATCTTTTATGCTCTCTTTTGCTTTTTGAGAAATCTCAAATGCCTCCATTGAACTTGGAATCTTTTCATAAGGCATCTCTACAGCACTTAGTAAAGCAACTTTTGGGATAGAGATTCCGAGTTGTTGTGCAAGATAAATACTATTTTTTAAGATACTGATTTTTGCATTTACATCAGGAGCAATATTGATAGCACAATCAGCGATAATCAATGCTTTGTGATATGCAGGAATATCCATAACAAAAGCATGTGATACATTATTTTCTGTTCTTAATCCCGCATCTCTTTTTAAAACCGCCCCCATAATATCATTGGTATGTAAATTTCCCTTCATCAATGCCTTTACTTCACCTTTTGTTGCAAACTCTACAGCCTTAGCAGCTGCTTCTTTGTCATCAATAGCATTGATTATTTCAAAAGAAGTAATATCAAAACCAAAATCTTTTGCAGTTTGCTCAATCTTTTGTCTATCACCAACTAAGATTGGATCTATCAAGCCAGCCTTATAAGAATCAACCACTCCGCTTAAACTCGTCTCATCTGTAGGCTGTGCTACAGCAACTTTGATCCTTCCTTTTGCTTTAGCCTTTTGCAATATAGTGCTAAACACATTATATTCTCTACCTTCTAAATTCTGCATTTTTACTCCTTTTTTGATGTTAAAACTACAAAAATACACAATTCTGAAAAAGCGTCCGCTAAATACAAAACTATGTTGCAATTTTTATAATTTTTTGTAAGAGCAATTTTATCAAAAATATTTTTTGAGAAACCCCATGTTAAAAAAATATTTAAATTTTTATCATTTTTTGCTTTGATTATTTAAAAAATATGATAAGTGGATAATCCTTGAATAGACCAAAATTTATATAAGGTTAGACTTTACATTTCTTTGATTTTTGAATTAACTATAAAAAACTAAAAACTAGTTATAATAGAGCTTTGATTTTAATCCAAAAAAGGAGTAATTATGGCAGATGTAAGTATCACACCAGAAAGCATTTTAGAAAAATTAAAAGAAAAGGGTGCAAAATTAGTTTGCCCATCTTGTGGTGGCAAGGATTTAGGAATTGCACCAGGTTTTGGGAATCTTATGCTTCAAAATAAGATTGATGGTAATGTTAGTATTAACAGCCCTTATGTTCCTGCAGTTTATACAGTTTGCAATAAATGTGGTGCAATGACTCCTCATGCTGTTGCAGTATTAGGAATTCTAAACCAACAATAAATCTCTCTAACCCATCTAAAAGATGGGTTAAATTTTCTTTCCTCTAGAAAACTCTATTAAATCCTGAACACTCTTGATACCTTTTGGTAAATTTAGCATTGCAATCTCAAAAACCCTTAAACAAGCAAGTGCATCTTCATATGCTCTGTGATTATTGTGTATATTGATTCCTAAAAATTTATTTAGATAAGCAAGAGAATGCCTTAGAGATAAAATACTTTTTCTTGAAAGTTCTACTGTGCATATTCTAGGATTTAAAAGCCCTACTTCCCCATATACACTTATTCTTTGGCTAATGAAGCTATAATCAAAATTTACATTGTGTGCTACAAAAACACTATCTCCTAAAAATTTTCTAAAAGCATTTAAAGCATTTTTTTCACTTGGTGCATCTTGTAGCATTTCTGTATGAATATTTGTAAGCTCTATAATATTTTGAGGAATAAAGTCCGCAAATACCAAAGTTTGAAATTTATCAATAATCTTGCCATTGTGATACTTAATAGCACCAATTTCTATAATTTGGGATTGCAAAGGCTTTGAACCTGTAGTTTCTATATCTACAAAACAAAAGGTTGTATTTTTATAATCCTTGTAGGAAGTTTCTAACTCTAAAAAATCATCTTTTTCTAAAACCCAAAACCCTGCTGTTTTTAGAATCTCCAAAGCTAGCTCATCATTATCTATCTCAAATAAGTTTTTAACATAGCTTAAAAAAGATTGTTTTGAGACTTTTTTTGCTTGGAATTTATTATAAATTTTATTGTAAATCATTGTTTCAGCGATAAAATTGCTTGTTTATAATCTTTTTGAGAAAAAATATAACTCCCTGCAACAACAATATCAACTCCGCTATTTTTTAAATCTAAAATATTTTTATCACTTACACCACCATCTACTTCAATCAAACATTGTGGATTTTCTAAAAGTATCAATTCTTTTAATCTTTTAATCTTTTCTATAACATTTGGTATAAACTTTTGACCACCAAAACCTGGATTGACACTCATCAAAAGCACCATATCAATATCTTTGATTATATATTTAAGATTCTCTTGGCTTGTATGAGGATTGAGCACAACTGCTGGTGAAATTCCATAATTTCTAATTTGCTGGATTACACGATGTAAGTGTTTTGTTTCCTCTATATGAACACTTATATATTTAGGTTTTAGTGGAGCAAATAAATCTACAAAAAATGGAACATTTTCTACCATAAGATGAATATCTAAGGGTTTTTGACAAATCTTATCAATATTTTGCAAAACTACGGGACCAAAAGTGAGATTTGGAACAAAATGTCCATCCATAATATCAATATGAATCAAATCTGCACCAGCATCACATATAGACTTTATTTCTTCTTCTAACTTCAAAAAGTTTGCAGACAAAATACTAGGAGCAACGAGCATAAATTCCCTTAAAAAAAATTTTCCAAAAGAATATCATAAAACACAATAAGATATAATTAAACAAAAAGTTAAGGTTAAAAATGCAAGAAATTTTTGAAACTCTAAAAATACTAGCTCAAGAAATCCAAGGTCTTTTATGGCGAGCAAATGCAAATTATCTTGAAAGCAGTAATAGTAATGGTGATCAACAATTAGAAGTCGATGTTATGGCAGACAAACTTATTGAAAAAAAACTATTAGAGCTTAAGTGCATTAAGGGTGTGTGTAGTGAAGAAAAACAAGAAGCTATATACAAACAAGAGGGAGATTATCTAATCGCTTATGATCCTTTGGATGGTTCTTCTCTTGTAGATAGCAATCTGAGTGTCGGATCAATTTTTGGAATCTATACTCAAGATTTTCAAGGCAAAAATCTAAAAGCAAGTGCTTATATTATTTATGGTCCTAGAGTTGAGATTGTATTTGCACATCAAGAAATACAATATCTTAGTTTCAATGGTAAAGAATGGATAAAAAAACCTACGCCCATATTACAAAATAAAGGAAAAATAAATGCCACTGGTGGAACACAAAGATATTGGGATATAAGACATAAAAAGATTATAGAATCTTTCTTTGCTTCTGGATATCGCTTACGCTATTCTGGTGGAATGGTTCCTGATTTGCACCAAATACTAATCAAAGGTGGAGGTATTTTCAGCTATCCTGCAACAACTGATGCACCAAAAGGAAAATTACGCAAGCTCTTTGAAGTATTTCCTTTTGCATATATCTTTGAATTATGCGGTGGGGAAGCGATTGGAGAAAATGGTATCAGGCTTTTAGAACTACCTTGTTCAAATTTGCATGACACAACACCTTGTTATTTTGGAAGCAAAGAAGAAATTTCTAAATTCAGGAATAATCAATGAGTGAAAATTTGGATCAATTTGATATTAAACTAAATGAAGAGCTTCAAAATCTGCAAGAATGCCAAAAAAATAAAAATTTAGATTCTTGTTTGAAATGTGAAAATATTATGGAATGTGAATTACGCAAAGGATATGTAAAAGCTGTATATGAAAGTATGAATAAAGGTCAGGGTGGGGATTTTGAATTTTGATTTGGTTAGATATTACAGATCCAAAATATGTTCTATTTTTTAGACACTTTATTCCTTTATTAGAAAAATTAGATAAGGTTATTATTACTACAAGATATAGTAAAGACTACAATGAATGCTATAAATTATTAAAACTTTTCAAAATAAAATGTATTTGTATTGGAAGATATGGGGGAGATACTCAAAATGGAAAACTTCAAGCACGCCTAGATAGACAAAAAAGTTTTATAAAGCTTTTTGAAAAAATAGGCAAACCAAAGTTATTTATTACTGGCGTAAGTGTGGAAGGCACACACACAGCATTTGCACTAGGCATACCAATCATACAATTTTCTGATACACCCTTGGCTAGCGATACTTTTACAATTAAAAAAATCACAGCTGTGGCAAAACTCACATTGCCTCTAAGCACATTGATTTTTCGCCCATTTGTAGTGCCTGAAATTTGTTATAGTTCTTTGGGAATCCAAAGTAAAAATATTATTTCTTATGATTTTATTGATGTGGCACTTTGGCTTAAAGACTTAAAAAAGGGAAAAGATTTTAGAAAATCTTATGGATTAGATATTACAAAACCAACTTTGCTTTTACGAGAAGAAGAATATAAAGCACATTATGTTAAAAAGAAATTACCTGTTATCTACGATAGTATAAAACTATTAAGCACTTTAGATGTTAATCTTGTTTTAATGCCGCGTTATGGTGACTTAGAGTTAAAAGCAAATTTCTCCCACATCAAGAATCTTACAATTTTAGAAAAAAAATTAGATCCTAGTGATTTTTATCCTTATATTGATATGCTTATTGGGGGTGGAGGCACAATGAATTTAGAATCTTGTTATCTTGGTATTCCTACAATTTCTACACGCTCATTATTTTTATTTCACGATAAATATTTATTAGAAAACAATCTTATGCATCATTGTCAAGATGCAAATATGGTATTTGATATAGTAAAAAAATATCTAAATACAGGATTTAAAAGACAAGATAATAAACATTTTTTTGAAAAAGAAAATGCAAGTTTTGAGAGAATTTTTAAAATTATTAAAAAATTCTTTAACCTATCTTTATCAAATTAAGGAGCAAAAATGCAATTAGGCCTAAATATTGATCATATTGCCACACTTAGAGAAGCTAGAAAAATAAATGATCCTGATCCTTTAGAAGCAATTTTTATCGCTAAAAATGCTGGTGTGTCACAAATTACTATTCACTTGCGAGAAGATAGGAGACATATCAATGACTTTGATGTTAAAAGAATTATAGAATCCTCCTTTTTACCCATAAATATTGAATGCTCTATTGATGAGTATATTGTGGATTTTATTTGCAAACAAAAACCCTATAAGGTAACTTTGGTTCCTGAAAAAAGAGAGGAAGTTACCACTGAGGGTGGATTAAATATGGAAAATAACAAAATAAAAGATGTGATAAAAGAATTCCAAAAACATGATATTTTTGTGGCAACTTTCATTGATCCAAATCTATCTGCACTAGAATTATCAAAAAGCTATGGTGCTGATGGTATAGAAATTCACACAGGCTATTATGCAAACTTAACTCTTATGCTTTACAGCAACCTTAAAAATACTCACAACAGTATTAAAAACCTAGAATTAGACAAAAATTCCTTGATTCAAGAGATAAATACATCTCTTGAAACTATTAAAAATATAGCAATGCGAGCAAAAAAACTTAATTTAGGTGTATATGCTGGACATGGACTTAATTATTTTAATGTCAAAGAAATTGTAAAAATACAAGAAATAGAAGAGTTAAATATCGGTCAAAGCATTATTGCAAAATCTGTTTTTGTCGGTCTAAAAGAAGCAATAAAAGATATGTTGGATTTAATGCGTGTATAAAGTTGGTATTAGTATTGGGGATAGTAATGGTATTGGACCAGAAATACTACTCAAAAGTCATCATATTATAAAACAATATTGCAAGCCTTTTTATTGTGTTCACAAAGAGTTTTTAAAAAAATTGGCAGAAATATTAAAATTAGATTTCCCAAAAGATGCTGAATTCATAGATATTGACGCAAAAATCCCCTCCTTAAATATAGCCCAAATCTCTGCAGATTCTGGATTATATAGCTATCAAAGTTTTTTAAAAGCTTGCAAATTAGCGGAAGAAAAACAGGTAGATTTTATTACCACCTTACCTATACATAAATTTGCTTGGAAAAAAGCAAATATAGATTTCATCGGACATACTGAAGTTCTTAGAAATCGCTATAAAAAAGAAGGGATTATGATGCTTGGATGTGAAGAGATGTTTGTAGCTTTATTTTCAGATCATATTCCATTAAAAATGGTAAGCAAATTGATACAAAAAGATAAAATTAAACAATTTTTATTCAACCTTTATCTTTGTATAAAAGAAAAAAATATTGCTGTTTTAGGGCTCAATCCACATTGTGGTGATAATGGACTTATTGGCACAGAAGATTTTATCATTCAAGATGCTATCAAAGAAATCAATACTGAACTAAAAGAAGAAATATTTAAAGGTCCTATAAGTGCAGATTCTGCTTTTACTCCGATGCAAAGAAAAAAATATAAGTATTATATTGCTTTTTATCATGATATTGGTCTTGCTACTCTTAAGGCTCTGTATTTTGCACAAAGTATCAATGTAACTCTAAATATTCCTATATTAAGAACTTCTGTTGATCATGGTGTTGGTTATGATATTGCCTATAAAAATTTAGCTGATATTCAAAGCTATATCAATGCTATACTTTTAGGAATAAAGTTTAAAGGTAAGCAATGAAAAAAAATTATGAAAAAATTATAAATGAACAAAAAAACTATATTCAAACTTTAGAAAGTATGTTTAATAGGGCTTGTGTAGAAATTGCTAATCAAAAATATATCTTTGAACAAACTAATAAAAAGATAGAAAAACTCAATCAAAGCGTAGATACGCTACTTGAATTTTTGGTTGATACAGAAAAGCAAAATGATAAGAATCAAATAAGCTTGCAGGAATATTTAAAATCCTTTAATATCAAGGCACAAAAAAATTTAATTTTTGGTATCAATATTGAACAAAAATTTATTAAAAATAGCAGTATTCCTACAATTCAATATCATCTTTTTCAAAATTCTTGTTTTATTCAAGAAAAAATTTCCCTTTATGGGCTAATTTCAAAAACAAAAAAAGATCTCACAACTATTGGTCAAACTTTTTGTAAATATATTGAGCTTTGTTTTAAAAAGAAAAAAGAATCTATTTGTGGAATTGTGTATATTACACAAATAAACGAGGAAATTTTTTTAGATTACTATGGGGATAAAAATATACAAGAAGATACACAGAATTTTATTAAAATCTATATGCAAGAAGAAAGTTTAGAAAATTTATTTTTGTAGGCGCTTTCTTCTTAAAATAGCATTTTCCCATCTGCGTTTTTCAATCTCTGTTTGTGGTTCAAATTGTGGAATCTTTACCTTTTTTCCATTCTCAATTGCAACCATTGTAAAGTAACAACTATTACAATGTTGTAAAGATTTATTTTTTATATTTTCACTGAGAACTTTTATTCCAACTTCGCAACTTGTTTCTCCAGTATAATTTACACTTGCTAAAAATGTAAGCAATGAGCCAATGGGTATAGGCTGTTTAAAAATCACACTATCAACAGCCATCGTTACAACTCCTACACCACAATATCTAGTAGCACAAGCATAAGCTACTTGATCTAGTAATTTTAACAATTCTCCACCATGCATTACACCACTAAAATTTGCCATTGATGGAGATACTAATATAGACATTGTCAAAGTTTTTGTATCAAAAGAATGAATATTATTTTGCATATAACTTCTTTAATTAAATTTTTTAAAATACTAACAATATTTAGTAACTCTAATAAAGTTACTAAATATTTTTGATTTATTTCGGTGGTAAAAGATCTTTTGAAAGTATAGGCCTACGTCTAGAAGTAACTTCTTGTGGATAATTTGTTTCAAGATAAGTAAGAATAATATTTTCAGTTTCAGGGTCAAATTCCCAAAGTCCTTGAGTTTCTTGCATCCATCTAATAGAAGCAAGCCACTCTTCACGACTTCCTCTAGCACTAGTAAACATACTTGCGGCATGACAAACTGTGCAATTATTTTTAACTTCTTCAAATCCTTTTGATATTTTTAATCCTGTATCAGGATCAATTTCAACACCATAACTTACTATTCCTAAAATAAAAGCAAAAATTAGCTTTTTCATTTTTTTTCCTTAAAGTTTTAGATTACACGAACTGCGATTCTATGACAAGAATTACTGAGATATCCTCTTGGATTCCATCCTGGTAATACCATTGGTTGAGATATACCTTTATCATCAACTGCTCTTGCCCAAACTTCATAATACCCTTCTTGAGGGAATTTTACATTTGCACTCCATTCTTGCCACGCTAAACGATTGATAGGTTTTTTAAGTTCAGCTTTTTGCCAAGTTCCACCAAAATCAATACTTATCCACATTTCTTTGACACTGCGATCACCAGCCCAAGCTTTTCCTCGAACTTGAAGCTCTTTATTAAGAGGAGTTTTTATACCAGAAACTGGGAAAGTAATAATAGATTTAACTACCATTGATTCTAAAACACACATATCTTTATCTTCTACTTTTTCTCCTGGAGCAACAGGTTTGCAAGGCATACGATAGCTTTGTCCATTCATTTTTTCTCCATCATGCACCTTATTGCGAATGACAATCTTTTTTAACCATTTTCCTGAAACGCTTGCAGACCAACCACCAATAGCTAATCTCAATGGAAAACCATTCATATAAGGAATAGGTTCTCCCTCATATTCCCAAGCAATTAAACTTTCATCTTCAAGTGCCTTAGACATTGGAACACCACGAGAAATAACTTCTTTGTCTGGATTATTATCAAGTCTTGTATCTGCTCCATAATATGCAACATATACTGCATCTTTTTTTATTCCGCAATATTCAAGCACATCTCTTAATCTCACACCTGTCCATCTACCACATCCTACAGCACCAAGTTGCCATTGATTTCCTTTAGTTGTTGGAACAATTTCAGCCCTTGAATTTCCTGCACATTCAATTGTAAGAGCATAAGTATAAGTTTTAAATTTTTTCTTTAATTCTTCAATAGTAAATTTTTGAGGATTTTTACAAGATTCTCCACTAATTTCAAGTGTCCAAGTTTTTGGATCTAAACTAGATTCTTCTGGTGCATTTCCATTATTTCTAATGAAAAAATATTTTGGTTCTGTAAATGGACTATCAAGCAATTGAGGTGGTGTCTCTGCTGTCATTGGTTTATCATTAAGATAAATCAATCCATCTTTTCCAGGAACACTAAAAGGAGTATCACTATTTGCAAATAAAGCAGGCATTACTCCTGCTGGCATATTTTCTGCAAAAGGAATATTAGAACCAATAACTGAAGCCATCGCTAAAAGCGAAGATTTTCTTAAAAAACCTCTTCTTGTAAGTGGATTTACCTCTCTTCCAAAAATATCTAAATCTGCTTTAAAAGGATCTTTTGCATAAGTATCATGCATACCACGTTCAATATTTTTTTTATCTTTTTTCATATTCTTTGCTCCATATTCTCTTAAGTTTAAATTTTTTTGATTTTTAAAATTGTTATTCTACTAAAAAGTAATATTTTATTTTTCTTAATTTTGTAAAAAATTTAAAATTTTATTTCCTAAAATTTATCTAGGCTTTGAAGTATAATACCCTAAAGAAACTAAAAAGGATTTTCATGGGTTATATTCTAGTTACTGGTGGATGTGGATATATCGGATCACATACTATCTTTGAATTTTTAGAAAATACTCAAAATAAAATTATTATTATTGATAATCTCTCTACAGGTTTTTTACAAAATTTTAATTTTTTAGAATCTAAATTTAAAGATAGGATAGAATTCATCAAATGTGATCTTAGTGAAAGACAAAAATTAGAAGAAATTTTTAAAAATAAAAAAATTGAATGTATATTACATTTTGCAGCTTCTCTTATTGTTGAAGAATCTACAAAAAATCCTTTGCTTTATTATCAAAATAACACAATGAATACAACAAATCTTATAGAACTTTGTATTAAATACCAAATAAAAAATTTTATTTTTTCTTCTACAGCAGCAGTTTATGGGGAACCATATGGAGAATTTGAAAGTATAGATGAAAATTTTATGCTTGCACCAATCAATCCTTACGGATCTTCTAAAATGATGAGTGAAAAAATATTAGAAGATACAGCTAAAATATATGATTTTAATTATATTGCTTTACGATATTTTAATGTCGCTGGTGCAAATATAAAAAATAAAGACTTAAATCTCTATGGCGGTTTAGGACAAAGAAGCAAAAATGCTACACATTTGATAAAAATTGCAATTGAATGTGCGGTTAAAAAAAGAGAGAAAATGGGTATCTTTGGTAATGATTATAATACTAGAGATGGAACATGTATAAGAGATTATATTCATATAAATGATTTAGCAAGTGCTCATCTTAGTGCATTTGATTATTTACTGCAAAATAAAAAATCAAATATTTTTAATGTTGGTTATGCTAGAGGTTATAGTGTAGCAGAAGTCATAAAAGCTGTGAAAGATATTACAAAACAAGATTTTTTAGTGGAAAATCAACCTAGAAGAAATGGAGATCCTGCAAAACTAATTGCAAATAATAAGAAAATTTTAAAACATACAAATTGGAAACCAAAATATGATGATTTAGAAATCATTATACAAACTGCTTATGATTGGGAAAAATATCTTAAATTCTCTGAGAATGTGTAATCGCAACAGCAATTGCATCAGTAATATCTAAAGGTTTTATTTCTCCTTTGAGATTTAAGATTCTCTTAACCATAAAAGCGACTTGATTTTTATCAGCTTTTCCATTTCCTGTGAGAGCTTTTTTTACCTGTAATGGAGTATATTCTGCGAAATTTCCAAAATCTTGCAAGATTTTTAAAGAAAGTGCTCCTCTAAATTGAGCAAGTTTAATCACACTTTTTGGATTATACGCATAAAATATATCTTCAATCGCAATACTATCAATTTTATGATTTTTTAAAACCAAATCAATTCCATCAATAAATTCTGTAATTTGATATTGCAATATTCTTTCTTTAATTTTTATAAAACCCGCTTCTACTAAAGATAATTTTTTATTTTCAAAATTTATGATTGCATAACCGCAATTCCTACTACCAGGATCAATTCCTAAAATATTCATATAAAACCATCTACATTTTAATAATTTAATAACATAAAATAAGATTTATTATATAATTTAGGAAGATGATTTTGCTAGTTTTTCACAAAAAAATCACATATGTGAAAAAAGGACTTTTGAAAGAAAATGACACAAAAAAACCTTGATGAAATATTTAAAAAAGAATTTGATGAAGCAGATTATAAAACATATATTTCAAAAATAAAATATAGTGAGAATCACTCAAAACAGGACATTATAGGGTTTTGTGTTGCAAATATTTTTCTAGCTAACTACATAAAAACTAATTATACCGATAAAATTATCAATATTTTTGAAAAATATTACAATATAAGGCCACAAATACGCTTTTTTTCGGAAATTCAAAAAAAGAATGTGAAAAATTCAAAACAAATCATTCAAAGGACAGAAACTATATTAAATCCTTCTTATACCTTTGAAACATTCATTCAAGGAGAATCTAATAAATTTGCCTATGAAATTGCAAAACAAATTTCTGAAAAACAAGCAAAAAATTATAATCCTGTATTGTTTTATGGTGGGACTGGTCTAGGAAAAACACACCTTCTAAATGCCATAGGGAATAAAGTCATAGAAAAAAATAAAAATGTGATTTATGTAACAGCAGAACAATTTATGAATGATTATATTGCAAGATTACAAAGCAATAGTATGGATAAATTTAGAGAAAAATATAGGCATTGTGATTATCTTCTTATTGATGATGTCCAATTCTTTGGAGGAAAACAACAAATCCAAGAAGAATTTTTTCACACTTTTAATGATTTACATTCTAAAAATAAACAAATTGTTATGACAGCAGATAAAAGCTTAAAACAAATCATAGGTTTAGAAGATAGACTAAAATCAAGATTTGAATGGGGAATCACAGCAGATATACAACCTCCTGGACTTGAAACAAAAATAGAAATTATTAAACAAAAATGTATTATAAATCGTATTGATATAAATCAAGACATTATAGAATTCTTAGCTTCAAATGTCAGTGAAAATATTAGGCAAATTGAAGGTTTAATCATAAAACTTAATGCTCAATCCTTATTACTTGGACAAACAATTACTCTAGCTAGTGCAAAAAATGCACTTAAAGATATACAAAAAGAAAATCATGAAAATATAAGTATTGAAAGAATTATTAAAGCAGTAGCAAAAGAATTTAATATTAAACCTAGTGAAATTGCATCAAAAAATAAACATAAAAATATTGCAAAAGCTAGAAGAATTGTTATTTTTCTATCAAGACAAATGATTCCAAACTCTATGGCAATGATAGCTCAATCATTAAATATGAAAGATCATAGCGCAGTATCTAAAGCCTATACCACAGTTAATAAAGAAATCAACGAAAATGCTTCATTAAAACTTTTAATTGATGAAATTAGAAATAAGCTATAAGCATACTTTTTATTATTTTTAGATACAATTAAGCACATCTTTTGTGAAAACTTTTTGAAACAAAAATCAAATGAAAAAAGCTCATTTTGGTAGTTATAAGTTTTTTTCACAATTTTCACAAATATACTAATACTACTAAATTATTTTATTTAAGGATCTCTGATGAAATTTAGTGTCAATAAAAACAGCTTTGAAAATGTCTTAAACCACTTGCAACCTTTCTTAGATAAAAAAGACTCTTCGCAAATAACTTCACACATATACTTTGAAACTTTTGAAAACAAAATATTACTAAAAGCTACAGATTATGAAATAGGTCTAGATACAAATATAGAAATCAAAAAAGAAATAGATGGAAGTGCAACGGTTAATGGAAAAAAAATATTAGAAATTATTAAAAGATTAAAAGATGGTGATCTTACATTAGAAACAGATTCTCAAAATATCCATATTACACAAGGAAGATCAAAATTTAAACTTCCAATGTTTGATACTAATGAATTCCCAAAAAATATCAAAAGCCAAAATCAAAATAAAATAAATATTGATACTTCAAATTTTATTCAATCATTAAAAAAAATCATACCAGCAATTGATTCTAATAATCAAAAAATATCACTTACAGGAGCTTTATTAGAACTCAAAGATTATCATTTTAGTTTTGTAGCAACAGATACAAGAAGATTAGCTCTTATGAGACAAGATATCCAATCTATAGAAAGCTTTTCGATAATTTTGCCAAAAAAAGCAATCAATGAAATCATCAAACTTTTCCCAGATAATATGGAAATTTATTATAGTGATACACAACTTACTATCCAAAATGAATACTATAGTTTTTTCACAAAACTCATCAATGATAGATTCCCTGATTATGAAAAAATTATTCCAAAAGAATTTAAAATTCAAATGAAATTACCAAAAGATGAAATCATAGATGCAATTAAGCTTATCAACTCTTTATCTACAAAATTTAGAATGACTTTCAAACAAGGTGAAATTTTATTTGAAACAATGTCAAATGATAGTTCAGAACAAGCTCAAACTCAAATTGAATTTAGCACAGGCTTACAAGAGGAATTTTCTATAGGAATTGATTCTAGATATATGTTAGATTTCCTTGCTCATATTGAAACTCCAGAATTTGAAATATGTATCAATGAATCAAACACACCTTTTATTGTAAAAAGTGGCAATTTTTCAACAATCATATTACCAGTAATTTAATCAAAGGCTTTTTATGGAAAATAAAAATTATGGCGCAAGTAATATAAAGGTTTTAAAAGGGTTAGAAGCTGTTAGAAAACGCCCTGGAATGTATATAGGGGATACAAATATCAATGGCTTGCATCATATGATTTATGAAGTTGTAGATAATTCTATTGATGAGGCAATGGCTGGACATTGTAATAGCATCAAAATTACTTTAACTACAGAAGGTAGTGCTATCATTGAAGATAATGGTAGAGGTATTCCTGTAGATATGCACCCTACAGAAAATATGCCAGCTGCTACTGTTGTTTTGACAGTGTTGCATGCCGGAGGAAAATTTGATAAAGATACTTATAAAGTTTCTGGTGGATTACATGGTGTAGGTGTTAGTGTTGTTAATGCATTATCTAAAAAATTGATTATGACAATCAAAAAAGATGGAAATATTTATCGTCAGGAATTTGAAAAAGGTATCCCAACAACAAATCTTAAAATTATTGGCCAAACAAAAGAACATGGAACAACCATAGAATTCTTCCCTGATGGTGAAGTTATGGAGGTTTTGGATTTTGATGCAGATATTTTGATTAAGCGTTTCAAAGAAATGGCTTATTTAAATCAAAATGTCACTTTATTTTTTAAAGATGAAAAAACAGGAAAAGAAGAAAAATATCATTTTGAAAATGGCTTGCATCAGTTTGTAGAAGATATAAATAAAAAGCCTTTTATTTCCCCTATTATTAGTTTTCAAGCGATGGAAGAAGATACAGAAGTAGAAATTGCACTTGCTTATAATGAAGGATATGATGAAAAAGTTTTAAGCTTTGTAAATAATATTAGAACACCTGATGGTGGAACACATGAAGCTGGTTTTAGAGCAGGGCTTAGTAGAGCTATTATGAATTACATTGAAGCAAATGCAAATTCAAGAGAAAAAGATTCTAAAATTCAAGGTGAAGATGTCAGAGAAGGTCTTGTAGCAATTATATCTACTAAGATTATGGAACCACAATTTGAAGGACAAACAAAAGGAAAGCTTGGAAGTTCTTTTGTTAAACCAATTGTTCAAAAACTTACTTATGAAAAACTTGCTAAATTTTTTGAAGAAAATCCAAATGAAGCAAGAGCTATTATGCAAAAAGCTTTGCTTGCGGCTAGAGGTAGAGAAGCTGCAAAAAAAGCTAGAGAGCTAACTAGAAAAAAAGATTCTCTTAGTGTAGGAACACTTCCTGGAAAATTAGCAGATTGTCAGAGTAAAGATCCAAAAGAATCCGAAATTTATCTTGTTGAGGGTGATAGTGCTGGTGGTAGTGCAAAACAAGGTAGAGATAGAGTCTATCAAGCCATATTACCTCTAAGAGGAAAAATCTTAAATGTTGAAAAATCTCGTCTTGATAAAATCTTAAAATCAGATGAAATAAAAAATATGATTACAGCTTTTGGTTGTGGGATTGGTGAAGAATTTGATATTGAAAAATTGCGTTATCATAAAATCATTATTATGACTGATGCTGATGTCGATGGTAGTCACATCCAAACACTTCTTATGACTTTTTTCTATCGTTATTTAAAACCACTTATAGAAAATGGTCATATTTACATTGCACAGCCTCCACTTTATAGATTTAAAAAAGGTAAAAAAGAAATTTATCTCAAAGATGAAAAAGCTTTAAGCGAATTCCTAATAGAAAATGGGATTGAGAATTTTAATTTTGAGGGTATTGGTAATAAAGAACTTTTAGAAATTCTAAAGTTTATTGCACACTATAGAAGTATTTTAAAAGAATTAGAAAAAAGATATCCGATGATTGAATTGGTAAAATTCCTAATAGAAAATAGAGATTATATTTCTTTGAGCTTTGAAGAAATGTATGAAAAAATAGAAATTTTCTTAAAAAATATAGAATGTAATATTTTAAGTAAAAGTATTTCACAAGAACAAATTACTCTTTATATCCAAACAAAAACAGGTTTGGTAGAAATGAGTATTGATGAAAATCTTTTTGTTGATAATTTCTTTGAAGAAGCATATTTTATTTACAATAAAATTATTGAAAGAAATCTAGATTTTGCTAAAAATAAAGATTTGATTCAATTGCTTGAAGAAGTTGAGGATTCTGCTAAAAAAGGTGCTTATATACAAAGATATAAAGGTTTGGGAGAAATGAATCCAGAACAGCTATGGGAAACTACAATGACTCCGCAAAATAGAACCCTAATCAAAGTAAAATTAGATAATGATGAAAAAGCTGATGAGATTTTTACATTATTTATGGGTGATGAGGTAGAGCCAAGAAGAGTTTATATTCAAGAAAACGCTAAAAATGTAAAACATTTGGATGTTTAATAATATACAGATATTAGAAGGAGTTGAAATTGTGCATCAAACTTCTTCATTATGGTATTATTTAGTATTTCTTTTTGGAATTTTAGGTTTTTTTATTTATTTTTTACCTACTTTTATTGCTTTCAAAAGAAAGCATAGTAGTAGATATGGAATCTTGATTATCAATTTATTTTTTGGTTTTACTTTTATCGGATGGATTATCACTCTTGCTTGGTCGGTAAGTAAAAAAGACTAAGCTTAGAATGTATAACTAAAATTTAAATAAACTTTATAGAGAGGATATACAGCTATAGCAACTATATATGCCTGTGCTTCTTCATAATTTAACTCAACAAATTTTCCAAATGGAAGTTTAACACCACCACTTAAATTCATTTGACCTTCTTTACCAAAAGCTTTATATAGACCAAAATTTACAAATGGCTGATGTATAACTTTTTCTTTATAAGAATTTTGCATTTTATCACTAGGTATTCCAAAATCCCAAATACTATTGACATGAGCTACAAGACTACCAAAACTAAAATCATACCCCCCACCTATAAATAAGCCTATAGAATTTGGCCTATTTTGAAAAGCTAAAAAATAATCAGCAGAAAGACCAAGCTGAAAAAGATTCAAATAAGATTCAGAAACTGCACTATAATATCTCCTATAATCAGAATTCAAAGAAAATTTAAAAGCATTCCAGTTATTGATACTGAGGAAATATCCTGTTTGTATGCCAATGTTTGGATCTATCTTTGTAGCACTAGAACCATTTACATTTGTTGTAAAAAGACCGTTAGAATCCTGAATAATAATAAATTCACTTAACAAAGAAGCATCAAAATTGCCTCCAAAATTTCCACCGACAAAAAATCCTGATGGTATAGCATACATATAAAAATTAGTTAATAAAACAAAAATAATCTTTCTTAACATATTCATTCCAAAATTTAAAATTTGTTATAATTGTAGCATTTTTTGAAAAAGGCTTTATATGATAGATACGGTAATGAGTGTAATTACAAATATAAATGTATTGTTTTATCTTTTTGCTTATTTATTTGGTGGAATACCTTTTGGTCTTGTTTTAACAAAAATATTTTTTCAAATTGATATTAGAAAAGTTGGATCTGGTAGTATTGGTGCTACAAATGTTTATCGTGCTATCAAAGAGATTCAACCACAAAAAGCAAAATTCTTTTCAATAATCACTATTTTACTAGATGCCACAAAAGGTCTAATAGTTGTTTTATTTGCTAAGATTTTTGGTTTAGAGTATTCTGTGCAGTGGATGATTGCACTTTTAGCAATATTGGGGCATTGCTATAGCCCTTATTTAGGATTTAATGGTGGAAAGGGCGTAGCCACTGCGATTGGTTCTGTTTTTTTACTTATGCCTATTGAAGGAATTTTAGGATTGATTATTTGGGGTATTATTGGAAAGGTATTAAAAATCTCTTCTTTATCAAGTTTATTTGGTGTTTTGAGCGGAATTTTATTTACTTTTATCATTCCAAATATTTTTGATTTACCTCAAAGTATCAATATCACAAAACAAATCCATTCTCATGTTCCTGTGATTTTAATAGGGGTTTTGATTATCTATACACATATCCCAAATATTAAGCGTTTATTAAAAGGTGAAGAAAAAAAGGTAATTGAGTGATTTTTTCAATCATCATAGAAAAATTGGAGTTTGAAACAATCATTGGTATTTTACCTTTGGAGAGAGAGAAAACTCAAAAGATTCTAGTAGAAGGAATCTTTGAGTATGAATCTCAAGAATTTTTAGATTATGTTGTTTTAAAAGATATGATTAAAAATCTTTTTATAAAAAATCAATATTTACTTTTAGAAGATGCTATACAAGATATTGCAAAACATTTAAAGAAGCATTTTTCTTGTCTAAAAAGTATAGAGATGAGTATAAAAAAATTAGAAATACTACAAGATTGTATTGTAGGGATAAAAACTAAGATTATTTTTTAAGAAAGGATTATCATGAAAAAAATTTTAATGAATATTTGTTTATGTAGTTTTATGTTTGGTGCATTACCCCAAATACCAGTGCTTACTGGAGAATTAGCGGCAAAAATCGCTCAAGAGAGTGTAAGACAATGCAAAAATGATGGTTATGCTGTAAGTGTAACAGTAGTGGATAACAAAGGTGAGATTTTAGCAGTAGCTAGAAGTGAAGAGAGTGCCCCTCACACTATTCAAGCAAGTTTCAAAAAAGCATATACTGCTACATCAATGAAAAATTCCACTGCAAATATCGCTCAAAATATTGCTGAGGGAAAAGCATCAGAAGGACTGATAAAACTTAATGATAATTTTGTGTTTTTAGGTGGAGGATTACCTATAAAATTTGATGATATAGTTGTTGGTGGTGTGGGAGTAGGTGGTGCTCCTGGGGGTCATTTAGATGAGAAATGTGCTCAAGTTGGTATCGATAGTATTCAGATGTTTTTAGGGGAATAAAATTAAAATAGATTTATGTATTTTATCTCAGACACAAATATTATTTCTTTTCTTCTGCCTTAAACTCTTCAATTCTTTTAACTAACTCATGAGGGAAGCCTACGCGTCTATAAGCTTCAATTCTAGGATCAAGCTTCCTATCAAGCTTCCCTGCTTCAAAGAGTTCATCTAACTCTTCAGGGAAGTAGTAGTAAGGAGCATTGATATAACCTTGAGGAGGGGTAACTGCCATAATTTTGGCTTCTAGGAGAGAAATATCTAAATTGAGTTCAACTTGCTCTTGACTCATATCGTCGTGATATGGTGCATCATAACCACTTAATTCTTCTTTTTGCCATTGCAAAATTGTTCTCCTAAACTCTTCTCTAGTTTGCTTGTTAGCTCTAGCTTCTCTAGGGTCTAGGAGTTTTCCTGCTTGAACTTGCTTGTAGAGCTTGTTTGTTGTATCTCCAAGTGCATCATAGACACTAAAATCCATAAT
>NZ_NXLX01000021.1 GCF_003364335.1 Helicobacter anseris
TTTTTTGGGCAAAAGAAAGAGAGATACTGATAAATTATTACAAGAACAAGGATTGAGCTTTGATATTGATTTTGAGAGAAGATCTCACAAGACAAATGATCAAATTGAAGAAGCTTATAAAGCCTATGGTAAGAATACTATAGATGACTATTACTCTGATGTTATTGAATATAAGGCAGGAGGGGCGAATTAAAGATGAAAAGAATTATTTTATTGTTGCTTATAGCAAGTGTATCCCAAGCAGATTTTTCTAGTTTTTCTAATACAAAAAAAGAGCTAATTAAGATTTACGAGGATTTAGGAAGTGAATTTCAAAAAGATTTTTATTGCAACGCACCATTTGAAATCATTAAAAAAGGCAAAAAGACTGAATTAAAAATTATAAAAAGTGAAAATTATACCCCAAGAGTTGCAATCACAAAAAAGGGTAAAATCAATAAGAGAAGTCAATTTATCGAGTGGGAGCATATTGTTCCTGCAGAGAATTTCGGAAGACATTTACAATGTTGGAAAAATGGAGGAAGAAAGGCTTGTCAAAAAGATGAAGCTTTTAAAGAAATGGAAGCAGATCCAATGAATTTAGTTCCAGCAATAGGAGAAATTAATGGTGATAGAAATAATTTTAGATATGCACAAGCACCCAAAGACTTAGTTTTTTCTCAATATGGGAAATGTAGAGTATTTACTGATTTTAAAGCAAAAAGATTTTACCCAGCAGATTACTCTAAGGGCTATATCGCTAGAACCTATCTTTACTTTGAAAACAAATATCCAAACTTCAAATTGTCAAAGCAAGAAAAGCAGTTGATGGAAGCCTGGAATAAGTTATATCCAGAAACTGATGAAGAAAAAATACTGAGAGAAACTATAAAACAAGAAAAAAAAGACTAAAATACTAAAAAAGAAAAAAAAGATAAAAGATAAAAGGAAAAAGGAAATGGGTGATGAGAAACAAAAAGAAAGCTTAGGAAAAATTTATAAACACAATCCTTTATTGTTAGCCTCACTGGAAGTTAATTCTTCAAACTCCAGGAATGAATTAAACAATAATGACATATTAGTTTTTAACTATATCTTAAAGCTTTGTCAAGAACAAATAAGACAGAAACTTTTTATCAATAAAGGTTTATTAAATTTTAGTATTGGAATTGAAGATTTTGCGAAACTTTTTCCAAATAATCCAAACTGGGTTAGAGAAATTATTTCTTCCTTAAAAAGATTATTTAATACAGCGGTAACATTTAAAAATGTTAAGATACCAAAATGTTTAGCAAGCCCTGAAGATGAAATGCCCAATACTCTCTTCAGCAATGAATTATCAGAAAATGATTATGAAGAGTTTTTTGAATATAGTTGTCATTTGATCAGCTCTTTATCAAAACCAAAGAATAAAAAAGATGTTGTCAATTTTTCTATTCACCCTATTATTGCATATTGTGCCTGGACTAAAACAAATTATACTCATATAAGCCTAGATAAAATGTTTGTTCTAAAATCAAAATATGCTCAAAAAATTTATGAATTCATAGAATACTATGTTGGGCTGCACAAAAAAAAGAATGATGAAATAATTTCAATTAGCATTGGAAAGAAAGAATTAAAAAATTTATTTAAATTCGATGATGATTTGCCATTTTCTACAAAAATACAGAGAATAAATAGAAATAATATTTTAGAAAGAGATATGAATAAAATTTATGAAGATTTTAATATTGAAAAGAGAAAAAATGAATTGGTAATAACTCTGAAATATCCCAAAAATCTATGATATCTGCAAAAATATACAAGAATGCTCACTATTTTGTATAAATAACTCACTATTTTGTATAAGAATGCCAATCCAAGCACCAAAGCAAGGTATCCATTGATGAGATAAAAACTCGCAAAAATATACAAGAATGCTCACTATTTTGTATAAATAACTCACTATTTTGTATAAGAATGCCAATCCAAGCACCAAAGCAAGGTATCCATTGATGAGATAAAAACTCGCAAAAATATACAAGAATGCTCACTATTTTGTATAAATAACTCACTATTTTGTATAAGAATGCCAATCCAAGCACCAAAGCAAGGTATCCATTGATGAGATAAAAACTCGCAAAAATATACAAGAATGCTCACTATTTTGTATAAATAACTCACTATTTTGTATAAATAACTCACTATTTTGTATAAGAATTATTCTCTTATGTGAAAACTCGCAGTAACATTATTTGCACTATTTAAAAGCTTTTTTCTTAATATTTTCACATTACTACTAACTTATAACATATAAATATATATAACCTGATTTCACATATTCATCTGAAAAATCATTTGATAAAAAATGTAAATCAATCTACAATCACAAAATAAAATAAAAAAGGAAAAAAATGGAACTACTTACTGGAACAATGAAAGCTGGGAAAAGCACTCTTTTATTACAAAAAGCTAAAGAGGTTAATGCTAAAGGTATCCCCTTTGTTATTATCAAAAGCTCAATAGATACAAGAGATTATTTTGCTAGAAATACAGATATATCCGAATTATCAAAATTAAATCTAGGATACTTTGCAGATGAAAAAGTAGAAATGGAGTTTTTAAATCGATATGAATATATCTTTGTTGATGAAGTGCAGTTTTTAAAACCTGAATTTTTAGAGAAACTCATAGCTAGAAAGTTAAATGGTGCAAAGATTATTCTTGCAGGGTTACTCTATGATGTAAATGAGAAGTTATGGAGTTATTTTGAAACTTTATCCCCTTATCTCAATACTATCACTATTTTAAAAGCCACTTGTGATTGTTGCAAGAAACAAGAAGCGATATTTCAAAAAAGATTTGGTGCAGTAATTAGTGATGATTATAGAGTTTATTGTTTTGATTGTAATTTGAAAAATAGTTTATTGACAAAGGAGTAAGAGATGATGCCTGATTTTATTATATTTTCTTATGATAGGGGTTTATTTTTTTATTATTTGATTTTTTTGTTGCCAATTTTAGTGCTTATTTCAGTATCGTTATTTTTTATTAGCATAAGAATTTCCTTGATAGCTTTTTTTTTAACCTTTTTTGCTTTTTGTGCAGTTACAGCAAAACCAATTGGTTATAAACAATGTAGGGATTATTCTATAGAGGAGTTTTATTCTGAAGGACTAATTAGCAAGAAAACCTTTGATCATTTTTATCCTGAAGTTATGAAAGAGAGATTGGAAAAAGAAAAAGAAGCAAAGGAAATAAAAGAGAAACAAATTGAAAAGCAAAAAATGAGAGAAGAAAGATTGAAAGAAATTGAAAAGCAAAAGATGAGAAAAGAAAGATTAAAAGAAATTGAAAAAGCAGAAAAAGAGTTTAAAGGTTAGCCAAATAGGATATGGAGGAAGTAATGGAAGTAATAGATTTTATGATAGATAACGATTTTATAAATTTTTTATACAATTTATTGTCAATGATGGTATATACAATTTTTATAATTTTTATGTATATATACTTTGGAAAACAACTTTTTGTTTTTAAAAGAAAACAAATGGAAGCAAATAAAATAAAATGTCTCATATTGCTTATTTATGTTGTATTATTTTGTAAAGCATTTTATAAAGCCTACTTATGTTTTTGCTATATATTTAAAATATTTAATCTTAACTTATGGATATGATAATGGATTTTTTAATCGCTCTTTTATTTGGAATTTTTATTTCCTATCTGGAAGATAAAAAAGCTCAAGAGGATTTAAATGACAAAAATCTTGGAATGACAAAATCTGATGATTTTAGAATTCTAGTTTTTATTGGTGTTTTTATTGGAGCTTTTTGTGCAGAGAAGCAAACTATTTTTTTTGTGATTGGATACTTAGGACATCCTTTTATAAAAGTTGTTTTAGCAAAAATAAATAAAAAAAATAAAAAAGTATAAAAGCTATAAGAATGGAAAAACAATGAAAAACAAATTAAAAGTTATTAAAATCAAGTTAAAAGAAAGAGATCAAGTTGATGTAAATATCAATCCTAAGATGTGGGGTTATTTATACAATCTTAACATAAATCATCTTAAAGAGGATTTATGCAAATTAACAAATGAATACATCATTATCGGTATTTACTTTGGAGATTTTAAAACTCAAAGAGAAGCAAAGGAATTTCACAATACTATTTTAAAAAATCCAAAAGCATTTTTAGAATTTGATTATAAACAAAGAAAGATTTTACTAAATGGTAAAGAATGTTGTTATTTTTTTAGATTCTATCACAATGCTTGTGATGATTTAAAACAAACAAAACTAACAACCTCAATAGACCGCCAGCTTCTTACAAAGATTGACAATCTCTTTTGGAATGAAAAGAACAAAGGAAAAGAGGATCTAGGTTTTGATTTTTTTTATATGCAAATTAAAAACATTACTCTAAAACAAGTAAAAAGCATTGCTAATGCAAAGGCAAAAGAAAGAAATACAGAAGCTAATGGTGGAGAAATGGGAGAAGAATTTTTTGGATTAGATAATGTTGCTTATTACTTTGAAATAGGTGATAATGAAAAAATTGAAATACCAAAATATTATTACAAGCCAGAAAAATAAATGAAAAAGATTTTTTTTGCTTGTTTCCTTATTTTCCAATCTTCGTATTCCATTGAAACTGAAAAGGGAATGCTCAAATTTTATTCCACTATCAATTGGGAAAAATTTTGGGGGAGCTTTAAGTTTGATTTTTTTGGTTGCGATTGCCCTCCATTTTATCTTAAAGACTGGTGCGAATTTTTTTTCTGTGATTTTCTTCCAGCCATAGAGGAAGAACATATAGAACCTTTTGCTGCATTTAGTTCATCTCCAGAGCCTTTTGATTTTGTAGGATTGGGAATAAAAGGCGGTGGAAAAGTATTTGGTGTTTCAAAAGGCGTTACTAGAAGATCTAGTGGTAGTGGCTCTTCTGGTGAAAATACAGATGAAACCAAAGAAAGCACTTCTTTTAGACAAATTAACTTAATGCCTTTTCCTATCGCTGGAATGATTGCTTTTTTTGATGTAACAAATACCATATGTCTAGCGAGTGGAAATGTCAATTCTATGTATATATCAGATATTGATCCTCTTTATGCAAACGAAGGATTGAATAATCTTTGGACACTCATTAAAACTCCAAGCAGATTATTGGATTTACTTTTACCTATCTGGGAATTAAGATGTGTTGTAGATTGTTTATCTTCCACCTTTAATTACCCTTTAGATAGCTTTTATACTTGTAATGGTTGCAGAGGAGGTATTGGAAGTCAAGATACTGGTTGGGTAAAAAACAATGATCCAATGGAAAACTCAGAGATGTTGGCTTTCAAATTGTTAAATAATTTGCACGAGAGAGCTGCACTATATGATGTATCAAGTAATAGTTGCACCAATAATACGAAATTAAATATTAAAAAATCCCAATATAAAATATCTTTCGGTGCTACTTCAAATAATGCCCCATTTTATATGGGAAGAATGCGTTTTATGGATTATGATTTTAAAGAAAGTTTTAAGGGCAAGGATTCTTATTTCTTTTGGATTTGGAAAAAAAGAAAATTTTGTGGATTTTATGAGCGATTATGTCAGGACAATTTACCACTATGAGAAAGTTATTTATTTTTGTTTTTTTAAGCCTTTTTGTGTTTGCTAAAGATAAAAGTAAGATTATTGATTTCTTTGAAAAATATAAGAATAATTTTGCATTGCCAGAGAGTTTGAGCAAGGCGTATGATGAAATTTTGAATCAAGTTAGATTAAATAATAATTCTTCTGTAGAAAAGAAACTCACAATATTCCTATTAACTAGCCTTAGTGTTCCAGATGTTTTTAATGTTAATTTTGAAAAAAACATTCAAAAGATTAAGGAACAAAAAATTGATATTCAAACAGCTTATGTTTTTGCAGGGTTTCCTAAAGAAAAAAATGGTATTGAAAAATTTTTATTTAGAATGGGTGGGTTAAGAGAAGATCCAAGAAAAATAATTGAGATAATCAAAACAAGAGCTATGAGTGCTGGAATGACTGAAAAAGAATATATGCAGTCTCAAGCTGATAAAGAAGGAATTGATATTCAATCTTATGCAAAAAAACTCTACTATGATGAAATAGGAAAACCAGAGAAAATCAATACTATATTAAAGATTTTACCACACTTATTCAAAAGATATTCTATTGATAGAGTTCCTGCTTATTTCATAGGTGAATGCCCCATCTTTAATACTGATTTTGACCTTGATGAATGTGATTTTGATTATTACGCTTATGGAGATATGAGCTTAGAAACTTTTTTAAAGTATTCTTCTATAAATAACCAAAAATACAATAAAATCTATTTTTCCTTAATAGAGAGTGTGAGATGAAAAAAGTAATATTTTTTGCAATTTTTTTAACATCATTAAATGCTGGTGCAGGTGATAACTTCAAGATAATTTTAGATATGATTGGTGTTCTAAATGACAATAAAGACAAATATGATTTTGAATTTGATTTAGATGGCAATGAAAATGCATTGGATAACACAGGAATCAATTCTTATCGTTTGGAAGCCAATTCTGCAGTGGATAGTTTAAATCCAGAAGAGATATTCAATAATAGCACTCAAAATTTTAATAATTCATTAAATAAATTCAAAGAAAATGCAAAGTAGTTTTGTATTAGAAACACTTAAGTAATTGCAAATCGGAGAGCGTGAGATGATGATTATAGCAAGTATGAATGTGATACTTTTAAATAAAATTAAAGCGGTTTTGTTAGGATACTAGGTAGAGCCTTATTCGGAGAACCGCCTAAACTCCTCAATGTATTTATAGCTTTTAAGCTAGAAAGGAAAATACATTTCTATATTCTCTTTTTTCTGAGAATATATATTTCACTTGGTTCAATGGAATATATTCGGAATATATTCCACAGGAATTATATCATATCTCTTAAAGTTGTTTTTTAAATTTGATCTAAAAAATATTAAATAAACTTGCAAATTTTATTTCATTTGAAAATATAGAAAAAACATCTAAAATTGTATTGCAAAACCAAAGAAATTTAATGAAATTTTTAAAATGAAATAAAACTCTCAAAACCCACAAAATACATATAAAATAATCATCATTATACTTTGTAGTTTATAAGTATTTTACTCATAAAAGAATATGCAATATACTCATCTTTTAATACATAATATATGTTATTATTTAAATATATTATGCGTTATAAATTATAAATATTGTTAGTTTGAAATAACGCAAACAGAGATATATAATAACATTATAAAAAAGATAAAAGGATTGCGATGAAATACACACCAAAAACAAAAAAAGAATTAAAAACATTATGTAATAATTTATCAATCAATCTCATAAATATCAATACTTCACTCATTACTGATATGAGTGAGTTATTCCTAAATACTAAAAGAATAAATTTTACTGGTATTGAAAATTGGGATACTAGCAGTGTTAAAGATATGTATTGTATGTTTGATGGTTGCAATAGTTTTAATGCTGATTTATCTAGGTGGAATGTCAGCAATGTAGAAAATATGGCTTATATGTTTTATAACTGCAATAGTTTTAATGCTGATTTATCTAAATGGAATGTTAGTAATGTAGTGTGTAGTGTAGGAATGTTTGCAGGTTGCAATAGTTTTAATGCTGATCTTTCCAGTTGGAATGTTGGTAATGTTAAGTATATGCAAGAAATGTTTGCAGATATGCCTAAATACAATAAGCCGAGTTGGTATGAAAAGGATTAAAAATGATAGAAAAAGAACAATTTGAAGATATAAAAGACAAACTAAGAGTTTGTAGAGAAGAGAGAGGTTTAAATAAAGAAGACCAAAAGAGAAACTTTAGAGTCGATTATACAAAAGAGTTAGCTAAGTTTTTTGAGGCAGAGCGTGATAACAATCAGTATGGTATTATTAAAGCTTTGTGCGATATGATTGTAGTATGTGTAAATGCAGGAGGAAATATTGGATGTGCGAGTTGTGAGTTTACTAACATAAACTTAACATATCCCATTATATATCGCAGTATTGATATAAAAGGATTGCTATATGAGCTTAGGAGAGAGGGATACGACCCTTACAAATGCTTACTTGAAACTATCAAAGAGCTAAACTCACGCACTGGTTCTTGGAGTGAGGAAGAAGGTAAGTGGGTAAAAGATAAAGGTGCTTATACTAAAGAGGAAGCTAGAGAGGTGGCAAAAGAAATACTTAAAAAAGACTATGTTGAATACCCACAATCTGTATTGAGAGCTGGGCAGAGATACTGGCAGTTTGTAGCAGAAAACCACTTTGAAATAAAGGAGTGGTATAAAGCAGATTATGCAAGTTGTAAATTGGAGAGTGTAGAATGAAAAAACATTTACTAGCTTTAGCGATTACAGTTTTAACTTTTATAATGATGATATATCAATCAGCAACATTCGTATTTTTAGTTTTTTCAATGTTTTACTACATTGTGTGCGAAATTTTAGAGAAAGGCGAGATATGAAAAAAGAGTTCCAAAAATTGAGAGATGAGATATTGAGAGCAGAATTGGGAGAAGGCGATTATTTAAAAACAAAAATGTTTGGTGTCGATATTGAGGTATATGTTAGTGATATTGAATATCCTTCTAATGGATATGCTTATAGTATTTATATTAGCGTTAAGGATTATGGCACTATTTATGTAATTTTAACTAATGATGATGAGGAGTTTTTATGGGAACATTGTAGCTTTGATGGGTCTGAGTTATTCAGATTATATCTTCTCACAGCTAAGTTGGGTGGTTATGAAGAGTTAGATAAGTTGTTAAACGACGAGAATGTTAAGGAGGCAGAATGATTGAAAAGATGAAATTTAGCGAGTTGGCAAATCAAATTAGGCTGTGTATCGTAGCAGATAAATATAGTGCAGAACTTAAAAATGGTTTTACCCTATATTGTAGAACTGCTGATTCTTATGTTTACTCAGAGCCTGATTACAGAGTTTTTGACTTAGAATACGGAGGTGAAGTAAAGAAATCTTTATATATTTTTGACGACTCTTATAATAAGATAGTAGAAGTTTTAAAAAATAATAGAGAATATTTAATCAAGCTTGGTTTTGTAGATGATATAAGTGATGTAAGTTATTAACGGACATCTCAGCTCATCTCATAAGCGTGAGCTAAGAGAATATATCTTCAATCTCTAGCTTATGTTTCAAAAATACTACAAAATACATACAAAATAATCATCATTATGCTTTATACTTTATAAGTAAAATGATTATAAAAGAATATGCAATATACTCATATTTTAATACTTAAAATATATTCTTATTTTCATATATTATGCGTTATAAATTATAAATATTATTCATTTGAAACAACGCAAATAGAGATATATAATAACACTATAAAAAAGATAAAGAAAGGAAAAATAAATGGGAAATAGATTGGTTTTAAATATGAAAAAAGATGGAAATGATGTAGCTACTGGTTATTTTCATTGGAGTGCTTCTACCACTGATAGTGCAGAAATACTGGATAATGTTCTATATTATTTAGATAACAATGATGAAGAAATAAACAAACGATATATCTATGCTCTATATTCTGTTGGTGCTGGTTTAACAGAAGAAGCAAAAGAAACAATCAAAGAAAAAAATATTGATTTAAAATTGGTTGAAGGCATTGATAGAAATAGTGGAATTATTGATATTACAGAAGAGGCAATGAATGAAGCTATACAATATGCAGAAATATTGATTACTATTGATTACTTGGAAGACACAAAAAGTTTTATTATCAATTGCGAACAAATGTTATATCAAGATACTGAAGTTAGCAAAGAAGATGCTGAAAATTCTAATTGCAGGGTTATTGAAATTGATTTTGAGCTTAATAATCTAAATATCATAAAAGCATTTGATTTTATAGATATTGTTAATAACTCTACTTATGAAGATGTATTTGTAGTTAATAATAAAGTTTATAAGCACATTTTTTATTGATTAGGAGTTAATATGTTTAGAGTAGTTTGTGTATGTGGAAATTTTGAGGATTATCCAACCATCGAGGAGGCTGTCTCTTCTTTTGGATTTATTGATAGCTGGCAGCCCATTGTTTGTTGTAAATGTGGTTCTGAGATAGATATTATCACGACTTCAGAAGAGGAAAAAGATGGCATTATATGAAGTAATTTTTCCATTAAGCACATCAGAAAAAATTATCATTTTTTTGTGCATTTTGTATTTTTGCTTGATGTTTTTGTTTGATTTTTACATTTTTCTAAAAGACAAAGAGAAGCTTAAAAAGAAAAAATAAGAGGGACACCCTCTTATAAACTCCACGATTTGAGGGGAGAACCCCACGCCCCCTTTTTTATTTTTTAAATAAAGAGATCTAAAAAGAGCTTATTATCTATATAAACCTAGCTCGTCGATGATTAATAGCTTTTCAAGGTTTTTGCATACCTAATATATTGGTATATATTATTTTAAATGCATTTTGTGTATAAATATTGATGTATTTTGTGTTTTATTTTTAATATATTATATGTTTGAAAACATTTAATAATAGGATTATAATTACACTACAAAAAATAAAAGGAAAAAACTATGCAAGTTGAATTTCAAATATTTGGTGGCAGGGATACACAAGCAGAAATTTATAGTTTCAAAGATTTAGCAGAGTATATTGGAAATTGTGATTTTTCTTATACAAGCAAAGAACAAGAAGCTGAAATAATAAATGAGTGGATTGATGATGCAGAAGATGAAGATTGTTTATCATACTACAATGAACTTATAGATTATTTAAATACATTGACAGGCAATGTCTGGTTAAAAGTTTTTTGGAGCAATGGAAATAGCAAGGTTATTGTTTTTAATTCTAGTGAAGAGGATATTTTTAAAATATTGTTAAAGAATGAATTTTTTGCAAGAAAGATTTTGAATTTGCATTATTTAAATGTTGATAATGAGAATTTTATTGAATACAAGAAAGCAAGTGCTAGTGAGAAAAACTTCAATAATGCAGAAGAAGTTGTGATTATTGAATATTAAAAATTAAATTTTTAAAGGAGCAAAATATTAAAGAACATTTAAAAATTTCTCATATGAATAAAAAGGAATTAAATGAAAGTTAAAAAAGAAAAATTTAATGCTATGTCTTTAGAAGAGCAAATAGACTTTTTACATAGTGTGCCAGTAACATTTTGGATTTGTTGGGATTGTTATGCACCTGACTTATTGATACTTGATTACAACTCCAAATATGAGTTAAAGATTAAATCAAGAATCAGTCAAGAATGGTTTGAAATTGATAGGCTTGAGTATTTGGGAGATGGTAAGTTTGTGGCACATTCTGGGGATATAAGTTTTTCATTTATTCCATACTATGCAGTTAAATCTTTTTATGGAGGATATAGGTAATGAAAATTTATGTGAAGCAGATGTCTGTAGAAGACTTAGAAAAATTGTTAAATAAAGAAATGATGGAAAGAGCTAAGCACGATAGTATCATTGTTGATGTGCTGCACGAAGTTAATAGGAGAGGTTTAAAGTTGGAGTGGAACAACTCTGAACTGGATAGAAAGTATTTTTATATACTTAGTTAAAGAAGATTTATGAAAGTTATAAAGGAGATGGAATGAAAAACGAAATTATGGAAGGGCAATATAGAGGCTTTAAATATATAGTTACAAGACAAAACTTTGAAACTATTCCTTCTTATTGTTGTGGCTATATCGTTATTGACAAAGACTTGATGAAAGAGTTGGGGATAACTTATAGCTCTGGTTTTGATATGTATGACAGGGATATGGAAGTAACATTTATATACGACTCTGATAAAGATGAAGAGTGGGATTTATGGTTTGATTTACACTTAAATGAAAATGAAAATGTTTTTGGTTTTGACAGAGGACATATTTGCAATAATATGAATACACAAGCAGATATGAAATCAACAGAGCTTCTATGCCACGAATGGATTGATTATATTGTGGAGAATAAAAAGGAGTTGAAATGAGTAATGACTTAAAAAGATAATTTTAAAATTATTAGGAAGTGGATTAAGGCAAAAAGACCACTAGATGATAGAGAGATAGAGTTTATTAGCAAGATTATTTGATGGCATTAGCTATGGAAATTATGTTTTAGACAATCTTAGAGAGACCTAAATCCAAGACTTGCATAAAATGAGTTATAAGCCACTCACTTCCTTGTGCATTTTGAATATATTCAAAGAATTTACTTTTCTTTATTTTTTCCCCTTTCTCCTTGTTTGTTTTATCTTTAATCTCTTGTAAAAAATTGATAAATTCCTTTTTGCTAATACCTTGCTCTTTTAGTTTGCAAAAAAATGTTTCAATCTCAGATGATGATATATCAATAGCCTTGTTGCATTTTTTGAAATTTGCATTTTCAATATAAACATCATTCATAGAATCATCTATCTTAATTCCAGTTTCACAATTTATCATTTTTATATTTTTTATTTTTATCATTATCTTACTCCCATTCCTGAGGCATACATATTTCCTCACCATTATAAGTAATTTTTCCAGGCAAAAGAGATTTTTTGAGATGACTATTTTTAATTTCAAACCATATATTATTGGAAGTAAGACCCTTAGATTCTTTTTTCTTTAGCGGAGGAACAAGCAATATGATTTTCTTTTGGGGGAATAGATCTTTTACTCTTGAAAGCGTTGAGGACAAATCAGTGTCAGCAGTAACAACAAAGGCTTTATCAAACCTATCTTCATAGGCATCTTCAAGCAATTGAATTGCCATATTTATATCACTCTCTTTTTCTTCATAGGAATGGTATTGTGTCTTGCAGTTCTTGCAGAAAGGGTATTTGTTCTTAAACTTGCCTAATATCACTTTTACTCCACGAGATTGTTGAGCGTCAAGATATACTTTTTGTCTCTTTTTCTGATTTGGATTAGTAGAATCAAATTTTAAAAGTGCAGTAAATAGATATACATCTAAAAGCTTATCTTGTTCTTCTAGGTAATTCTCACAGAGTTTTTTTAGATCTAGCCATTTTAGCGAAGGATTTTTTAGATTTTTTATTGCATAGTATAGGTTAAAACCATCAATATAAGCATTAACTCTCATAAGTCCAAACCTCCAAAAGAGGTTCGGTTACAACCATATAGGTGTAAGTTGTAGATTGAATTATACATAATTTTTCCTAAATATAAAATTATATTAACAAATTTTATAAGAATACCACTTATTTTTTCAAGCACCAAAGTTTTTGAAAGAATTTTGAGGTGTATCTCGGATATTTGCGATATTCTTGTTAAAGTATCCTTGATACTAATGGATATTAAAACAAAGAAAGGAGTGCATTTAGAATTATTATTGTAGTATTGCTTTGATTGTTTGATACAATGAGAGAGACTATCAATCGATAGTCATCTCAATTTTATATGGCACAGAGTTGATATTATAATCAAGCATTATCTTTGTGTTCTTAATTACTTCTTGACTTGGTGTTGTTGATTTTGGAGTATAGCTATTTGAATATACTTCAAGTAATTTTTTATTTCTAAGATTTAAATCTTTTTCTTTTTTAAAGAATTCTATTAAGTCGCTAGATTTTAATGCTGATTTTTCATTTATAACGCCTACAGGCAATATTTTGATTTCTCTATACATAGATAAATCTCTCTTGAGATTAGAAATAGCTTCTCTGCAATAAGGACAATTTGGATCAGAGAATACATACAATATTTTTTTACTAGCATTATTGCCTTTGAATGTTAAAAAGGCATTGGCTTTTTCTATATCGCTAATAATGTTTTTTTGTGATGATACTTGTTTGTTTTCATCATCTTGTGTATCCCAATACTTTGCAATTATTTCAGAGAATGTTTTTTCAATCTCTTTGTTTTTGAAAGAGAATAATGGAGTTATTGCGATGAGCATATCTCCATTATCATTTGTTATCAATGGTATAATTGTTTTTTTCTGATTATCATTTTTTTCTTTATTAGAAACTACCACCAATCTAATATTCTTATCTAGCTTTATATTTTCATAAAAAAATATTTTTTCATTGCTTTTTGTGTAATCATTGAGAAGATTTTCTACATTATTTTCAAAATTAGAAGCAAGTGCTAAACTTAATGACATAGAAAGAAATAAGAAATGCTTTTTCATTTTTATTTCACTTAATCTAGTTTTTTTTGTAAGTTTATTATTTTCTTTTCGATTTCCTGGACCATATTTAACATCTTTCGTTCTTCTTTGCTTAAGATGTTATAAAACTCTTGAATTTTGCTTTGATTTTCAATCAAAAAAGGAAGATTGGAAATCTTATCGTATATCTCTGTATGTTTTTTGTTTAATAAAAATATTTTTTCTGATAACTTGTTATTGGGAACTAGAAAAACATCTCTGCGTCTTTTAATATCATCTCTTTGAATCAAAATATTAAACATAGCATTGATTATAGACAAGTCATAAGAGCTTGATTTTTGCAAGAAGCTTAGAATTCTGGATTTTTTATGATGATAGCTATCAATTTTTTTTTGCTTTTCTTGTTCTGTCAAAATTCTTTTTTCATTCGTGAGTATGCTTTCTAGTTGTTTTGTTTCCTTTTGTTTAGCATTTTTAGTGTTTGTTTGTGTATTACTAACATTTTTTTTAATAGTCTCTTTCTTTGTATCTTTCTTAGTCTCTTTCTTTGTATTTTTATCATTTTTAGTGTTTGTTTGTGTATTAACATCTTTTTTTACATCTTCCATTTTCTCATTCCTTTTTTAAATTTTTGATAAAAAATTATAATACAATTTAGAAAAAAAACGAGACTAAATGACAAAAAGTGATCTATTATTAATTTCAGAAGAGTTTTTTGTTGATGAGAGAAAAATTATTTCTTTTCTAAAACAATCTTATTCTAAAACATTTAATATTGATAAGAAAAGAATAATTTCTTTTGATTTTAAAGATGGTGTTGTGCTTGTAAATAGAGATAATAGGATTGCTATAAATTGCATTGGCAGTTTCCAAAGGACAAAGAAATGGAAGAATTTCTTAAATAATTTTAGAGATTTATTAAAGGAACACAAAAGAGTTTTGTTAAAAACAAACTTGTGTATAAAGAATAAATATATGTCAGATATTTTTAATGGCAAAAAAATAGTTACAGGTTTTTTTGATAGCACTGATGAAAAAAGATGTTTTTTTTATTTAAAAAACTCTATAGGAGAAAGACAAAAAAACATTATTCTGTATTGCAAAAAAGAGAATATGTTTGAAACAGATATATTAGAAAAAGACAATAATTTTGTTTTAAAAATAAAAAATATAAGACTTAAAAAAGGAGTTTATTATATATCCTGTTCCAGGAATAATGATAAAGATATTATAGATTTAGATTTCAAAAATAACTTAGAATTTATCATAGATAAGATTTTTAATGATGATAAAGAAATAAAACAAATATTATTAAAAAGCTTCAAAATAAGAGGTATTAAAATCCAAAACTTTAAAGGAGTTGTAAATGTAGAATGTATTGATATGACATATTTAAAACATATTAGAAAAATTTTCTTTATATTAGAAAATTATAAAAAGAATTTAGAAATAAAAATATATTGGAGATAAAAAAATGGCAAGAATAGAAAAGATTTTAAAAAGAAAAAGAGAAGTTATTAAAACTACATTATTTGGACATACAATCCAAATGGAAAAAGATGTTTTTGATGATATTTCACTTGTATTTGATGTATTTACATTTGATGTATTAAAAGATGAGGCAGAATTTAAGAAGCTTTTTTCTTTATTTAATGTTTTAGCAAACGAAATAAAAGAAAAAAATATTCAGAAAAATCCATCAGAGAAATCGGAGAATAATAAATGAGTTTTTTAACAAAACCAGAAGAAGTTAGGTTAATAGATATAAAGAAAATTGATTTTGGAGATATGATTGATGTTATATCTCTTTTTAGAAAAGATAGAATTTCAAATACTTTATATAATATTTTTGGCGGCATAATCAATAAACAAATAGATGATAAAAAACACAAAAAGAATGAAATTCCTTATATCGTTTTTAATAATAATCCATTGACAATAAATGTTGAATTTAATGCTTTTATTTTAGGATTAGCAGATTTTTTTACAGATGAAACTAGAGATATTTTCATAGATGATTGTAAATTATCATCAGAAAATCTTGCAAAAAAATCAAAAGTAAAAAGCAATTCTTGTTTAATAGATTGTTTAGAATTTGCTTCAAGAATATTATATTTATCTGGTAATAGCACATTAAAAAATTTCCAATTCTATAAGCCAATTGTTTATAAATTTAAGGACAAAGATAGTGATATTTTTTTTCAGATGGCTGGTATTTTTTTCTTAAAAGATAAGATATATGATCTTTTAAATAAAGTAGATATTGAAGATAATTTAGTCATAAAAAATTTAGAACTTTTAGAAACTATTTATCAAGATAATTTTGAACAGATTGCATTTGCAAATAAGGAATGCAGTGAATTTTGGAATAAAAAATCCCCAAAAAATATTAAAAAACAAGTGCTTTTGGCACTCTAGTAAAAAAACCCTATATATGTATATATATATGAATAATATTTGATTACTATTTCAATATATTTGATTAATAAATTAGTAATATGTGATTACTATGTGAATAATATTTGATTAAATATTCGTAGAATATTTTGAAAACTGCTAAAAAGAGGCAAAGATGATTAACTTTGAATATATTCATTTACTTGTTTTAAAAGTTGAAATCTTTTTATTAGAAATTCTAAGAGACTTTTTTGTTTTTGTAGAAAAGAACACTTTCATTTTTTTTGTTTTCATTTTTTTTGTTTTTTTCATCGCTTTTAATCTATTTTATTACTTTAAGAAGAAGGAAAATATTTTTAGTTCATTCTTTAAATTTAAAAGAAGACTTTCAGACTCTATTGAAGTAAATCGTGTCAATAAGAAAATTGAAAAAATGAAAAATAAAAAAGTGGTTTCATTGAATGAAGCAATTGTATTAATTAGAAACTCAAAGAGCTTTAATTTTGTTACAAATGACAATAGTATTATTCTTGAAAGAGCAGAAATTGAAACTGAAAAAATTACTAAGGAATATAATAAACAAAAAGAGATAGCCACAAAAACTAGCAATGAAATTAAAAAGAATGGATATGAATTATTAGAAAAAGTTATTCCAAAGGATATACATATAGATCTGGATGAGAATGGTAATATTTTAAAAATGAATAATATTCCACAAGAAGCACTGAAGAAAATACAACAAGCTCAAAAGGAAATCCTTGATGATAGTTTTTTAGATGAACAAAATACGAATATTAATGAAGACTTTCTAAATAAAATTATAGAAGATGATTTACTGGAAGATACGGAAGCCGATAAAAAAGAACAACAAAAAGTTAGTTTTGGTTTAAATGATTTATTAGATGAAGAACAAGAGAAACAGAAAACCGATAAAAAAGAACAACAAAAGAAACAATTAGAAGATGATCAAGAGAATATCAAAGAGAATATCAAAGCCAAAGAGGAAATAAACAAGAACAAAACCAAAGAAGAACAAATAAAAAAACAAAATAGTGATACTAATCAAAAAACAAAAAAAATGAAAAGTAAAGATGATATAGATTTTTTTGAAGAAATGTTTCAAAAAGGATTATTGAATCCACCAAGTGTAAAAACAATCTCTTTTTTTAAAAAATTATATACAAACTTAAAAATCACTCCAGAAGAAACCCATTTCATTGCAGAGGTTGATAAATTCTATATTACGCATAATTTTTTAGAAAAATTTATTTTTATAAAGAAAGCAGAAACAATACAAAATTTTGACCTGAGAAATAGAAATAAAATAAATCAAGAGTTTTATTTCTATTGTATTTCCTGTGGGCTAGAGGATAAAAAAGATTTTATTTTTTCTGCTGATGAGCAGATATTTTATTTTTTTGGATTTTTGGATTTTAAGGAAACTTTTTTAGACTAAAAAGATATAATTAAAAAAAGATAAAAGATAAAGATAAAAGGAAAAGGGAAAATGTCAAAAAGCTTTCTGGGAAGAGCCAGATTGGGTTTATTTGTAATAAGAGAAATTAGCAAAAAGAAAAATAAACTAAAAGAACAAATAAGAATATCAAGCAATAGCGACTTTCTTTTTGAAAGCGACATTATTAAATCGGTTTTTAATTTTTATTTAAAAACATATCCAGAACCAAAATTTTTAGAAATATTTAAGATCTTGATAAGTGATTTAGAAAAGAATGATTTTATATCCGATTCTTCTGTTTCTAAAAAGTTTGAAGCTTTATATGACTTTAATGAAACGCAGTATAATCTTTTATCAAAAATTAATTTGCTAACACATACCTTAAACTGTTTGATCTATTCTATGTTACATCAGGATAAAAATACGCCGTCAAACATTAGAGAAGAAATAACTATTTTAGCCTTAGCACACGATTTTGGAAAAAATTCAAAAATCAAGAACATTTATGCAAAGAATAAACATTTATCTCACAATGAAATATCAGCGAATTATTTAAAAACTATATGCTTGAAAACAGAAATTGAAGATGAGATTACAAAGAGAATGTTCTTGACTTTGCAAAATCATCATAATAAGGACAATCAAAATAATAGTTTTTTTATCATAGAACTCAATAAGATTGACAGAAGTGTTAGAGAACAAGAGCTTTTTAGAATTGAAAAAAACATAGCAGATGAAAGAATAAAATGATATTCAAAACACATATGGCTTTTGCAGTTAATGTTGCATTACTGCTGGATATAAATAATATACTTGTTTTTGGGCAGGAAACATCAAGAAGCATTTTTTATTTAATTTTGCTTTTTGGAAGTGTTTTTCCTGATATAGATGAACCAAACTCATTCATAGGAAAAAAATTTCCTGGAATAAGTCATTTTCTATGTTTTAGTCTTGGGCATAGAGGCTTTACGCATTTTTTAGCATTTCCTATTTTATTTTTTATAGTGCTTTCATTCTTTATAGAAAATATGGAATATGTTTTTGCTTTTTGCTTAGGAATTTTCTTGCACCAAGTTGGAGATATGCTAACTAATTCAGGGATTAAGAATTATTTTTATCCTATACCATTTTTAAAAAGAATTGAAAGAGCCGTGCTTTTGCCAAAAAGTTTAAGATTTAGCACTGGTATGTTGTTTGAAAAAGTGGTTTTTTTGCCACTAATGATCGTTATTCTTCTATTTTTAGGTTATAGGGCAGGGGTTTTATATGTTTAACTTTATTATAACAATGAGGATTTTTTCTTTGATTGCTAGAATAGATAAAAAAATGCTCAAAATGAAAAAGCCAGAAAAAAGATTAAAGATAGAAGATGATTTAAATGGGGTAGAGAAACTTTTAGAAAAAATCTTAAAGGAATGTGAGGAAAAGAATGGATAAAATTTTTAAAGACGATCGGAAAATCTGGGGAAATAGTGGTGGCTTCAATACTGGGTTAAAACAAAAAAAAGATGAAATTTCTATGGTAGATTTTGAAGCTACACAAAACATACACGATACAAGAAGAATGAATCAAAATGGGAGCTTTAGAGGTTTTCCAAAAACAGAAAAAGAAAAGAAAAAATCTAAGTATCCTCTTTTTTCATATATACAAGAGCAGCACGATTTAATGCAGTCTATGTATTCTAGCGGAACATCTCTCAGCGGAATAAAGGCTATGGATTTTACAGAATCTGAGTTTAGAATGTTGCCCATAACAGTGGGAGCAAAAATAGCTGGGAAGGGTATTTTATTTGTTTTATTGTATTTTCTATTGAACTTGCTTGATTATATTATTTTATCTCTTTTTAATTTGGGCGGATTTTCATTCTATGGTTTATTGTTTAGTAGTGTTATTTTTGCTTCTTATTTCTTTTTCCACAAATACACGATACTCTCTATGTTGCAATTTGTGATCATTAATGAGGAAACACCAAAGACATCAAGATTTTATATAAGCTTAGAACGATATTGGAGCATTGTAGAATATTTATTTTTTGCTCTGACCTTTTTAATGGCATTTGTTGTGTTGTTTAGCAAAATGATCTATTCATATGTTTTTGGTGCAGTGTCCAATCTAAACAATGCTTTAAATTTAAAAATAAATCCCGATGTGATATTCCACGCTGCTTTTCTTTTGCTTATTGCGAGTGGAATAATAGCTGTTATATATATTTTTATATCAGTTGTTGCAAAATCAAAATTTGAAGTATTGCAAAAACAAAATTCAATCGATATATATAATCAAGTCAATCCTGATAAGGCTGTTGATATATTATCTCAATGAGAAGGAGGAATGTCGGTTACATAAAATAAGAATTCGTTTCAACGAAATAAAATATAAATAAAAACAAGGAGTAAAAAATGAAAAAAGCATTTCTTGCAATATTATTGCTATTTAGTTTTGGCTATTGTGCGACAAATCCTCTTGAATTTGTAAATAATGCAGTTTTAGATGTATTCTCAAGCTCGGTTGCTTATCTTTTAAGTTTAGCAATTTTGCTTGGTTGTGTATCTGCTGTCTTTTTTGCCAATATGAATTGGATAACAGTTAGTGTTACTGGTATTGTTTGTATTCTTGCAGTTTTCAAAGGACCTGAATTTATCAAAATGATTGGTGATTTTAGCTCATCGTATTCACCTCAAAAGGGCGTGTGGTAAAAAATGGCAAAAGAAAAAATCATTAAGTTTCCAGACAAAATTAATGGATCAGCTTATTTTAAACAATTCCCTATAGATATGCTAAAAGTTGTTTTTTTGGCTGCGAGTGTGTGTGCCATATTATCACCTCTTTGCGGTATATCACCTTTTAATTCTATCTTTGTGGCTATATTGGGTGCATATATAGCTGCAAGATTTTATCTTGCTAATAGCAGTGGGGAATACAGAAGAAGCTATTTTAAGCACGCTCTTTTGCAAAGAGGTGTTCCATTTATTTCTATGTTTTACAAAAAAGCTTTTAGTGCGATTGCAGAAAAAGGCATTCCAGAAGGTTTTTTTGTGGATATAGGTGAAACGATTTTTAGAGATTAAGGAAGAAAGAATGAATACAAAGAAAAATTTTGATATTTTTGGCGGTGATTACTTAGATGAGAACAAAAGACTAGTTGTTAATAATAGAATTTTATTGCTAGTGTTAGGCACTCTTTTGCTTTTTATTTTAATGTTATCAGTTTTCGCCTTTAAGCTATATATATCAAAACAAGTAGCTGTATTCCTACCTCCTTACAAAATAGAAGTTAATTATCAAGACGCAAATCAAGATTACTATAAGGTTTGGGCTGAGTGGGCTGTTTCCTTAATCTCTAATGTTGATGATAGAGATGTTACCGAAAAAATTAATAGTGTTGTGAGATTTTTTGATCAAGAGAGCTTAGCAAAATCATCGGAGTTTTTGAAAAACTATATCAATTCTATAAAAACAAACAAAATAGAACAAAGTTTTAGATTTAGAAATCAAGACACAGTAGTGGAGTTAAATCAAAAAAATAGCGGAAATAAAGCAAAAGTTGTTATCACTGGCGTTGCTACTCAGAAAATAGGAAATCTCGTTAAAAGAGAAAGAGAATGCTCTTATTCAATAGGATTTTCATTTTTTAGACAAACAATATTTTTTAGATACATAAGCACAAATTGCTTTGATGGCAGAACGCTAACAAGTAAAGTAGATGAAAATAAAGACATTATTATCAAGAATATCGAAGATGGAAAGAAAACTAAACAAAACTTTACTGATCCAGAAAAAATTAATAAGAAAGAAGTGATTAATGATCCGAATGTAGATGATACTCTAAAGGATTTAAGATGAATAAAAAAATATTTTATTTAGTATTTTGTTCATTTTGTTTTGGATTTAATCTAAATGATACTCTTAATGATTTAAACAATAAAGCCAAAGAAATTCAAAACAATATTAAAATTGGAGATAATCAAACATCTCTTTCTATGCCTACTAATAAGCAAGATAATAAACAAGATCAGGGCAAAGATGATTTATTCTTGAATAATAAACAAACGAAAATTGAAGAATATGCACCTAACAAAAAGATTCAAAAACAATATAAAGTTCCACAGGACGCTGTTATTTTTGAAATGAAAAGTTATTTAGAGATTCCAATTGTCGTTGATCGCTATGCGATTATTGACTTTCCTTTTGCAATCAATGTTAATAGGAGGACAAGTTTTGAAACAAGAGATCCTGGAAAAAATAATGGGAGAATTAATAAGCAAGAATTACAGAATATTTTTTCTTTTCAGAAACAAGAAAATAAGCTTATTTTAAAATCCCAAATTACTGGTTCTATTGATTTTCTAATATTGGGCGGGGATTATCCTATTGTATTAAAAGTCTTTGTTAATAAAAACAAAGGAGAGAGTTATTACGCCATTAGAAATAAACAAAAAAATTTAGAAAAAGACATCAGTAGTGTTAAAAAATTTGAAGCAAGGACACACGAAGATGTTATTGCTTCTTTGATTTATGGCATAAAGAATGGCATAGCAAAAGATGGATATACACACAGAAAGAATATTGATAATATTTTTAAGCTTAAAAAAGAAAAAATAACCCTAATCTTACGAGAGAAGCTTATCGGAAATCAGTATGTAGTGGAAAAATGGAGCGTGATTAATGATAATAAAAAACCTATCCAGCTTTACGAAGAGATGTTTTTTGAAAACAATGAAAAGACACCTATATATGCCATAAGCCTAGATAACGATGTTATAGAAAAAAACAGATCTACCGAATTATTAATTGTGAGAGGCAGATGAGTTTTTTTTTGCTCGATATTATTGATATTCTTATATTTATCGCTATTTTTGAGCTTTTTTTGCTAAGTCGTCGTATATTATTTTTAGCTTGGTTTTTTAGACTTCCAGCAATCTTTTTGCACGAATTAAGTCATTGGATTTTTGCATTTTTAACCAATGCAAAGCCATCTAGTTTGAATATTTTCCCAAAAAAAATAGGAAATTCTGTTGTTTTTGGCTCTGTTGAATGTAAAAATATTACCTGGTATAACGCATTATTTGTCAGTATGTCTCCATTGATACTTTTTCCAGTAATCTTTTTTTTAAAAGATATTTTTTTCTTTTATAAGCTAAATAGCTCTTTTTTTTCCTATATCTATTTGTATCTTTTATTGATTTTTTTTACAGCAGCAATACCATCAAGCCAAGATATAAAAGTCTTTTTTTCAAAGCCAATTGCTGTTTTGATTGTTTTTTCAATTCTTATAAGCAGTTTTTTTCTATTTGAAAAAGAATACTTAGTATGCTTTAATTACTTAATAGATATTTTTTTTACTAAATTTGAGGAGGTGCATTTTTTCTAGTTGAGAATATCCAAAAAGAGGATTAAAGTCGTTTGGACTATAAAGAAAATCTTTATAAATGGCTAACATTAATTTTTTTGGTTAGGAAGCTTACGCTTCTTTAAGTTGGAATAATTTACTAAATAAAATAAAGGATAAAAAATGATAATTTTTATTACAGTAATTTTGGCAATAGTTTTTTTTACAGCTTATGTAAAAGCTGAAAAAATAGTAAAAGATGATCAAAATAATGGATTACTTGAAATGCCTAGAAAAAAAAGGTTAAGGTTTTTCAAGATAGTAATGCTAACATTATCTATCGCCCTTGTAATTCTTGCTGTCTTAGGTATTGCGGCTAAAAATAGAGAAGACGCAAGAGCCAATTTGTTAGATGAAAATAGCAAAATAGCACCAGCAATAGAAAGAAAGATGACTTTTGACTAATTTGTGCTTATTTTAAAAAAATGCTATAATTGTGTCTTAAAGTTTTTATAACTTCACGATTTTTCGTGTTAGGGTTCTGTCATTTTGTGTATCACTATGTATTACATAGGCAA
>NZ_NXLX01000022.1 GCF_003364335.1 Helicobacter anseris
AGAAGTATGAAGAATAATAATTAAAAAAGAAATTAAAAGTATTAATTAAAAGTATTAAAAAGTATTTTTAATTAAAACTAAGCAGAAGAAGAAAACAAACAAAGATTTTTCCTTCTCCTGCCACCACTTAAACATTTTTATATTTTTTATTTTATTTTTTACTTTTCACTTTATAATTTTTTTGTTTTAAACAAACTAAAACAAAAAGAAATAAAACAATACTTTAAGCTTTAAAGATAAAAGAGAAATAACAAAACTCTTTAATCTTAAAATCAAATCTTAAAGTTTTATAACAAAACTCCTTAGTTTAAGTGGTGGTTGGAGAGGGAAATATTGGTTAATCTATGCTAATATATGCAAAAAACTACCAGTGGAGAAAAATGTTTAAAAATCGTTTTTTGCCTAAACTCAAAAAATATCTTGATCTACAAATCATCACTCAAGAACAATATGAAAAAATATGCGAATGTGAAAAAAAAGCTTCCTCAAGGGCTTTGATTCTAGATAAGATTTTAAAGTTTTTAATTATCTATTTTTTCAGTTCCTTATTGATTGTTTTCTTTGTTTCAAATTGGCAAGGACTTACACGAACAACAAAGGTGCTTTTTTTACTAGGAACTTTGGGAGGAGGATTTGGAGGAATCTTATATTTCCTTAAATCCAATCTGTTCTATGCCCGACTTTTTGGAGTATTTGTTAATTTTGCATTTGGACTTAACCTCTTGCTGATTGGACAAATGTATCATCTAGGAGATGATCTTCCTTTAGCTCTATGCACGATTGCGTATGCTTCCTTGCTACTAGCATTTTCACTTAGAGGCAGAATGCTCTTTTTACAAAGTATCACGATGCTTTATATTGCATTTTTTTGGGCTCTCTCCAATCAAAGCAATCTTATTTATACATTTCTTTTGGCGATATTTTATGGTTTTTATTATGTTTATAAATACCAAAGCAACTCCCTTAAAATCCTCAATTGTTTTAATGTGTTTATTTTTGTAGCCTATTTTGATCAAAGTTATCTTATCTACACTTTTCTTTTAGTGATATTTTATGGTTTTTATTATGTTTATAAATACCAAAGCAACTCCCTTAAAATCCTCAATTGTTTTAATGTGTTTATTTTTGTAGCCTGCACAGTAAAGGATTTTATGTTTATTGCACTTTTTTATGTTTTTGCCCTAGGAATGTTGTTGGCGAAAAAACCTGCCTTCCTCTCCTCTCCAATAATTCAAAAAATCTCCTATATTACCCTATCTTTACTGATTTTTTCGCTTAGCAACTATCGGCATTATTCTCTAGAGTTTTTAAAACAATATACAATATTGGCTTATCTCTTGCTCTTTCTCCCCTCGCTATTCTTGTGGTTTATCAAACAAAAAGCCGATGCTCTACTCTTTGGCTCAATTGTGCTTGGAATTATTCTTGATTCATTTACACTAATTCCTGCAAATCTGATGGGCTTTTATTATTGGGTTGTTTTCTTTGGGCTCTGTATGATTCTTATCCTACAACACAATACTATGGAAGGTATCATTCTCTTGATACTTTTCTCACTATTACAATACATTTCAATTGTGAGTGATTATTTCTCTCTTGGATTATTTTTTGGAATCTGCTGTATTGTTTTATTTATTATCTTAAGGAAGAAAAATGGAATTATTCAAAAATAAAACCTTTCAGATTATTGCTATTGCTTGTGTATTTTTTGGGATTATTGGTCTTTCATTTCTCTTTGCCTTACTTCCAAAAATTTTAGGAAAACCCTACATTATCGAGATTGAGGGCTATGATCCAAGAGATTTATTTTTGGGAAATTATGTTGCCATCATGCCGATAATGAAAAAGAAGGAATTTTCTAATAAACTCCCTTGTGATAAAGTTTTTACCCCACTTCTTTTACAAGAGGATTTTTATATCTTAGATGGCAATTTCTCTTGCACCCCTCCTCAAAATCTCCCCTATATTCAAGCAAAGAAGACAATTTATGGACTATCTTTTGGATTTGAAAACTACTATGTTTCCCCAAGTGAAGCCAAAAGAATTGAAAAAATCTTGCAACAAGAGAGGCTAAAAGCAAAAATATGGATATACAAAGGAAAGGCAAGAATGGAAGAAATTATTTTCAACTCTTCTAAACAACCCACCCCCTAAGACCCCACAAATCCAAAATAAAATCTTCTTCTCATTAAATGTCATTTACTAAAAAATATATTTCCAAAAGTAAAACTTCTAAGCATTTTATGACTAACCAAAATAAGCATCACTACGTGTTTTCATATCTCTTACATTGTTGAAAATTTTGTGATGTATCGTGTAGATATCGAGCAAGAAGATGGTGATCACGACTGGACTTGAACCAGCGACCACTACCATGTCAAGGTAGTGCTCTACCAACTGAGCTACGCGATCTTTTTTTGTCAGATTATGTTGAGTTCTAAAAAGAGGTAATTCTATCAAAAATAAAGTTAGTTTTCTCTTAAGAAAACCAACTTTTAACTTTTGAGCAAAGCTCCTCAAAAATACTTTTATGAGGCTCACCTTCATAACCAAAACTCTCGTGGAGTTTCTGAGCCAACTCTCTTTGCTCTTCACTTAATTTATTAGGATAAATAATTTTTATAACTGCAATCAAAGCACCCTTAGCCACACTCCTCACATTTTTTACTCCCTCATTTTTAAAGACAAATTGCTGAGAATCTTTTGCATTTTGAGGAATATGCAAATCTACTTCTCCTCGCAATGTTGGAACTTTTATAGTAGCACCAAGAACAATAGAAGTAAAAAATACAGGCACTTCTACATATAAATTATCCCCATCTCTAATAAAATGATCATCATTCTCTACACGCATAATGATATATAAATCTCCACGACTTCCCCCTTTTTTGAGTAGATTACCTCTCTTTGGAACACGCAACCTATTTTCATCATCAATCCCCTCTGGTATATCCACTTCAAATTTTTCTTTTACCAAATGATAGCCTTTGGCATCACAAGATTTACACTTCTCAGCAACGCTCTCTCCACTCCCCTTACAATAAGGGCAGGTTTGAGAAATTGCCATAAAACCTTGTTGAATATAAACCTGTCCTTTTCCTTGACACTGGACACAAGTTTGAGTCTTTCCATCTTTTGCACCATTACCGCCACATTTTTCACAACAGCTTTTATATTCAATCTCTATGCTTTTTTTGCATCCAAAAACCGCTTCTTTAAAACTTAAATGCAATTCAATTGCAAGATCTTCTTGGAATTTTGCTTGCTGTCTTCTTTTACCTCCTGATGAAAAACCACCAAACCCCCCACCAAATGCACTTTCAAAAATAGAGCCTAAATCACCAAAAATGTCCCCAAAGTCTCTACCACTAAAGCCACTAAAACCATTATTTTGCAATCCCTCTTTACCATATCTATCATAAACTTCTCGTTTAGAATCATCGCTTAAAACTTCATAAGCTTCATTAACACGCTTAAACATTTCTTCGGCTTGCTTATCATCAGGATTTCTATCTGGATGGTATTTTAAAGCCATTTTTCTATAAGCTTTTTTGATAATTTCCTTATCATTTGTCCTTTGAATCTCTAAAATCTCATAATAATCAAAACTTTCCAAAACTATCACCTTTTTTTAGTTTTTAATTAGCTTGAAATTGTATCAAAAAATACATATACTACGGGTTTTAGTTTTTTGAAGTATGGAAATCTTAATGCACTCGTATAAAAAAGGTTTAAAAAGTTTTAATGCGCTTGTTGAAGCACTTGAACAGATTCCAACAATTGGTAAAAAAAGTGCATTAAAAATGGCTTACACACTTGGGGTAGAAAACAAATTTCTAGGTATTAAAATCGCTCATTGCATAGAAAATGCTATTCATAATGTCCGCAAATGTTCATTCTGTAATGCCTTGAGTGAGAATGAACTTTGCGAGATTTGCTCAGATACCTCAAGAGATAATTCTCAACTTTGTTTTGTCTTACACTCAAGAGATATTTTTAGCATTGAAGAGACTAAAGAATATAATGGGATTTATTATGTATTAGAAAATCTTGAAGAATTGGATTTTGAAAAACTTAAAAAAGCAATTATGCAACGTGGTGTCAAAGAGATTATTTTTGCTTTTACTCCAACTCTAGCCAATGAGGGAATTATGCTATTTATCGAGGATAAATTACAAAATCTTTCACTGCATTTTAGCAAAATTGCTCAAGGTGTGCCAACAGGAATTGGTCTTGAAAATATTGATCAGCTTTCCTTATCAAGGGCTATCATATCAAGAATAAAGATATAAAATTTGTATTTTCTTGCTCTTTGTAGTATAATGTCTGCTCACTTGCTTTTTTAATTAAGCAAAAAACAACATAAAGGATTGAAAATGAAAAAGTTTGCTTTACTTGCACTTCTTGGTGCTGCTAGCCTTTGTTTTGCTGAAGCTCCAGCAGCTTTCAAAAAATGCCAAATGTGTCATGGACCAACAGGTCAAAAACTTGCTCCTGGTTCTAAAACAATCATTGCTGGACTTCCAAAAGATAAGCTTCTTGCAGATCTTAAAGGCTATAAAGCTGGAACAACGGATAATGGTGGTAACAAAAATATTATGTATGCTCAAATGAAAAATGTTTCTGATGCTGATATTGAAGCATTAGCTGAATATATTTCTACATTACCAGCAAAATAATTTTATGCCGATTTCAATCGGCATAATCCTTAAAATATAGAATGTCTGAGATTCTTCTTTGCTCACAATCTTATAAAAATAATCTTGATATCATATCCACACACATTGGCTCAAAAGAAAAACTTGGTGTTGTATTAAAAGATAATGCCTATGGTCATGGCATAGAAGAAATAGCCAAGCTTGCCTCTACGTATGGTATCAAGAGTGTTTTTGTAAAAAATGAGCTAGAAGCAAAAAAAATTGCCCATCTCTTTGAACATATCACCATTCTCTATGGCAGTCTTTCAAGCAATGCAAAAAATTTTCATCTCACGATACATACAGATACACAACTAGATAATTTACCTCAAAATTCTCTCATAGAATTAAAAATCAATATAGGTATGAATCGCAATGGTATCAATCCTGAAAATATAGAATCTGTGCTCCAAAAGATTATGCAGAAAAAAATCCATCTCTTTGGGGTATTTGCTCATAATGGATATGGGGATGATATTGGTGAGGATTTTGAGAATTGTCAAAAGATTTTTGAAGAGATTAAAGAAAAAATTAAATATTTTGCTCAAAAAATGGGATTTCAAACCCCAAGATTCCATTCTTTAAATTCTTCTGGAACCTTTAGGAGTCAAAATATTCAAGATGATTTAGTGCGAGTAGGTTTGGCTAGCTATGGCTATCTTACTACTGATTTTAAAATCCCTATTGCCAAAAAATTAAAGCCAGTAGCAAGCCTTTATGCTGATAAAATCTGCACACATTTTCTAAAAAAAGGCACTAAAATTGGTTATAGCGGTGTCACTCAATTGCAAGAAGATAGTTTTGTAAGCACTTATGATATTGGCTATGGAGATGGCTTATTTCGTTTCAATGGTAATCAAGAAGCTTTTTTTACTGCTGATGGTTATTTATTGTTACCTAGAAGCTCTATGGATTGCTTTTCAGCGCTTAGCACAAAAGATAGAATTTGCGTATTTAATGATGCAACAATCTTGGCTAAAATATTTAATACCATTCCCTATGAGATTCTTACCAATCTTTCATCTTTTATCAAAAGAACTATTGTCTAATGCAAGAAAAAATCTATGCACTAAACCACTCCCCTATTCCCTTTTATTTTTCTCAAAATCCAAGAGATTTTATGGTAAGAGAAATTCCTCTTTATGAATTTTCCAATCAAGGGGAGCATCTTATTTTAAACCTAAGAAAAAAGGGATTAAACACACAAGATGTTATCAAAATCCTCGCTTCATTTTTAGGATGTAAAACTCAAGAGATTGGATATGCTGGATTAAAAGATAAATCTGCTACAACGACACAATATTTTTCTATCCATAAAAAATATAATTCCCATCTTTTAAATCATATTCAAAAACTTGAAGAAAGAGGAATAAAGATACTTTCTCAAACCTACCATCACAATAAAATCAAACTTGGACATCTTAAGGGGAATGATTTTTTTATTCGCTTAAAAAAAGTAACGCCAATAATGGCTCAGCAAATGATACAAGCAATAGAAACCATCAAATTACAAGGGTTGCCAAACTATTTTGGATATCAAAGATTTGGAAAAGATCAAAATAATCATCTTGAGGGGAAAAAAATCGTCCATCATGAGGCAAAATATCGCAATAAAACTTTGCAAAATTTTCTTATATCAAGCTACCAAAGCCATCTTTTTAATCAATGGCTTAGCTATCGTATCAAGCTTAGTAGAATCTTTGCACATTTTAGTGTTGCAGAAATCTCACAAGCCTTGCAAATTGAAAATATCAACTGGGATAAAGAAATTATTAAAAAAATCAAAGCGCAGAAGCATTTTTTTAAAATCTTTGATGGAGATGTTTTGGAACACTATCCTTTTGGCAAAATATTCCATACACAACTTGAAGCTTATGATTTGCAAAGATTTGATGAAAAAACCTTAGCTCCTACTGGACTTTTATGTGGTAAAAAGGCGTGTTTAAGTCTCAAAGATTCTCAAAAAATTGAAGAAAGATTTATGGACACCAAAATTGAGGCACAAGGCTCTAGAAGATATGCTTGGATTTGGCCTGAAAATATTAGTTATCGTTTTTTGGAAAAAGAAGCTTGGTTTGAAATAGAATTTTTTCTTCCAAAAGGAAGTTATGCTACAATCTTTATTGAAGAAATCGCACACCAGCCCATAAGGATAGATTAAAAGTAAATGCATTTTGAAACAATCATAAAAGAAAATCATCAAAAAAGCCTATTGGCTATTTTGACTTATATCATTGTTTTTATATGTGTTGGAATTCTTGTGGATATTGTTCGCATTGATGCGAGAGATTTTACAGAAGCTTTTGTTGATTTGATAAGCTTTAAAATATTTCCTACTTGCACCTTTTTTATGTGTCTTGTTGCCCTAATCATCATTGCTTATAGCATGAGTAATTTTGATAGGATCATGCTTAGCGGTAGCAACTATAAAGAAATCAATCCATCAAGGGTTTTAAACTCCAAGGAAAGAAAAATTTATCACTTACTTGAAGATTTGATACAAAAATCACAACTTGATTTCATACCAAAACTCTATATTATCGATGCGCCTTATATGAATGCCTTTGCAAGCGGATGGAATGCAAACAACTCACTTATTGCTCTTACTACAAGCCTTATTGATAGGCTTCAAGATGATGAATTACAAGCAGTAATCGCGCACGAACTTAGCCATATTAGACATGGCGATATCCGCCTAACCATGTGCGTAGGGATTTTAAGTAATATTTTGCTTTTGGTAGCAAATTATTCCGTCTTCTTCTTACTTGGTAGAAATAGACAACAAGGTGCTAATACTGCAAGAGGTATTCTTTTGATTTTGCAATTTATACTTCCTATTTTTAGTCTTTTTTTACAAACCTATCTAAGCAGAAGTCGCGAATATATGGCTGATAGTGGTGCTGCTTTTTTAATGCAAGATAGCAACCCAATGATTAGAGCACTTCAAAAAATTTCTCAAGATTATAATCAAAATGACTACACACAAATTGATACCAACAAAACGCGTCAAGCAGCCTATATCTTCAGTAATGAAGCTTTTAGCACACATCCAAGTATCAAAAACAGAATCCACGCTTTATTAGGAAAAAAATATGTTTGATTTTGAAAAATTTCTATTGCAAATAGGAGAAGATCCAAAGCGTGAGGGGTTATCACAAACACCTTCTCGTATTCAAAAGCTCTATGCAGATATTTTTGATGGCTATAAGCAAGATAGTTCTAAAGCCTTAGGTAGTATTTTTAATGAAGAAAATTTTGATGAAATGATTACATTGCAAAATATCGAATTTTATTCTATGTGCGAGCATCATCTCTTGCCATTCTTTGGCTTTATCAATATTGGATATATTCCTGATAAAAAGCTTGCAGGTATTGGCGGATTGGCAAGATTAGTAGATATTTTTTCACACCGCCTACAAATACAAGAAAGACTTACAACACAAATTGCAGATACACTGATGGAATTACTTGAACCAAAAGGGGTAATGGTAACTTGCAAAGCAACTCATCTTTGTATGCGAATGCAAGGCATACAAAAACAACATACAGACATTCACACAAGTGCTGTAAGAGGCATTTTCAAAAGCGATTCTAAAACACGAGCAGAATTCATAGCTCTTACTAAATAATTTTTTAATATTTTCCTTGCCTTTGAAGCAAGAAACTATCATAAATCTTTGATCTCTTTTGCAAAGAATCTTCATCATATATTCCGCTTTCTAAAATTGTCTTATAGCCGCTCATCAAATCTACTCCCAATCCCAACCTACCACCTTTTATTTCCACATTTAAAGAATCTAAGATTGTAGGAAAAATATCAAAATGGCTAAATTTTCTATTAGCAATTCTCTCTTTTTGTACCTTATTAAAAAACAAAGGATTGATAAAGGCATTATAAACTCTTCTATTCTCTATATCAGAAGGGAAAAAATCTTGTATCATTGAGAGATGATCGCCTAGTATAACAATAGTAGTATCCTTATAAAAATCTTGTTGCATTGTCCATTGAACAAAATCACCAATAATTCTATCAGAACACATCACAGCACCCTTATAACCACCTACTTTTTCAAAATCACCACATTTATTTGTATCAATAAAACCATCTTGAGCATGCGTATCTATTGTTAGCACATAAAGTGCAAATGCTTCCTTACTCTTTGATAATTCCAACAAGGTTTGCTTGGCAAATTCAAAGTTTAAATCATCTTTAATTCCCCAATATCCCTTATAATCAGATGGCAACCCCATCTTTTTAAAATATTTCAAATCCCTTATCTCTACATTGCCATGTTCCTTTAAAAACCATCCTAATCCAGAAAAATTTCTATCATGAGGCATCAAAAATACTTGTTTATACTGCTCATTTGCCAAAATATCGCTCAAGCAAGTAGCACCTTGCAAAAACTTCTTGCTCCTTTTTCCAAACTGATTTCCATTAATCGGTAAATTAAGAGGTATGCCACATTGATAACTCACAATACCAGCAATTGTCCAGCTAGTGCCATAAAGCTGCTGTATCCCCCCCCCCCCCTTGAAAATCCCTAAAAAAAATGCTTTGCTGTGCTATTAAATCAAGATTAGCAATCAGATTTGTTTCAAAAATATCATCTCTTGCAAAACTGCGCTCCATAGATTCAGCAATAATCATAATTAAATTTCTTTTTTTATGAGGAAAGATAATATTTTGACTCTTTGGATAAAAATAATTTTTTTCATAAAAATTGCTAAACGCTTCTGTTGTATTTGCTTCATGATACAATTTCGGAAAATTCCAATATTTTTGCGCAACAACACAACTGCTAATGAGCAAAAAAATCAAATAAACAATTTGCATTATCCTAATTTTTCTTAACCAAAAATAAAGATAAAAAAGCAATATGATAGGTAACATAATATCCCTAATACACTCAAGCATGATTCTAAAATCAACACCATCTACTGGCATTTGAATATGAAACATTAGTTGCTTATAGGTAATCTCCCCAAATTTTCTTTCTATCCACCGACCCAATAGGGCAATAAAAACAAGAAAAAATATACAAGTTGTGCCAAAAAATCTAAAGATTTTTGATGCCATCTCAGCAATCCTCTTTTTTGTTCTATTTTTAAAATTGATTGATATAATAGCAAAATACTTTTTTAGTGCTAAGGCTTAGCAAGACATTTTTAGGAAACTCAATACTTCTAAAGATCCGATACAATCATTTTTTTAAGGTTTTTTATGTGGCAAGATTTAAGACAAAAGTATCTTATTAGATTTTGGAATCCTTTTTATTCAATTTTATTTATTGGACTTTTATCAGCCTACTATTTTGGGATTACTGGTTCTGCTTGGGCGGTTACTGGAGAATTCACTAGATGGGGTGGTGAAATTTTGGAATTATTTGGAATCAAGGTAAAAGATTGGGAATATTTTCAAATCATAGGATTAAAAGGAAATCTTTTTGAAAGAAAAGATGGGGTAATGATTTTAGGTATGTTTCTTGGGGCTCTTATCGCAACCCTATTAGCAAATAATTTTAAGATAAGAATGCCTAGAAGCAAAACTAGAATCTTTCAAGCACTCATAGGTGGAATCATAGCTGGTTTTGGAGCAAGACTTGGAATGGGGTGCAACCTTGCAAGCTTCTTTACAGGAATCCCGCAATTTAGCTTGCATGCTTGGTTCTTTACACTTATGAGTATTGTGGGTGTTTATGCAGGAACAAAGGTTATTAAAATGCCTTTTTTACAATCTAATATCTCCTTGCAAAAAGGTGCTTGCAATAACAATGCAAAAAGAGATACTACAATACCCTCTTTTATTCTTGGCATTATTGTTTTTATTCTTGCTTGCTTTTGGATTGTATATTTAATGCAACAAGATAGTTTTAAGCCAAAATTATCTGTCCTTGGTATCGCGACTTTATTTGGACTCATCTTTGGCTTTGTGATTGCAAGAGCACAAATTTGCTTTACCTCTGCTTTTAGAGATTTGTTTTTAACAGGAAGAGGACTTGTGGCTAAGGCTATTATTCTAGGAATGCTTATTTCAACTTTGGGAGTTTTTGCCTTTATCCTGCTAGGTGTTCCTCCAAAAATTGTATGGACTGGACCTAATGTAGTCATCGGAGGATTCTTATTTGGCTTTGGTATTGTGATTGCTGGTGGGTGTGAGTGTGGATGGATGTATCGCGCAATGGAAGGTCAGGTTCATTACATCATTGTAGGTATTGGTAATCTTATTGGCTCTGTATTACTTGCATATACTTGGCCACTCTACTCCCAAGCTCTTGCAAAAAGTTATCCAAAAATAAATCTACTAGAGAGCTTTGGAAATTATGGTGGTTTATTACTAAATTATATTTTACTCATTCTCTTTTTGGGTCTTATATTTATTTTAGAAAAACGAATACAAACAAAAATTAAAAAAGGAATTTTATGAAAAATTACGCAATAGATTATCATCTTGACTTAAGAGGAGAACCTTGTCCTTATCCTGCAATCAAAGGACTAGAAGCCTTGCAACAACTCAAAAAAGGAGAGATTTTGCAAATCCTTAGCGATTGTCCTCAAAGCATTCACAATATCCCCATAGATGCAAAAAATTATGGCTATGATGTTTTAGAGATTTTGCAAGATGGAGTAGATCTTTGTTATATCATTCAAAGAAATTTTTAATCAAAATAGCAAAAAATCACCTTATTATCGCGATTCTAATAACATTACCTGTGTTTTGCCTGACAAAAGACAGGTTTATTTTTGGATATGAAAATGATTTTGGAATCTTAAATATTTCTCACAAGCAAAAAATTACTACATTCTACGGCCCCTCATATCTAGATATTACAACAAAAAAATCTAATGGCTCAATTTTCTCCCTAGGAATTCTTGGAGGATATGAATTTTATTTCAAAGACAAACCTCATATGGGAGTGCGTATCTATACAAAATTGCAAACAGGTTATACAAAAATGCAAATTATCACTATTGACAATACGGCAATATCAGAAAATAAATATAATCTCACTTTTGATTTTCTTACAATTAAAACAGGTATTGGTGTGCAGTATATTTGGAAGTTTCTTAATAAAAAAGACTTCTCCATTGGAATACTAAGCGGTTTAAACCTTGATTTTATTTATTTTAAAAGTATAGCTGAAACAATCAATAATTATTATGGGATAGATAGACCCTCATTTTACAACATCGGAGCATCTGCAAATATAGGACTCTATCTTGATTTTGCATCAACATATCTCTCCTTAACATATACTCTTGGTCCAATTAACTTTCTTAGCACTTATACACATTATCCGATACTTAGTGTATCTAATAAAAATTTTGGTGAGATCAAATACTTTATTGAAAACACCATCAACTATTCAAGTTTCTTTAGCCTTGGATTTGGATATAAATTTTAAATAATCTGAATACGATTAGTATCAATTTGTGCTTTTATAATTTTTGAGATTTTTTTTGCTTCTTTTTCATTTAGCAATATCTTAAATAAAACATATTCTTTTTTGCCACTTACCTTTTCTTTTTCACTTAGCAATAATTCTTTTGAAGCATATCTATATCCCTCAAAACAATAAAAATCATCCACATCATTTTCCAAAAGCAAATCTACAACCTTATTTTTTAGCTCCGCATCTAAGAAAATTTCAAGCAAGAAAATCTCCTTTTATAAAGTTATTTTTTTAGCAATTACTCTAAACATTGGTGGTAAAATCAATAATGTAAGCATACTTGAAGTAACTAGACCTCCCAAAACAACAACTGCTAATGGTTTTTGCACCTCTGAGCCAACTCCATCGGAGAGCAACATTGGAATCAATCCAAGTGCTGCGATACAAGCTGTCATAAGCACAGGTCTCAATCTTCTTTTTGCACCCTTCTCTACTGCTTCATCAATACTATGACCTTGTGAAATCAGCTCTTTGAAATATCCTACCATCACCACCCCATTTAACACAGCAATACCAAATAAAGCGATAAATCCAACACTTGCTGGCACAGAAATATATTCTCCAGAAAAATACAAAGAAATCAATCCACCAGTTACCGCAAATGGAATATTCAAAAGTATCAATAAAGACAATGGAATACTTTTAAAAGTAAAAAATAAAATAAAAAAGATTACCACAATACTTAATGGTATTACCGTGGATAATCTTGCATTAGCTCTTTGCTGATTCTCAAATTGTCCCCCATAGGTAATATAATAACCACTTGGAAGCTTTATCTCTTTTTGTATTTTATCTTGCACTTCTTTCACAAAACTACCCAAATCTCTATTTTCCACATTACTCCTAATTACACTATATCTTCTTGCATTTTCACGATAAATTGTAACAGGTCCATCCACTTCTTTTATTTCTGCAATAGAGCTAATTGGCACAGGTATATCTTTCTCTGAACTCATTTCAAGGCTTTTTAGCATTGTAATATCTTTTGCAATCAAACTATTTTGTCGGATAATTACAGGAATCCTAGCAACCCCTTGAGGGATATAATCCACTACTATACCCTCTAAAGAAGATTTCATAAATTTAGAAAATTCTTCTGTAGTGATTCCTACATTTGCCATTACTCCTTTATAAGGAGTTACATAAAGATAATTTACTCCCTTATTAAGAGCTGTAAATACCTGACTAGAGCCTCTTACTCCTTCTATAAGCCTCACTATCTGACTACTAAGATTATTTAATGTATCTATATTATCACCAAAAATCTTAATTGCCAAATCACCCCTAACGCCTGTAAGCATTTCTGATACTCTCATATCAATTGGCTGTGTATAAGTAAAACTAATACCTCTAAAATCCTTCAATGCTACGCGTATTTTTTCTATCAATTCCTCTTTTGTTTTTACACTCCATTCTTTTTTTGGCTTAAAGGCCACAAAGATATCTGTTTGATTGAAACCTGAGAGATCCAAACCTAACTCATCAGAACCCGTCCTACCAACAGCAGATTTTACTTCTGGAATAGTTCTGATTTGTTTTTCAATCCTTAACATCAAATCTTTTGCCTGATCGATTGAAATTGCAGGAGTTGTCTCAATTGTTAAAACCAAATCACCCTCATCAAGCGTAGGCATAAAAGATTTTCCTATGTAAGGAAAAAGTGAAAAACTTGCTATCAGAAAGACAAAAGCACCCACAAAAACACTTTTGCTATGTTTTAAACAAAAGCTTAGAGCTGGATCATAAACTTTATGTATTAAACGCACCAATAATGTCTCATGATGATCTTTTGCTTTTAGCACCAAAGAGCTTACAACAGGAATTACCGTCATTGCAAGTATTAAAGAACCCAAAAGTGCAAATACAATACTTTGAGCCAATGGCCTAAACATCTTACCCTCAAGCCCCTCAAGTGTTAAAATAGGAACAAAAAAGATGATAATAATTAAGATTCCACTAAAAACAGAAACTGCTATTTCTGCACAAGCCCTATAAATCAAATGCAATTTGGTAAGTGTTTTATTTGCACTCAAACGCTCAAAGGCATTTTCCACCATAACCACAGCAGAATCTACCAAAATCCCTATGGCAATAGCCAACCCCCCAAGACTCATTAAGTTTGCTGTAATGCCATAATCCTTCATTAAAATAAAAGCAACACTTAAGGCTAGCGGCAAAATGACGCTTACAGCAATTGCTGCTCTCAAATCCCCTAAAAATAAAAATAAGGTAATCACGATTAAGACAATAGCTTCTATAAGTGTTTTGCTTACCGTATCTACAGCTTTTTGCGTAAGCTCTGAGCGATCATAATATACATTGATTTTTAATTCTTTTGGCAATACTTGTTTTAATTCTTCAAATTTTTGATAAATTTTTTGGATTGTTTCTTTTGAGTTAGAACCCTTCACAGAAAGCACCAGCCCCCCTACAGCCTCTCCTACCCCATCTTTTGTCAAAAATCCTAATCTTGTGCGATAACTTGGCACTACATTACAAAAATCCCCTAATCTTAAATATCCATTTTTTGTGGGTATTGTGATATTTTTTATAGAATCTTCATCTAAAGAAGCAGATTGAATTTTTACCAAAAAAGTCTCTCCGCTTCTATCAACCTTTCCAGCACCATCATTTTTAAGATTTTCTTTTAATACTTGTTGCAAATCACTAATACTCACACCAAGTCTTGCCATATCATTAAAATCTGGAACTACAGCAATAGCCTTAGCATATCCTCCCATAGGATTTACATCTGCTACACCTCTAATGCTTCTTAAAGCAGGACGAATTGTAAAATCCATAATTTCGCGTTTTTTGATTTCTGGCATATCTCCATCAAGCGTAAACATAAACATATCAGACAATGGGCTAACAATAGGCCCCAAAGTTACACTCACACCACTTGGCAAATCATCTAAAACCCCCATAATTCTTTCATTTACCATATTTCTTGCACGATAAATATCTACATCGTCTTCAAAATCAAGCGTAATATCCGCAATAGCATATTTAGATATGCTACGCAATGATTTTTCTCCCTGCAAGCCTAATAATTCTAGCTCTAATGGCCTAATTACACGATTTTCAACTTCTTCTGGTGCCATACCAGGAGCCTTTATCACAAGCTTTACTTGTGTAGAAGAAATGTCAGGAAAAGCATCAATAGGAATTGTTAAAAAACTATAACCACCAAAAACTAAAAGACCCATGGCACATAAAATTACCATTATCCTTTGGCGCAAAGAAAATTCAATCAATTTTGCAAGCATCTACTACTCTCCAACATTATTGATAATTCCCTTAAGTGCGATGATAGAACCTATAGCAATCTCATCGCCAACCTTAACAGCATCAAAAGCATTTACAATAAATGCTTTATTTTTTTCTTCAAGTATTTGAATTTTTATAGGCAAAAAACCATCAGCTGTTTTCTTGAAAATCAAATAATCATTATTGTTTTTTATGATAGCCTCTACAGGAATCACTATAGAATCTTGTGGCAATTTTCCATCGATATAAACCTCGATTGTTTCCCCTACTTTAAAATCTGTATCTTTGAGATTTGCAATTGCTAGCACTGTGTTTGTTGAGCGATCAATCACAACAGAAATTGTTTTAATCACACCAATCTGATGTCCCTTATTATCAAATATTTTTGCATTAGGTTTGACATAATGCACCATATTTAATGGCACACGAATACGAGCCATTAAATCCAAGCCATCGGCAATACGAATATAAGGGCTGAAAGCTAGGATTTTCTCTCCTGTTTGTTTTGGAGCAACAGCCAATACCCCATCTTCCTTAGCAACAATTCTAAAACCAAAGTTTCCTTTTGGTTTTTTCATATCAATACCAAAAACATCAAAAGTGCTTTGAATCTGATTGAGTTTTAATTTCAATTCATTGGCATTAAGATAGCTTACTTGATATTCTCTTTGAGAAATAATGCCAGATTCAAAAAGTTTTTTATCTTTTTGAGCTATCTCACTAGCAATGTTATAGCGATTTTGAGTATTTTCAAACTCAAAAAATAAATTATTTAAATCATTAGAGCTAATTTCACAAATCTCTTCTCCTTTTTTTACACGCTCCCCCTCCCTCTTATGTAACGCAACAACTATAGCCTCAAAAGTAGAGCTTTGAGTAACTGAAGTTTTAGAATCAAAATCTACAAAGGCATTAAAAGGTATTCCCTTGGAGCTTACACTCTCACCCACTGCAATCGTTTGAATACCTAAGTTTTTTTCTTCTTGGCTTGAGAGTTTCACCTCCTCATATCCATACATCAAAAACAAAAATCCAAAAAATAACAAAAATTTTTTCATTTATTTTCCTTTCGCAATACAGCCCCTAAGGTTTCTTCTAAAAAGGTTTGTATTTGAACATATTCTATCTTTGCCTCTGTCATTTTAATTAAAGCATCCATATAAGCGTTTTGATAGGCTAAATATTCAAAAAGACTAATTTTTTGAGATTCATAAGCCATTTTTCCCATTTCCATCAAAGCTTTTTTATTATCAATACTTTCTCTTTGCACATCAATAAAATCTTTTTTAATTTGCAATTGTGAGAAATATGAGAGAGCTTGAACTTCTATATTATGTTTTGTAACTTCACCTTCCCTTAAAGTCGCACTTTGCAAGAGTAAATATTTTTTCTTTAAATGATCGTATTTTTTTGTTAGAGGAATAGGGACTTGTAATTTTAAGCTAGCTTGATTTTGTGAGAGTGTATCACTAGTGGTATTTTGCAATCCTGCACCAATTGAAAAACTATCCCACCTCTCATAACTTGAAGCCTTGGCATTGATACCATAATCCTTTGCACTTAAAGCAAGTATTTCAAGATAGGGGGAATTTGAAGTCATTGTCTTAATTTCTGCCTCTTGCTTATTCAAATAAGAAAAATCTAAATTTAAAATTTTTATTCCATCTTTAGAAAGTCCAATACCCAAAATCTTTGCCAATGTGCTCTCTAAGCTTAATAACTCTTTTTGCGTCTGCACTCTTGAGGCTTTTGCATCATAGTAGGAATTCTTAAAATTTACATAATCCTTCCTAGAAACACTACCTGATTTAAACTTTGCCTCTGCAATCTTTAATTGAGATAAAAAGTTTTGCTCTCTTTGTCTGTAAATTTCATATTTTTCTTTAGTAAAAAGATAGGTGAAATAAACACGCTTTGCACCAACTACCGCAAGGTTTTTCAATAAATCATAGTTTTTTTGATATTGCAATGTCTTTACTTCCAAGCTTTGCTTTAGCATTGCACTAACCCAAGGTAATCTTGGAGTAAGGACAAAAAGTGTCGTGCTCTCCACACCAAAGACATTATTATTTTTTCCCATAGTAATATCACTCTCAATATAAGAGGTATTCCATGAAATATCTGCCCTTTGATTTTGCAAATTTGCATCAAACTGTGCTTTATTTTTTATCAAATCTAAAGAATTCTTTTCTACTCTAGATACAAATTGTTCATAATCCATCTCATATCCAAAAGAAAAGATACAAGTTAGAATAAGCACTAAACTTTTTTTCATCAAAACACCTAAATTTTGAAAAATATAATCTTACATTAAAACACAAATATGTAAATTTTATGTAAAGTTTTTTATCAATGGCTTAGATACTAATTTCCTTTACATCTGCTATTTTTAAAAATTCATAATAAATATTTGCAATCAATGCAATACGATTTTGCCTAATAGAATCATTTTCTACATTTACCATTACATTATCAAAAAATCTATCTAGCAATGGCTTTAAAACACAAAGTTCTTCCATTTGTTCAAGATAATTTTGATATTGCTTGGAAGCTACCTTTTGGTATGCCTCAAAAAGCTCTTTTTCTACATCAAATTCAAAAAGATTGCTGTCTATATGTAAAGTTTTTGGCTCTTGCTTCAAAATATTTGCAACACGCTTAAAGGTAGATACAAATGTATCTTTTTCTTTTAATAGGTAAATATTTAACGCCTCTATCTTAGCAACAATATTGCAAACATCATACTCTTGTGCCAAAAGCACACTTTTTATCAAAGAAGGATTAACATTTAAAATCCCATCAAATCTCTCAATAAAAAACTGAAAAATTTGCTCTTGAGACACATTCTTATAACCTATCTTATCAATCAAACTTATAAGATCTTCTTTAAGATGAAAAGAAATCTTTTGATCTAATAAAATACGCAAGATTCCATTCGCTGCTCTTCGTAATGCAAAAGGATCTTTGGAACCTGTAGGAATTTTCCCCATAGCAAAAAGCATTAAAATATTATCAAACTTATTTGCAAGAGCTACTAAAGCACTAAACAAAGAGCTAGGAAGGGTAGATTTTTCTCCTGTAGGCAAATATTGCTCTTTGATTGCCACAGCCACTCTATCATCTAGTCCCATATTCTTTGCATAATAATATCCCATCAATCCTTGAAGATTTGGGAATTCATATACCATCTCGCTCAATAAATCTGCTTTAGAAAGTCTTATGGCTTCTAATAGTAAATTTTTATCTAAAGAAGAAGCAATCTTAGAGTGTAAAAACTCTACAATTTTCAATTCCCTATTTACCTTATCCTCCATACTTCCAGCACCATCGATAAAAACTATCTTAGAGAGCCCCTCAGTCTTTAATCCCTGCTCTATATCATTATGATAAAAAAACATCGCATCTTCAAGCCTTGCTCTTAAAACTTTTTGATTCCCAGTAACAATGATTTGCTGATCTTTACTCATCGAGTTACTTACCATCACAAAATGATTGGATAATTTTTGCAAGTCTTTGTCTTGATATACTCCAAAATAACGCTGATTTTCCTTCATAGAGGTAATAATCACCTCTTTGGGTAATTCCAAAAATCTCTCCTCAAACGCACCTAAAATTACAGAAGGGTTTTCTGTGATAGCCACCACTTCATCTAAAAGTTCTAAGTCTATCTCTACAAAAAGATTGTGTTTTTTTTCAAGAGCCTTAATCGCATCTAGTATCAATTCCCTTCTTGTATCTTGAGATAATATCACTCCATTTTCTTGGAGTAGTTTTTGATATTGAGAAAAATTCTTTATATCGTGATATTCATATCCACAATCCCTATGCACAAGTGTTTTTGGCACACTATTTAATCCATAAGCACAAGACTTGATAAACACTTCATCTAAAAAGATTGCTATATTTCTAATAGGTCGAATAAAAGAATCCTTGACCTCTCCCCATCTCATATGCTTACCAAAATGCAAGCTTGCTAAAAATTTTTCCACACACAAAGCAATAAAATCTTTGGTTTCTATACCCAAAAGCTTTGTTTTTGCATAAAGCACTTCTTTGCCATTTTTCATACAAAATGACACATCACTTCTTAAAAGATTATTTTTTTTCAAAAAAGCCTCACCAGCTGGTGTTAAATCTTGATTTTTATCTGCATTTTTAAAAGCAATCTCAACAGGAGGACCAAATACTTCCAATTCCTCATCTTGAGTTTTTAGTGGAAAGTTGCTTGAGCAAATCACAATTCTTCTTGGAGTATAAAAAAATTCACTTAAGCATTCTATTTTATACTCTGATAAAACCTTTCTCCATTTTTCCTCAAAATTTTGAAACTCTTTTAAAAAGGGTAATGCTGGCAATTCTTCTACCAAAATCTCAACAAATAATTGTGCTGTTTTCAAGTCTTTTCCTCAATGTATATTTTTCTATATAATTATAACAAAATTAAGGATTGAAGCTACTTTGAGAAAAAAAATTACCCTACTATGCTTTTTTTGCATTTTTGTTTATGCAAAAATACCTCAAGAAAAATTATTTGCTAGATGCGACTTGCCTAAAAATTTCAATGCCAATCAAAAACAAATTATTTTAGATTCTTATTTTTACGCACAAAAAAAGGGGTTTGGTTATATGCTTGCAGCTATTGCATGGCAGGAATCTTGTGCTGGGGAATATCTTATCAATTTTTCAGATCCAAGTGCAGGTATCTTTCATGCTCATATCCCGCTTGTTCTTAAACAATACACCAATCTCAAAAACACCGCATTTAATCGCAATCTTATGGGAAGATTCTTGATACAAAATCAAGATTTTGCCATGCAAGTTGCACTAGAGCAATTGATTTTTTGGAATCAAAAATACTCTGGAGATAAACAAAAAATCCTAAAATCTTACAATAAAGGCACAAGTTGGATTTCTAATGAAAAAAGCAATGCCTTAGCGCAAAAATATTATCAAGAGGTTTTTGAAAAAATAAAACTTTTACAAGACTTCATACCAAATGAAGTAAAAAAAACCCAAAATCAACAACCCACAATTAAAGAATCACAACCTCTCAAAAAACCAAAAAGTGATTTTTATCTTTTACCTGAACCCTAAAAATCACTTTGCCACAAAAACAATCATACCTGATGCATTTTTCACAATAACTTGATGTGCGCTAATTTCAATAGAAGCATTTTTTAAAATACTCATCACCACTCTTTCAATCTCCATATCTTCCTGTGGGCACATCATCATTGTATTACCTAAATTTGAGATTTGATTTTTGATAATATTGCCAAAAAAGCGATTACATCCATTAAAGCCAAAAACCCTATCTCCTTCAAATCCAAGTGTAATATTTTGTTTAGCAGAAAGAGAAAAATCTCTGGTTTTTAAACTCTCCAACTGATATTCCCTTGCTGCAACAATTGTCACAAAAAACAAAAATAAGAATTTTATTTTTAACATCTTTTGCTCCTTTTATCGTATTTGACCTTTTCCACTAACTAGGTATTTATAGCTACACAAAGCTTCTAGCCCCATTGGACCTCGTGTGTGTATCTTTTGAGTGCTGATTCCAATCTCTGCACCAAACCCAAATTCATCACCATCACTAAAACGCGTAGAAGCATTATGATACAAAACCGCAGAATCTACCTCCTGAAAAAATTTTTCTACATTTTGCAAATCTTGCGTTATTATCGCTTCTGAATGATGGGAGCTATAATGATTTATATGCTCTATTGCCTCATCTGCATCACAGACTACTTTTATGCAAATTTTATAATCTAGATATTCTTCAAAATAATCTTGCATTTGTGCCTCACAAATATCCAAAACTATTTCTTTACTTTTCTTGCAACCCAAAACCTCTACATTTTTTTCCCTAAGTTTTAAAATGATAAAAGGTAAAAAGTCTTTAGCAATATCCTGATGCACCAAGAGTTTTTCTATAGCATTACACACAGATACACGACTAGTTTTTGCATTGATAATAATTTTTGCAGCCATATCAAAATCCGCACTCTTATCAACAAAAATATGACAATTCCCACTACCTGTTTCTAATACTGGCACTTGCGAATTCTCCACTACAAACTTAATCAATCTATCACTTCCTCTTGGAATAATCACATCAATCAATCCTCTAAGATGCAACATTTGTGACACCCCGTCTCTATCTTCTATCAACTCTATACAAGATGTAGGGAATCCTTCTTTTAGCAAAGCTTCCTTTGCCAATTCTACTAATATTTTATTTGTATATAATGCCTCACTTCCACCTTTTAAAACAACAGCATTAGCACTCTTTAAACAAATACCTATCGCATCACTAGTTACATTTGGGCGTGATTCATAAATCATTCCCACTACCCCAAGAGGCACACTTTTTTTAATAATTTCTAAACCATTATTTCTTTGAATTCTCTCTTGTATTTTTCCTATTGGGTCTGGTAAGCAAATAAGTTTTTTCAAACCTGATATAAAAGATGCAATTCTTTTTTCATCAAGATACAATCTATCTAACAATGCACTAGAAATATCTTTGGCATTTTGCATATCTTTTTTGTTTGCTTCAATAATCAAAGCAATATGATTTTCAAAATTTCTTGCAATTGCTTCTATTAAAGCATTTCTTTTCTCCAAAGAAGAAGCGGCAAGCACAAAAGAAGCTTTTTTAACTTGTTTTATTTTATCTAGCATTATCTCTCCTAGCTACAAATAAAGTTCCTACATCTTTAGAATCTAAAATATCAAAAATAATTTGAGGTTTTGAACTATTTGCTAGTATCAAATCACACCCATTACTTGTTGCTACTTTTGCAGCCATAATCTTTGTTTGCATACCTCCTGTGCCAAAATCACTTCCACTCCCTTGTGCAAAATGCTCAATTTCTTGTGTGATTTCTTCCACACAAGAAATCTTGTGAGCATCTAAAAATTCTTTTGGATTCTTATCATACAAACCATCAATATCAGAAAGTATAATCAATAAATCTGCTTGAGTAATCACAGCAACTACAGCTGCCAAATTATCATTATCTCCAAATCTAGGAATATTTTCTATCTCTTCAATTGACACACTATCATTTTCATTTACTATAGGGATTATCTTTCTTTCAAAAAGTGTTTCAAAAGTATTGCTCACATTATCCTTGCGTCTTTGATTTTCAATCACATCTTTAGTAAGCAATATCTGCCCAACGCAATATCCATATTCTCCAAACAACCTAGAATAAATATTCATTAAAATCACTTGTCCCACAGAAGCACAGGCTTGTTTTTCTTGGATTGTTTGCGGCTTTGTTGTATATCCCAACTTACTTCTCCCTACTCCAATAGCTCCAGAAGTTACTAATACAATCTCTTTTCCACTATTAACCAAATCACTCAAAACTTGAACGATTTTTTCAATACGATTTAAATTTAAATTTCCATTATCATAAGTGAGTGAAGTTGTGCCAATTTTTAATACTATGCGTTTTGCACTAGCAATGCGTTCTCTGTAATTTTTCAAGCTATTTCCTCTTATCTTTATCTAACAAATAAAATTATAGCTCAAAAATTATATCAATCTCCCACTCTTTCCCTCTCCAACCACCACTTAAACTAAGGAGTTTTGTCATAAAACTTTAAGATTTGATTTTAAGATTAAAGAGTTTTATTATTTCTCTTTTATCTTTAAAGCTTAAAGTATTGTTTTATTTCTTTTTGTTTTAGTTTGTTTAAAACAAAAAAATTATAAAGTGAAAAGTAAAAAATAAAATAAAAAATATAAAAATGTTTAAGTGGTGGCAGGAGAAGGAAAAATCTTT
>NZ_NXLX01000023.1 GCF_003364335.1 Helicobacter anseris
AGCATAACTTGCATCAGCTATATCTTCCTATTCTTTGATTTTTACTATAAGTTCTTTAGGATTCATCTCCACCCCTCATATTTTTTATCTACTTTTACAAACTTACCATCTACAAGCTCAAAGGTATTAGAACCTCCTATGCCTATTTCTTCAGTTTTAGTGAGAGAAAAACCTGCTCCTTCATCTCCAAAGATTCCAAACTTTTTATAAGTAGTTCCAATATCAGTCCATAGAGTAATCAATCCTTCACTTCCATCTTCACAACGATAAAAACTTGTAATAACTAAAGAAGGTTTGAGTTTTTTATATACTTCTTCTCCTACAAATTCTTTAATCTTTTCATAATAGGAATCAAAGAGTGAATCATAAGGTCCAAAAGCTTGATTATGGTATTTACACCCATTAGAGAGGGTTTGGGGGAGAATAGAATTAACATAGGTAAAATCCACAAATTGAGACTTATCCCCTATCTTTATTTCCTCACCAAGATATTTATCCATATATTCTCTTCTCTCCCTCTCTCTTTTCTTTATCTCTTCTCTAAACTCAGGATAAAAGACATATACTCCTCCATATTTTTCACTCAATTTTTTTTCTTTGATATAGCTTGGCATAAAGTGTCTAAAAACTCCCTGATTCCATAGCCATAGTAAGATAAATGCTAAAACTAAGATTCCTATTACTTTCATTGTCTTTTTCCTTTTTTTTCTTAAAAACCAAGGCATAGCTTACAAATATTAAGTATATAGGAACGATAATAATAAGTAAGAACCAAACGCGATACACTTCCTTTTGTATTTTTGATTGCAATAGTTGTAAAACCAGGAGTGTTTTTTAAAAACAAAAAAAACTCACTTGATTTTTATTTATCAACAGCTCTCCTTAATTTAGAGAGTTGTTGATTTGAGGGTTAGATTTGGATTGAAAGAATCTCTGTGCTTGTAGAGGAGATAGCAAATTAGGGCAAGAACAACGGCATTAAAAAACAAGTTGGCTTTGAGGAGGGTTGGGAATATAGAGTAGTATCTACTTGCAATGACCGATACTATAAAAGCACAAGGTATATAGGCAAGAAATACGATTCTAAAAGTAAATTTGATTTTGTAGGCTAGATAAGTCAAAATCACAATAGAGCAAAATGGGAGAAAATAGAAAAGATTTGATAGTAGGGATTGTGAAAATATTGTGGGTAAGGGAAAAAGAATAATGATAAAGAGGGAGCAGATTGCTAGTTTGTAGGCGCTTGAGATTTGCTGATCATTTGAGATAATCCAAAAAAATAGGACAATGAAGATTGTCCAAAAATCTCCCGCATCAATTGAAAAAATATTAAGGATATACAAAAGAATGCTTACACAAACAAGAGCAACAAGTTGAGACTTTGCTTGATTTTTTAGTTTGCAATTGAGAAAGATGATTCCCATAGATGAGATGATAGAACAAGCAAAAAGGGTTAGTTTGGGGATAGAGTTTAGCCAAGATGGAGGATTGAGCAGTGGAATGATAAATATAAATGCTCCTGAGACACATATAGCCCATAAACTTGAATATAAAAGCCCTTTTTTACTCTTGAAATCAAAAAAATCGGCAATCAACAAAAAATAAAGATAAATCAAAAATCCCCAATAGGCAATATTGATAAGATGAGTGTATCCAAGAATTACAATAAGAGTGAGAAAGAAATTTTTCCTGCAAGTTAGTAAAATAAGAGCAATAAAAAACGACGTTTGTATCATTATATAGGAGAGATTAAGAAATCGAGAATTTTGCAAGAAATCGACAAAATCGAGTAAAAGGCTTAAAGATAATAGAAGAAATAAGAAACCAGCATAAAAATTTTGCCTCATTGCAATAAAACACAAGACAAAGGTAATAATGCCTGCAAATAAGATTCCAATAGGGTTGTAGATTAGGGTATAAAATACAACAAAAATAAATAGTATGCCAAGAGAGGCAAAGAATAGAAACTCTTTTGTTTTGGTGGAAAAGCCAACATTCTCAAAAAGATTAAAAGTCTTTGCTGGGAAGCAAAGGGATATGCCAAGAATATTGCTTGTAATAAATGCTAAAGAGAGGGTGATAGATAAGAATAATTTAAAAGATAAAAATAATGTATCAAAAGGATAGAAGTCAAAATAGTCTATTTTTATTCCAAAATAACCAACAATCAGCGATATCACAAAGCAAATCCCAAAAGAAAGTAGCATTTTTTTTGGAGTGAAAAATAGGGTGGTAGAGTCGTTGAAGTGCATTCTAAGATCAAGCATTCTGCTCATTGTGATTCTAAATGCAGGGAAAAGAAACAAAACAGCCCAAATACAAATCAAAATAAACAATTCGATCATAGAATTTCTCATATACGCAAGTGTTATCCAAATAATAAAAGGTATAGAAATAAGAGTTTGGAGTAATGTAAAAAGAAAAAAATGAATAGTGTAATCAAATCGCCCAATGGGTATCAATGGTTTAAAGGCAAATGATTTTAGCATTTGAGGAAAACCTAGTCGTATTGAGTTTAGAATTCGTTTGAAGAGAGCTTGCATAAAAATCCTTTTGCTTAAAAAATTTGGCTCGTATTTTATCTAACTTTTTATAAGAAGATTTTTAAGATTGAGTTTTTCATCAAACCAACTCTCTGGCTCATCATTCTCTTCTATATAATGAAGCAAAGCATAACTTGCATCAGCTATATCTGCATATTCTTTGATTTTTACTATAAGTTCTTTAGGATTCATCTCCACCCCTCATATTTTTTATCTACTTTTACAAACTTACCATCTACAAGCTCAAAGGTATTAGAACCTCCTATGCCTATTTCTTCAGTTTTAGTGAGAGAAAAACCTGCTCCTTCATCTCCAAAGATTCCAAACTTTTTATAAGTAGTTCCAATATCAGTCCATAGAGTAATCAATCCTTCACTTCCATCTTCACAACGATAAAAACTTGTAATAACTAAAGAAGGTTTGAGTTTTTTATATACTTCTTCTCCTACAAATTCTTTAATCTTTTCATAATAGGAATCAAAGAGTGAATCATAAGGTCCAAAAGCTTGATTATGGTATTTACACCCATTAGAGAGGGTTTGGGGGAGAATAGAATTAACATAGGTAAAATCCACAAATTGAGACTTATCCCCTATCTTTATTTCCTCACCAAGATATTTATCCATATATTCTCTTCTCTCCCTCTCTCTTTTCTTTATCTCTTCTCTAAACTCAGGATAAAAGACATATACTCCTCCATATTTTTCACTCAATTTTTTTTCTTTGATATAGCTTGGCATAAAGTGTCTAAAAACTCCCTGATTCCATAGCCATAGTAAGATAAATGCTAAAACTAAGATTCCTATTACTTTCATTGTCTTTTTCACTTTCTTTACTTTTATCTTGTTTTAATCCCTAGAGCATAACTTGCATCAGCACAATTTGCCATATCATAAAATCTTTGAAGGAGTGGTAAATCTGCTTCTTTAATGTCGTGTATCATTTTTGATCCAAATCATAACAGGTTATCTCTTTTTCTTTGAAGCCAAACTCAAAACCATTGCGAGATCCCCAACCTAGCCCTAAGGTGTGGTAGGGGTAAGCGTAAGTTGTTGTTGTAGCATAAAGAATGTTGTCATAGTATCTATCCACCTCTTTTTTTGTAACTCCCCACTTTGTCGTTTGTGAGGCTATTTTGTTATTCCAACCAATTACATAAAGTTTTTTGTCTAATTTTGCAGAATAATAAAATCTCTGTTTGTTTTCATCATATTCAAGTGGATAATTCTGAAAAAAACTTAATTCCCAATAATCCTGATTGTAAATCTTGGGCTGTGGAAGTTGAGTGCATTGATACTTAAACACATAATAGGCAGGATTAAGAAAACGCAGAGAGATTCCATTAAGAAGCCAAAATATATCCCTATAGTTAAACAACTCCACCCAAACCACCCCAAAACCTCTCTTTTTTTGAGAAACTAAGACATAGTTCAAAAGCATTAAGCATATAGGAACAACAATAACAAGTAAGAAAAAAAATCACAATACACTCCTTTTTGCTATATTTTAACTTAAAAATTCTCTAGTATAAAATGATAAAGCTAGAGGAGGAATGAGTGCAATCTTAGTGCAAGGTCCTCCTGAGAGTGGGGGATTAGGACATCCAGTGATAGAAGAGTTAGCTAAATCAGATTCTAAGATTAAAGGCACACCTTTGCTTTTACACTCTAGCTTTATGCCTAAAGAATTTTCACTTAAAGAATAGTTATAGAGAAAAAGAGATTGATTATCTAAAAAGACTTTCAGATGAGTTTTTCCTCCTCCTAAATCAATCAAAGAATATGTAGGAGAGAGATTCAAACCTTCCTTCACTATCAAGCTTTCCAAAGTAAAGTGGAGTAGAAGTCTCAGTGTCTCCACAAAGAAAGATAGAATAATAAAAACCAATAAAGACAAGATAGGTTCTAAGTCTGAAGAATGAGGCTTGTTTTAGGTTGTTTGTATCTAAAATGTCTTTTTGGATTTGAGTTTTCAGAAAATCCTGAAAAACTAGAATGTTTTGATAACGCTTTGAGTTATTGATAATATAAGAGGTGGATTGAGGATTAACACTAATTTCTTCTTCTAGTATTTTTGTTGCAACTTTCATTTTTGCTTGAGCTACTCTCATACTTTCTATAACAACTTTTTCTATCCCATATTCATCATCTTCACCATTAGATGAGATAAACAATGATTAAAACCACATCAAGCTTTTCAAACTCTGCCTTGCTTAGATTTTTGCATCTCTCTAACTCTTTGCTTAAATCCTCTTGATACCACCTAATATAAGGAGCAAAAGAATACTTTGCATTCTCTATCAAATTCTCGCTTTCTTCGAGCGAATCTCTAAAGCAAGCGAAGATAGAAAACTCTAAAGCCACAAAAAAGCAATCAGTCTTGCATAAAAGCAATGCGTTTGATATAGTTGCCCTCAAATTTGGTGTTTTATCTAACTTCATCCACTTTATCTTCAGATCGCAAGGAAAGAATACTTAGAAGTGCATTTTTTAGTAAATCACTATTTCCATTGATGCAATCCTCAATAATTTCTGAAATGCTCTTTTCAAAAAAATCAGGATGAAGTCCTTCTAATATAGGATTTTGCAAGGATTCGCAAAGGAGAGAGAGGATAATAAGATTTAAAATCTCCCTATCCTCAATCAATGAAAAATGTTTTATCCTTGATTCTAAATCCAACATTTTAAGCTTATTTTGATTGAAATTAAGGTTTTGAGCTGTTTTGAATTGCTCTTGAAGTTCTTTGGTCTTTTTATAAATCATCTCTTGTATATTTTTATAACTTACAAAATAATCCTTATTGGTGATAGGAAATGAAGGTGTCACATCCTCTAATTTATTTAATCCTAAAATATCATCATCTTCTTGTAATAAATCAAACTTCTCTTCTTCAAGAGGATTAAAGTCTTCTACAACACCTTTAGTAAAATTATCATTATTATCAAGCTCATCGTAAGGAACAAGTTCTCCGAGTTCTGCAAGAGAATGAGTCTTATTTTGTTCTTGAGTAAATTCCTCTTTGCTCATTATCTTTATTTTTAATTCCCCAATTTTTAAAAAATCCCCTACAATTATTTGGGTTTCATAAGAATAAGGTAAAGCTGAAAAGGAATCATTAAGAAAAATCTTGCATTCTTTTTCGTATGGTTTTATTCCAAACACCCCTTCTTCAAAATTGATCTGTGCGTGAATATTTTGTATTTGACTTTTCTTATCATTAATTACCCAAAAATTATCACTACCACTTCCAATACTACCACCATGCTCATTAAAAATATGAAAAGGGGAGCATTTTGCCTCAATACCTTGTATATTCATAACCTTTAAATAAACTTCCTTCATTCTTACTCTCCTTTATTTTAGGATATTTTGAGGAAGCTCAAGATAAGGAAGTATAGTCATTGCCCTATCAACTGAATTTTTTCCACTTACTATTACAAAATCAAAATAAAACTTTGAATTTTTATTAAAGAGAATTTTGTATTTGTCTCCTTGAGCTTGCGCATATTGCATTAACTGCATCCACGCCCATTGCCCAGGAAATTCTATATTTTGTTTTTGATTGCCATCATAGTCAAATGCTGTGATAATAAGTCTTGTATTTTCACTAAACGCATCAGCAACAAATTCAATACTAGGGGTAAGCGTAAGGGTCGTTATTTTAACATAATTGCACAGCTATTTATTTTTACACTCTATAAAATATCTTTTGATATTTAGGAAAAAAGTTTTAGCTCTTCTTGAACTTTTTGGAGTTTTTCTTTAGCATTTTTTAAGCCCTCTTGATTATTAAAAATTACTTCTTGAGGTGCATTTGCAATAAAATTTTTATTTTGTAACATACCCTCTAATTTTTGGATCTCCTTGCTTAGTTTTTCCTCTTGAGATTTAAGACGCTTAATCACAGCACTTAAATCAATATCTTCTAAACTCAAAAAACTTTCACAAAAATCCCCAACATCAACGACTGATTTTTCTGGTTTAGAATCTACAATAATCACTTCTTTGCTCTTAGCACATTTGCAAACAAATTGAGCCAAGAGTTGTGTGTTGATAGGAGTATTTACCTTTAACATCACTTGATCGATACTCTTATCACCCAAATCTAGTAAAGTCTTAACCCTACGCACAGAAACGATACAATCTTTAATTACTTCAAATTGTTTTTCTATATCCAAATCTCTTTTTATATCATCAGGATATTTGCTAATCATTATAGAATCTATATCACACAAACTACTACCATTTAATTGATGCCAGAGGCGTTCTGTAACAAATGGCATAAAAGGATGTAATAATTTCATCGCATCTTTAAAAATACTTCCTAACTCAAATACAGATTCTTTTTCAACCTTTGCAAGTTCAATTCCCCAGTCACAAAATTCAAACCACAAAAATGAATAAATACTCAAAGCCGCATCATTAAACCTATAAGATTCCAATTCTTCTTGCACTTTTACACAAAGAGCATTAAAACGAGATTTGATATATTTTCCCAAATTGCTTTGATAACAAGAAATTTCACTCTTATCTTCAAAGCTTACAAAATTTACATTTTGTTGTTTTGCATAAAGCTCTAAAAACTTTATAGCATTCTCTAGTTTAATCAAAAAAGCTTGTGTATTATCAAGCTTGCTAATAGAGAGTTTTATATCTCTTCCTTGTGCACAAAGCAAAGCAAGACTAAAGCGTAAATTATCCGCTCCATATTTACTAATCATATCTAGTGGATCAATCACATTCCCCTTACTTTTACTCATTTTTTGACCAAATTCATCTCGCACCAAAGCATGAAGATAGACATCTTTAAAAGGAAGTTCTCCCAACAAAGATTCGCCACTAAATACCATTCTTGCTACCCAAAAAAATAAAATATCAAATCCTGTAATCAATAAGGTATTTGGATAAAAATCTTTTAAATCACTCTGATGATATTTATTTCCCTCTTCCCAATTACCATTTGCCCATCCCAATGTGCTAAATGCCCATAAACCAGAACTAAACCAAGTATCTAAAACATCATTATCTTGATAAATGTTATCACTCTTGCATTGCAAACAAGCACATTCTTGTTCATTTTTACTTGCAAATTTAAAACCGCAATCTTTGCAATACCACACAGGAATTCTATGCCCCCACCATAATTGCCTACTAATACACCAATCCCTTAAATCTCGCATCCAAGCATTGTAATTATTCTTCCATTCTTTAGGATAAAAATGCATCAAAGAATCATTGACTTTTTCAATTGCTTTTTTAGCAACTTCTGCTTTTACAAACCATTGTTTTGAAATATAAGGCTCTACAATATTGCCACATCTATAACACTTGCCCACTTGATTTGTATAATCTTCTATTTTTTCCACAAAACCATTTTTCTGCAATTGCGATACTATCTCATCTCTTGCTTCTAATCTTTCTATACCTGCAAATCTACCCGCATTTTGATTTAAGATTCCAGAAGAATCAAATACTACTATACTTTCAAGATTATGTCTTTGCCCCACTTCATAATCATTAGTATCATGTGCTGGGGTTACTTTTACACAACCTGTCCCAAAATCCATATCCACATGCATATCACCAATAATAGGAATACTTCTATCAAGCAAGGGTAATTTTACTTTTTTTCCAATAAGATGCTTGTATCTCTCATCATCAGGATGCACCATTACAGCAGTATCTCCAAAATAAGTTTCTGGTCTTGTTGTAGCTACAATGATATATTCTGCACAATCTTCTAAAAAATACTTAAGATAATAAAGTTTTGAATGACTTTCCTCATATTCTACTTCAATATCTGATAAAGCACCATCATGGGTGCACCAATTTACCATATAATCCCCCTGAACAATCAAACCTTGTTCATACCATTTTACAAATGCTTCCCGCACAGCATTTTCTAATCCTTTATCCATTGTAAATCTTAAGCGATTCCAAGCAGGAGTGATTCCTAATGAATGCATTTGTTGGAGTATCTTACCTCCACTCTCTTCTTTCCACTCCCATACTTTTTTGATAAATTCTTCCCTGCCCAAATCTTCTTTTTTAATGTTTTTGGCTAGCAATTGTTTTTCTACAACATTTTGTGTTGCAATACCCGCATGATCAAGACCTGGTTGATAAAGTGTTTTATAGCCACGCATTCTTTTATAACGAACAATGATATCTTGCAAACTAAAAGTGAGTGCGTGCCCTATATGTAATACGCCTGTAACATTTGGCGGAGGCATCATAATGCAAAAATTCTCTCCATTTTGTATTTTTTTATTTCCATCAACTTCAAAATAACCACGATCTAAACAAATTTGATAAATCTCTGAATCTTTTAAATAATTGCTATCCATATAATTAAATTCCCTTAGATTTTTATTTTTTGGCATAAGTTTTGCTTTGTCAAAAGTATAACAAATTATAAGGAGCTAATATGTCCTATATTCTAAAATCACCGATTCTAGGATTTGAAAATATTCAAGAAATAAATTTTGAAAAAATTGATGATCTTTTTGCAAAAATTAGCAATAAATCACAACAATTTGAAATATTTTTAGTAAATCCCTATGCATTGAGAGAATACTCATTTGATATTCCAAAACACATCGAACTCTTACTCTCTTTAGATAAAAATTCAAAAGTTGAAGTTTATTGCGTGATGGTATTGCAAAAAAATTTAGAAGAATCTTTGGTAAATTTTTTAGCACCAATTATCTTTAATCACGATAATAAAACAGCTGGGCAAGTAGCACTATCTCTGCTAGATTATCCAAACTTTAGCTTTAAAGCACCTCTTGCGACTTTTATTGCAAAAAGTGCATAATTTCTAACATCCAAGCATTTTGATTTGCTTATAGCTAGAGCAAAGAGCTTGGATAATAAAATCTTCATTTGACAAATCCTTAATACTCACAGAAAGTAATTCTCTAGATTGTGTTTGTGTGTATCCCATAGCTTGCAAAACATAAGAAGGCTGAAAAAGCCCAAAAAGGCATTCTTGTCCATTTACCCCATAAACACCTTTTATAAAAAGATCTTGCAACATTAAGCGTGCTTTGATACCAAAGAATCTTAACGCCAAAGTATTAGGTGCCCCATATTTTAATGCCACAAACAACCCGATGTCTTCTTTTAACTCCTCTTTTAAAAGTGCAAAAAATCTTTTTTTATCAAAGAGTTTTATTTTTTCTTGATTTTCTAAAGCTCTCATAAAACTCTCATACAACCCACTTTGTGCTAAGACAAATGGGATATCAAAAGATTTTTTTGATAATAAAATACCATTATTTCTACTAAGCCCTAAAGCCTCCCCATTTAATAAAAAAACAATTCTTTCATCCCAAATCTTTGGTCTCATCCCCAAACTTACACTTAAGCTTATATCTACAATCAAAACAAAATCTTCAAGCTTTTGTTTTAAAAACTCAAAGATATTTTCAATATCATTGATACTAAAAATATCTTGATTGATACTTGGAATAACAAATACTCTGCATTTATTTGCAACTGCTTCTTTTAGCGAAGAAAAATCTAGCATTCCTGTATTTTTGCAAAGCTTTAGCTCATAAAGCCCTAAAGACTTAGCCCCTGTCACCAACTGCTGATGATTTGCAATACAATAGGCAATTTTAAAATGAGAAAAAAAATTTAAAATTCCCAGAAAACCCCAAAAATCACAACCAAAGCTTGTGGAAAAATCAGCATTAAAAACACTTTCTACTTTTGTTTTAATATTTTCTTTTGGGATAAAAATTGAAGGATTGGGGTAATCAATAGTTCCTAAAAATATATTTTCTTTTTGATTACAAGGATAATTATGCAAAAAATCAAGTCGCAAGTTTATTTCCTTTTTTAGTGATTATTATATAATGCTAAGGTTAAAAAAACCAAGAGGCTCAAACATGCATAACTTCCAGCAAGAAAAGCAATTTATCTTTGATATTATGATAGAAATGCTAAAAAATACCGACAAAACTTGTGCTGAATTTTTTTCTTCATTGATAGAGATTTTAGAAAATAAAAAATCCACTCAAGAATCTCTACAAAACATCATTGCAAATAACAAAACTCTTGAGGTGATTAAAGCTTTTTCTCTTTATAATATCTTGCTAAATATTATAGAAGAGCGTTTTAATATCAAAACTGCTAAACCCTTAGAAAAAATCAAACAAACTTATAATGATTTAATCCAAGAGGGCTTTAATCCCAAAGATATCCAAAAAATATTAGAAACAATGAAGTTTTATCCTGTTTTTACAGCCCATCCCACAGAATCAAGACGCAGAACATTCCTAGAAGCACACTATGCAATAGATAAAAATCTACATAAAATTTTTGATCTCAATGAAGATGATAGGATTGATCTTATCAATTATAGATTGCATTTATTGTGGCAAACTAGCTTGGTGCGTAGTGAAAAACTTGAAGTATTATTTGAACTAGATAATCTTTTGTATATTGTTGAAACAACTATTCTCAGTAGCGCTCAAAATGCATTAGAAGTCTTAACACAGCTTTTGCAAAAACCACTGCAAAAATCCCCCATAGAGCTTGGAAGCTGGATTGGTGGAGATAGAGATGGAAACCCATTTGTAAGCAATGAGCTTATGATGCAAGTGATGAAAACACAGCATAAGCTAATCATCAATCTTTATATTAAAAAAATTGATTTGCTTATTAGAGAACTTGCAATTAGCAAAGATTCTTGTGATATATCAGCAGACCTTACACAAAGCATTCAAAAATATGAGGATTATTTAAGTTTAGAGGGTAAAAAACTCTACAAAAAAGAACCCTTTAGAGCAAAACTTTTTTTGATGAAAAAAAAGCTACAAAATCGCCTTATTGGAATCAATACAAATTGGAAAGAAGATTTTGTCTATACCAAAGCATCAGAATTGCTAGAAGATATTGATTTACTTATAAAAAATCTCACCCCAACTTGTGCAAAAGGATTAAATGAACTTAGAAATTTAGTTTTATTGGGAGATTTTTATCTTTTAAAACTTGATTTTAGAGAGCATAAAAGTGTTTTTCAAGATGCTATTGATGAGATATTTTCCTTGCTTAATATTTGCAATAATTTTAAGAATCTACAACCTACTAAAAAAATTGAAGTATTAAATCAAGCCCTAGATCTTCCTCTCTTAAATCTTTTTTCTTTTATACAAGATCTTAGTCAAGAAACATGCAATGTTATTGAGATTTTTTCATCAATCCAATGGGGTAAAAAAAATCTAAGTGAAAATATCATTCGCTCTTTTATCCTCTCAATGACAACAGATGCGAGTGATTTATTATGCATACTTTGGTTTGCAAAACAAACAAAACTTTGGATTCCAAATGAAAAAGCATCAATTGCAATTACACCTCTATTTGAAACTATTCAAGATTTACAATGTGCAAAAGAAATCATCGCCACTTTGAGTGAAAATAAACACTATGCTACCTATCTTAAAGATTGCAACTGCACGCAAGAAATTATGGTGGGTTATTCTGATTCTAGTAAAGATGGGGGAATTTTTGCAAGTAACTATAATCTTTATAGTGCAATTTCTAGTCTCATTGAGCTTGGGGAAACATTGGGAATTAAATTTTTACTCTTCCATGGAAAAGGTGGAAGTGTAAGTCGTGGTGGTGGAACTTTGGATTCTGCACTTTTAGCTTCACCGCCAAAAAGTGTATCTGGACTTTTAAAAGTAACAGAACAAGGCGAGATGATTAGCTCAAAATATCTAAGCCCTATAAGTGCGCATTTTAACCTAGCAAACACACTAAGTGCATTACTAAGAAAATCTTGTTATGATGCATATTGCCAAAATCAAAACTTTTATATTTCTCAAAAAGATAATACAAAACATATTCGGCTTATTTCAGAAAAATCCTATCAAACTTATAGACATCTTGTATATGAAACTCAAGGATTTATTGATTATTTCAAGCAAGCCACACCTATTGATTTTATCCAACAACTCAATTTAGGTTCTCGCCCTAGCAAAAGAAAAGATACACAAAAAGTAGAGGATCTAAGAGCTATCCCTTGGGTATTTGCTTGGACTCAAAATCGCAGTATCATACCTGCTTGGTATGGACTAGGAAGTGGTCTTCAAGCGATAAAAGATAAAAATTTGTTGCGTCAATGCTATTTGGAATCAGATTTTTTCAGAGCTACTTTAGACAACATATCACAAGCATTTTTAAAAGTAGATTTAAATATTGCAAAACTTTACAATGCTTTTGTAGAAGATGAAAAATTGCAAACTACTATTTGGAATCTCATAGAAGATGAATACAAAAGGACTATGGATTTGATGCTTTTTATAAGAAATGAAAACACTCTATTAGACACACAATCTGAGATTAGAGAATCTATCTTTATGAGAAAAACACCAGTAAGTGCCCTAAATCTCATACAAATAGAGCTTATAAAAAGATATCACCAAACTACATATCCTCAACAAAAAGAAAAGCTAATGGAAGAAATCCATAGCACCATCGTGGGTATCGCTCAAGGAATGAGAAATACAGGCTAATTTCTCATTCTTTTATCAATAAATCATCTTTGCTAAACAAATACCAGCTTAGAGCCTTAGCATCTTGAGCCTTTTGCATCAATTCTCTTGCTTCTTGTAAATCTGTATCTTTTTTTGGCATTTGTAGGTATATCATCTCATCTTGAGTGGTATAAAGATATCGATGTGTCCCCACTACCTCAAATCCTATAAAACTCCTATCTTTATCAAATGGAATCTTTAGATTATTTGTAAAAAGAGGCTTGCCAAAACTTCTATAAACAAAACCTTTTGGGCTTACTAGCTCCAATATCGTCGCACCTATATCCAAATGCGATCCTACATCGCTAATTTTCTTAGGACTTAATACGGGTGAATACAGAATCATAGGGACTTCACGATAGCTTCTAAAACTCATATCTTTAGGTGCTCTATTGCTATGATCTCCTGTGATAACAAATAAAGAATTTGGATATTTTTTTGCCATTTTCTTTATAAAAGTAGTTACTTGTTTGTCATACCACCATAGCACGGCTAAATCTTGAGGTTTCCAAAAAGTATTTGGAAGTTTTTTTGCAAAAAAATCATCAAATTTTTTTATGTCAATATGAAATTGCTCCAATGGCAAATCAAAGGGTGGGTGATTTGTAGTTGTCATAATCATATTAAAAGTTTTTTGAGAATTTTTAGCAGTATAATCTTCGATAAAATCAAACATAATATTATCCCAAACTCCCCATACATTAGACATAGGTTTTGGATAATGCCTTAAATTTGCAAAATAGCTAAAATCTGAATCATCTAAAACCTCATCAAACCCTTGAGATTTGCTGAAGTTATTGAGATTTCTCCAAGTGCTAGAGCCTCCATAATAAAATCTTGTGAGATATCCATCTTGTTTGATATTGTGTGCGATTGCCACAGGCATTGCTTTCAATGAAGAAGCTCTTAAATAAAGTGGGACATTTGTATAAAATAATCCTGTGATTTGAGATTCTAAACTCCAAATTGTTCCATGAGCAGTTTCAAAAAAAGTCTTTATCATAAAGCCATTTTTATTATCCACCAAACTTTTTAAACCACTCACCAACCCTATTTCATCATAAAAAGGATCAAAAGCCCAAGTCCCTAGAGATTCTGAAATGATGTAAAAAATATGCTGGATTTTTGGAGATTCTTTTGAATTTGAGGAAGTTTTTTCTAAAAGTTTTGATAAATCTAAATCTTGATTTTTAGAATCTTTTAAACCAAAAAAGTTGATAGCCGCTTCTTTAGGAGTGGATGTCGTAAAGCTTGCAAAACTTGATTTATAGCTTAGTTTATACCCCTTATAGACTAGATAGAGGCTTCGAAAAACACTTGGTGTAATTTTTCTTAAAAAGTCATTTTGAACAATCCTAACTTCTCTATCCAAAGATGTTGCCCTAAGTGATAAAGTAGAATTAGCAAAGAAAATCATCAAAAATGCCAAGCAAGGCACACAAAGCCAATTGATTAGTTTTATATTTTTACATTGTGATTTTTCATCAATTTTTTTAATACCAAAATCATAAAGATACTTTGTCAAAACAAAAAGTGCTATAAGAAAAACTATCTTTACACTTAAAAAATAATCTCCGCTCAAACCTGTTGCCATTATGGCTTTTGTATCATCAAAAAACAATCCAAGCAAAATAAAATTAAACACATCATCATATATTGTGTAGTAAGTCATATTAGCTATGCTAAAAAAAATAATCAGCAAAAAAGTAAAATATGCAAAATACTTTTGTGCCTTTAAAAAACCATCCTTCCAAAGACTGCACAAACTAATAAGAAAATACAAGATTCCAAAAATTGCTACGATTCTATTATCGTATAAAAACCCTCCCCACAATGTCTGCAATATCTGCAAAAAAATATTTTGAGCTTGACTAGTGCTATCTAATACAAATAATGCCTTATGATAAACCCCTATATACAAAATAAAACAAATACGTGCAACAACAAAAATAAAACTCAAAAATACTAAAAAATAAAGTGTTCTAAGAAACAAATGGGATAATCTATTTGTTTTCATCATTGACCTTTTGTTTTTTTAGCATTCTTCTAAGGCTGACATAAAATTTCATCCATTCATCAAGCTCCATTAAAGGATGTCCGCCCCATTTTGTATGAGGAGGTAGATTTTTTCCTACTGCACCTCTACCAGCAACCATTACAAAATCACCGATATGTATATGTCCTCCTGTCCCTGCTTGACCCCCCATAATGACATTTCTACCTGTTGTTGTTGAGCCTGCGATACCCACTTGAGATACGATGATACTATGCTCTCCGATGATACAATTATGTCCTATTTGCACAAGGTTATCAATTTTTACACCTTTTTTGATTCTAGTTTCTCCAAATACTGCACGATCAATCGTGGTATTAGCACCTATTTCTACATCATCTTCGATTATCACACAACCATTATGCTCGATTTTTATATGCTCTCCATCTTTGGTATGTGCATATCCAAACCCATCACTCCCAATCACGCTCCCAGCGTGAATAATAACATTATCACCAATACAACTATCACGATAAATCACTACATTAGGATAAATCTTGCAATTCTTACCAATCTTAACCCCATCACTAATCACCACTCCTGCCATAATCTCTGTCCCATCGCCTATGAAAACATTTTTTCCCATTACTGCATTTGGCATAATTTTTACATCATTTCCGCATTGTGCATCAGCCCCTACCCCGCTAAATTCTGGCTTTTTGAAAAAATGAGAAATTTTTGCAAAAACAAGATGGGGATTTTCCACAATGATTGCTTGAATATGATTTGGGACTTTTTCTTTATGAGCCTCTCTTATCAAAACAGCTCCTGCTTGAGAGCCTTCCAAATCTTTGAGATATTGTGTCTGATCCACATAGCTTATTTGTTTAGCACTTGCCTTATCAAGAGGGGCAATCCCCTCAAGCTCAAAATCACTCAAAAGCTCTGTTTTTACGCCAACTTTTAATAAGATTTCATTGAGTTTCATTTTTTACCCCTTGCAACTTCTATCATTTTTTTGAAATTTTCTACATCTAAGGAAGCACTGCCTATCAATGCACCATCTACATTTTTGATTTTTAAAATATCAGAGATATTTTGTAATTGCACACTTCCACCATACAATAAAGGTCGTTTTGTCAAAGTCCTTAAGAAATTATGCGTTTCTTCAATCTCTTCAATTTTTGCACTCACCCCTGTGCCAATAGCCCATACAGGCTCATAAGCGACTATCAATTTCTCATAATCCACATCAATCCTATCAAACTGAGAAGATAAAAAGTCCTCAATAGCACTCTTTCCTTTTTTCCTTGTCTCTAAGCTCTCACCTATGCAGTAAAAAATACTAAAATTATTTTGTGCAAAAAAATCAAACTTTCTTGCACAAAGCTCTTGATTCTCGCCAAAAATATTACGCCTTTCACTATGACCTATCAAGATATTTTTAATCCCAAAATCATTCAAACTCTCCAAAGTGATTTCACCGCTAAAAGCTCCATTAAACTCACAATAAGCATTTTGGACACCTATATGAAAATTTTTTGCTTTTTCTTGCATAGCAAAAAATGGAGGAAATACATATACATCATCATTGCCATTTACAAAAGAATCCAAAACACTAAAATAATTTTTTATCTTTTGCAATGTCAAATTTGATTTAAAATTGGCTGCGATTATCATCTCAAATCCTTCATAGTTTAGTCATAGAGGATTCTAACATAAATCAAGTTGTATTCTAAAATCCATAAGTTTTATTGTAAAATCCCTAACATTTACAAAATGGAGAAATTTAGAAAAATGAAAAATCGTTTTTTATTTATCACATTTGGCATTTTTTTGCTCTCAAATATACTTTTTGCGAGATTTTATATAGGCACAGAAACTGGCTATACAAAAGGCACAATGTATCTTTATAAAGACGAATTAGGTGCTAATATCCCAAGTATTGATGAAACAATCATCGAAAATCAAAATGGTATCACAAGTAATATTATCTTAGGAACTGAGCATTTTTTCCTCAAAGACTATCTTGGTATCAGATGGGGTGTGTATGCTGGCTATGGATTTTTAAAGGGTAAATTAGCTAATGTCAATTCTTTAACTTTTGGAGCAAATGCTGATGGAATTGCAAATATTTTTGCTTCAGAAAATTTTAGTATTGGTGCTTTAGTGGGTGGAGAATTTGCAAATATCTTGCACCTACCCATACAAGAGGTAAAAATCGGACGCGTGATTGATGGAAGAGAGTATTCTGTAAGCAATAAGGCTTTTTTAAATAGGATGATTTTAAGAATGGGGATAAGTACATCATTTAAAAAACATCACCGCATAGAATTTTTGTTTAAATATCCATTGGCAGCACCCACTGAAACATCACAATATTTTGATGGAGGGATGGAAAATGGTAAATATCAAGTCAAATATGATTACAAATACTCTTATCTTTATGAATACTGGGAAGCTTTCCTAAGCTACAAATACATCTTTTAGCAAGATATACTCCATCTTACTTAGCTTGGGATGATGGAGTTTTAAGCATTTGATAATTTTTGTAATAAAAAGCTTCTAAGAGAATCAAGATAAGCTGAGTCAAAATCAAAAATATTAACATAGGCTTTTTTTCTCTCCTCATCCTTTTTTTCTCCTAATAATCCAAGTGCTTCAAAATAAGCAAATCTTGCGGATTTCTTTTGAATATTTTTAGCATAAGAGGGATTATGAAGAGCAATACAATCTTTATATCTCTTAAAACATTCATAAATCTGAGGTTCTTTTGCTATAGTAAATAGGAGTGTTTCAAGCTCTCCACTTTGCGAATTATTGGGAAATAAAAAAATCTCATCTCTGCATAACAATCCCCTACTCTCATCAATAAGTCGCTTAAATGTCTCTTCGTAGCTCTTATCACAATCAAAAACAACAAAAACTTTTTGTTGTTTATCTTTTGCCTCTTGGATATTTGAATGTATGTTTATATCAATGGTATTACCATTACATACCATTATCTCTGTATTTAAAATTCCCAAATATTTTAAATACACTTCTAAAAATTCTTTGTCGTGTTTGCCTTCTACAAAAATTTTAATATTCATTGCCCTCCTCCTCTAGGGTCGATTCTATCGAGTGTAAAGTAGGATTCTCCCTCTTGAGAGTATGGATAAGTTTTTGTCCCTTCTTTAGTAGAAGCTACTTTGAAAACCTTGCTTTTTTTTCCTAATATCCTGCGTGAAATATCCAAAAACTCAAGACTATGCGTGGTGAAAAAGAATTGAAAATCAATTTGCTCTGAAAGCTTAAGAATACTAGTAAGAAGCTTTTGAATGCTCGAGAAATGCAATCCATTTTCTATTTCATCAATACAAATACAAAAATGTGTATGCCACTGATTTGCAACTAGCATTAAGGCAATAATGGTGGTATATTTTTTAAATCCTTCGCCCAAAAAATTGATATTGATTAGTTTTGAGATTCCCTCAAGATTGATCAAAACACTATTTTCTTGAACTTCAATATCCGAAACTCTTTCATCAAAAAGCTTAAGATATTTTACAAGCTCATCTCTCTTTTTTTCTTTTCTCACAATATCAATAAAATATTTTAATCCCCATTTTTCAATATCACTTGAAAGAAAAATTGCAAGAATAGGAGAAGGCGTATTGCCCCTAGTCACGTCCTCAATTTTGCCATCTAGCAACACCTTAAAATGTGAAATAGAAGTTGTATCATCTCTTTTTCTCGTTAGCCTTAATCCATGTATTTTTTGTTCGAGCATAGAAGCATAACTAAATTCTTTTTGAGAAAAAATATCTCCTTCAGCTTTTGGCAAAACTTCAACTTCAATTTTTCCAAAATCATTATTTGAATAAAATTTGATAGGCTTTAAAAAATCAAAGTTATAAAAAATAGAAGTTATATTGGTAGGCAAAATAGTTGTTTGGCGAGAATTTTGAATCTTTATCAAATCAATAGCTTCTTCTGCACCATAACAAACAAATATGGCTTCTAAAATACTTGTTTTGCCACAGCTATTTTCTCCTACAAAAATATTAAATCTTTCAAAATCTTGAATTTCTAAATCTTGCAATCCTCTAAAATTTTTGATTTTTATATCTTTTATCATTGATTTTCCTGAGACAAATTTTTATGTTATTTTAACATGCAAAATATATTCCTTATGACTTGAGAATCAATTCAGTAAAACCTTTTTATTCTTACCTTGCTTTAGCTTGGGATGATGGAGTTTTTGCGTGCGGTTTTTTGGAGGGAGAAAAGCAAGAGAATCATCACTATAGTATAGAGGACTAAGAGGAAATTTTCAAATCCTGAGCGAGTGGTTTTATCTATGAGATTTATCGCTCCAAAAATCAAAATAGGCTTATAACAAGCAATCCATAAAGTAAAAATAAGCCCAATTCCTGCAAATAAAGAAAGTCTATGAATATACCCTATACTCCAAGATATCCAAAGACTTATAACTCCTACGAAACTTAATGCAATGCCATAAGGATTTAATTGTGAGATGATAGATATATCTTGAAAACACTTTAATAAAAAAAACAAAAATCCAAAACTTCCGATAGCAATAATCACCCAAGCGATAATTTTCAATAAATCGGTATGATGTTCTGAAGTCTTACGATAAAACCATAATTGCCATTTGTCTATTTTATCTTGTAGCGTTTTGTTAGGTTTAGAATCTAGCTCTATCTCTTTGCAATATAGCTCTACTTTATGATAATTTGAAGAGTCAAGAATATTGCCCTCTTTGGAGAGAGCATTTTTGAAAATTCTAAAGCTATCTCTAAAATCATTAGCAAATTTGTCTAAAGGCTTTTTTTTATCCATTATTTTGGAATTAAAATCTTTTTCTGTTTTCTTAATTATTTCTCTTGCATTTTCAAAGTCAAAAGACATTTTAGTATTCACCATATTTAGATTGTCTTTAAATAATGCTTGAGAAAAATTTGGAGTTTTTTCAAAAGTTACTCCATAAAAACAAGCATTATTTTTAAATTCACATTCGTGAAAATCTGCAAAATCTTTAAAAATAGAATTATTAAAATATACATTATTTTCAAATTTACTCATTTTAAAACTAATCTGATTGTTAAACTCAAAATTCGTAAAATTAGCTTTGCCATCAAATATACAAGACTCTAAAAACAATTCATTATCAATATTTATTTTTTTATATCCTGAAATATTAAAATCTCTAAAACTACAACCTCTAAAAATTATCTCTCCTCCACCTTTTAAATCAGAGTTTATATTAATACTTTTAAATTCACTACTTGAAATACTAATCCTTCCATTAAAGATATTTTCTTCATTAAGAAACAAGGTGATTTCTTTGCAGTCATAAAGAATAAATCCATTCTCTAGCTTAGTATTTCTAAAGATAAAAGTCGTATTGTTTTTATTATTAATTGTAACTTTTTGAAGAAAAATAATATTTGAGAAATCAAAAGCATTAAATTTATCAAAAACATTAGAAGAAAAATCAAGATAGACTTCTTCATTAACTTTAATAATTTCGCAACCTTGATTATCCTTAAAAATTTTAATATTAGAAGATTTTAAATTCTTTAAAAAAGATTTAAAGCTTTGTGTATTATCAGCAACATTAGATAAATATTGTCTCAATTCTTGTATTGATATAACCACTATTCACCCTTTATAATTTGGATTTCATCGTCGCTTAAGCCATAGAGGGTATAGACTAGGGAGTCGATTTCTTGTTCTAGCTCTTGGGTATCGGCTTTGGGGTTTTGTTCTTTTGCTTTTAGAATCTGATCTACTAATTTTATAAAGGGCTTTTGCTCTTTGGGTGAGAGGTTGGGGATACTGAAATCTTGCATATAGGCAGGCTTATTTCTATAATATCCTCCACGCATTACAGAGGCAACTTGTGTCATATACCACCAAGTCAGCTCTGAATTAAGCACTGCAAGCAAAAATCTATAATCTAGATTCTCAAAATTCTCATTTTTGATATAGCCATAAATGGTTGTTGTGAAATAAAACTCCCCTTGCTTATCCCAAGTAAATTGCATTTTCTCACAAAAATCAGGACAAAGGAGTTTTTCTCTGCCAAACAAAAGTTGATTTTTGGGATAAATATATCTCCACCATAACTCATCATTCTCTAACCTTCCATTTTCTCTTGCTCTTAGCACTTTTTCACATTTTTTAAGATAAGCATAGCCTTTGGGAAATCTTTCTTTGAGCGTGGATTCATCGTAGAGATACATTTTTGCATTGCCTTTAGAATCTTCTCCTTGATAGTAGGGGAATAGCACTCTAAGTTCAGTGCTAGGGGTATCATAGCGATGGAAGCTATCTCCCATAAGCAAAGGCTTAAGCAAATCATTTTCAATTTCCACATTGCACTCTAGCTCTTGAGAATATCCCTTTGTTGTAGTCTCTCCCTCTTGGCAATCATAGAGAAAATAGACGCTGTCTTTACTTGTAGCGATGCCTTGAAACATCTTTGAAAAAATCTCTTTGAGTGGGGCGTGTGAAGTGACTTTTGAAAAAAGATTTTGCGAGAGATCTCCTCCAAAATACCACGGAGAGGAGGAAAGGGAATTTGTGGGGAAGACAAGAAAATCACTTGGGGTGAGTTGGGTTAGAAATTCACTCATTTCTTGGCTTGAATTTATCTCTTGGGGAGCTTGGATAAAGCTCACTTCCCTACTCTCTTTTTCAAACCATTGCAAGGCTGTATATGTAGAAGCATCAAAGATTTGATAATGTCCAAAAGAGATGACTTTGCTAATCTTGTCTTTTGCAAGCTCTCTTAACCCTACACCAAAGAGAGAATTTAGCCATTTGTGAGGCATAATAAAAGCGATTTTGGCTTTTGGAGCAAGAAGCTTAAGACATTGTTCTACAAAAAGCACATAAATATCATAATTTTGACTTGCTGTTGAAAATGTCTTTTGATATTGCTTTGAGGTTGCTCTATCAAGCCCTTGGATTCGGATATAAGGGGGATTTCCGATGATACAATCAAACCCTTTGAAGTTCCCCTCCTCATCTAACACCTCAGGAAACTCAAACCTCCACTCAAATGCATTTTTATACTCCTCTCCACTTAGGGCAGAATCAAGCTTTTCCCTAAGGGCTCTTATCTTGCCATAGGAGATAAAGGCTTTCTCTTTTTCTTTTGGATTTAAGTTCAAATCTATCTCCAAGAGATTACCCTCTGTTAATTGCAATCCCTCAAATAAACTCCTATCCTCTAAGGCAAATCTACCATAAATCTCAAAATGTTTTCCAATAGCTTTCTCTAATTTTTGTCTAGTTTTGGAATCTTTAAGTGTTAATGTAAAGGATTCTTTAATTTGCTTGATCTTGTGTTCTAAATCTTTTTTGCTGATTCCAAAAATTGGATCAGGATTTTTATAGACAAAAACCAATTCTTTATATTCCCTAATCAATTTTTTAATATTTATTATATTTAGCTTATCATCTAATCTAAATCGTGAAATCAATGAGTTTCCACACTTGATATTGATGTCGATGTTTGGGAGGGTTTCTAGAGCATTGGTATTTTCACCTTTATCATCAAAGAGATAATAGCTGTATTTAAGAAGCTCTATCCAAAGTCTTAGCTTTGTGATTTCACAAGAGTTTGGATTGATATCTACTCCAAAGAGACAATTTTCTATGATGGATTTTTTGAGATGGAAGAGCTCTACTTGGATTTGATGGGTTTGTTGTTGCTGTGAGGTGGGT
>NZ_NXLX01000024.1 GCF_003364335.1 Helicobacter anseris
TAGTTGATAAATCAAAGATGTTTTGTCCTTCTCCTTGAGTAGAGAGCGTTCCAGTGATACTATAAGTTCCATTATCATTTGTAAAGCTAAATGTTGTAGCTCCACCACTTGTGCTTACATTACCACTGAAAGTTCCGCTGCTATTGCTACCACTACTATCTCCTAAGAAGTTAATCTCTGTAGCTCCACTATTTGTAGTAAGGGTTTTTGCAGTGCTATTACTATCAGATAGTGTTAGAGATTTATCATTTCCAATATTGATAATATTTCCACCATCTCCTGTAACATCACTTCCTGAGAAACTTAAATCATTGCTGATTGTGGCACTCTTAGTTGATAAATCAAAGATGTTTTGTCCTGCATTTGAAGTAGAGAAAATACCGCTAACACTATAGGTTCCACTATCTTGGGTAAAGGTAAGTTTTGTGGTTCCACTTGTTGTGGAAATATTTCCGTCAAGCCCTCCATTATTTGTTTGAGTGAGTGTCAGTGTTGTAGTTCCACCTGTAGTGGTAAGAGTCCCAATATCTGAGCTATTGTTTTGAATTTTAAGTAAGGCTGCATTGATATTTGTTTTACCATTTGCAGAAATTGTATCTCCACTACTAGATTTTAAGATACCACTAGCTCCACCAAAAGTAATAGTGTTTCCATTAGATGCTCCATCTGAAGTAATATTTCCTTTTAAAGTTAGGGTTGCTTCAGCTTTATTAAGAATAATAGCGTTTCCATTTCCAGAATTCCAAGCATGAAGAGAGCTTCCATTTGAATCTCCATATCCATCAGTCACATTGCTATTGAAAGATCCAATAGTTAAATCACCGTTAGCAAGAGTGATTGTATTGCCTCTATTGGAGTTATCGTTCCAGACCGTACTATAGATACCTTGTGTGATTGCAAGATCTCCACTACTTGTTGCTTCAATTGTGTTTTTCCCTCCACTAGTTCCAATAAAACTTACCATTCCACTGATTGCATTTGTAGTAATAGAGTTGCTTCCACTAGAGGATGTAATTTGACTGTTTTCTAGAGCAAACCCATTGGTTGAAGTGATAGTATTGGTTCCACCAGTAGCTTGAATATTTCCAGAAATCGTATTGGTACTTGTAGAAGAAAAAGTAATATTATTGACACCTCCTTCTCCAGCAGTTACGCTACCATTCAATTGGTTTGTTGTCCCATTTGTGAAGTTGATAGTATTTACTCCTTGAATTCGACCATATCCAGTTGAGCTGATATTGCCATTGATTATATTATTATTTCCAGCATGAAATGTGATTTGTGTGCTTTTTGTTCCAAGAGCAGCATTGACCTGAGCTTTGATACCCCCATCAATAGTGTTGTTTGCATTTCCATAAAAATCCACAGTAACCTGACTATTAGCACCCCCATCCACAATTCTTATTGCTTCATCTGAAGATTCTATCTTTCCAATCGTAGCATCACCATTTGTTGCAAATACAATCGTAGCACTACCATCTCTAGCATAAATACCATGGGTAATCTTTGAAGTTGCATTTCCACTTGCTGTAATTGCGTTATTACTATCTGTTGGACGAGTTCCAAAAAATATATCATTATTTCCAGAATTAGCATCAACCATACCATCAATTTCATTTTTTGCATTACTAGAAAAAGTAATCGTATTTTTTCCGGCAGAAGAATAAACATTACCACTGATTTTTGCACTTGAACCACCAAAAAAAGAAATGGTATTTGAGCCTCCATTGTAGTTATAGGAGTTTGAAATGGATTGGATTGTTCCAATTATATTTTGTTCGCCAGTATTATTAAGGGTAATCGTATTTGTTCCTATGGAGCTTACAATGACTGCGGTTGAAGTATTGTTATCGCTAGATTTAATTTCAGCAACACCATTTCCATTGAAATTTATGATATTTTTAGAAGTTGTGCCAGTACTATCACTATCATGAATCTTACCTTGTATTGTATTGCTATTTCCAGAAGCAAAGTTTATTGTATTGGTAGCACCGGTAGTAACATAAATATTTCCTATAATACTATTGTTGCTTGTAGAATTAAAAGTAATTGTGTTGGATGCAGGATCGCCATATGCAGAAGCAGTTCCATAAATTTCTCCCTCAATCGATGAGTTAAGTCCCTCAAAAATAATCTTATTTGTTGCACCCCTAGATTCTATAGCACGATTTTGATCTTGAATTAAATTTTTTGTGGTTCCTGAAAGTGTTATAGTGTTTATTCCGTTTCCAGCTTGACCACTAGCGTGTGCTGAAATTTGTCCAATAATTTTTGCCTCATTGGTATTAGTTATGCTAATGTTTAATCGTGAGCTATTGCTCTCATTTTTAATTGAACCTGTAATGTTAATATTTTTATTACTTCCACCATCAAAAGTAAAATTATTTACACCACCAGCAATACCATTTGGTGCTCCAGAAGTTGAATTATAATCATTTTTTACAATAATATCCCCAGTTACATTTCCACCGAAGGTAAAATCAGTCCTAACATCACCGCCGCCACTACCTGCTTGTATTGTGATATTCCCTTCTACATCCCCGCCGAAGGTTGCTTCAAATTTATTTTCACCATAATATTGCTGTGCTCTACCACCATTTACGACTAAATTTCCCTTCAAAGCAGTAGCAGAAGAATTAACACCAGAGAGATCAAGTTTTAGACTTTTTTCATAACCTTCAGTTTTACTTGTATTACCCCCTTTTCCAAAATCAAAAGTAAGGGTTTTGCTTTGCATATCAATACCCTTGCTTGATTGTAAAACAAAAATTGGTTTTCTAGAATCAGTAACATTACCACCAATTGTAAGAGAATAGGTATCACTAGAAAGAGTTTGAGATAAAGAAGCCTCATCATTATTGTTATTAAATCCAATAGTAATATTTACTGGATTATCCTGACCACTACCTGTTTTTAATGTCCAAAGTCCAGTTCCACCAGTTGGATCATTCCAGGTAAGCCCGCTATTTATTGTAACAGTTTGATCTGCATTAGCTGTAGATCCTACACCATAACAAATACTAGGTGCACCACTAGTAGAAGTGCAAGTAGCACTTGCAACACCAGCAGTTAAAAATAAAGCTAGAGAGCTAGCAACTAAAGGTTTGAAGAATCTTTTTGAATCTTTTGAATTTTCTGAAGAGAAAGAGGCATTTAAAGAATTATTTGTATCCCCCCCCCCTGTAGCAGTGAAATATTTCTTTTCATCTATTAACTCCTTGTTTTTTAGCTTAGTGAATTTAAAATGGGATTTTTTCATAAAAAAGTCAAGTTTTTGTTAAGAAAAACAAAAAGATTACGGGGGGGGGGGGTGCATTAGAATCTTATGAAATAGTGTATATTTGGGTATTTGTGAGATTTTTAGAAAAATTGAAAAAAAATTAAAGTTTTTTCAATTTTAGCTTTTTAATCCTCGCCCCATCTACCTCACAAATCTCAAACTCACAATTAGTATCTGCGATAATATCTCCTACTACTGGAAGTCTTCCAAGAAGTGAAAAGACATATCCTCCGATTGTAACTTGATCGAAAGTCTCCTCAAAATTTACTTCGCAAATCTCTTCTATGCTCTCTAAATCCATCATTCCATCAAAAACAAAGGTATTTTCATCTACCTTGTAGAAATCTTGGGTTTTTTCATCGTGTTCATCTGAGATATCTCCCATGATTTCTTCTACAATATCCTCCATTGTTAGCAATCCTGCAGTCCCACCATATTCATCTACAACAAGTGCTGTATGCACCTGCTCTTTATTCATCTTGATAAGAATCTGAGCGATAGATGCACTCTCTGGCACTATAATCATCTCTCTAATGATATTTTTTAGATCTGCTTCTTGTCTTGTATAGGTATTTTTCAATAAATCTCTGATATGTATCATCCCGATAATATTATCCTTACTGCCTTCATAGTATGGATATCTTGTATGCCTTGTCTCCATCACAATCTCTATATTTTCCTCATAGGTTTTATCAGCACTAAGGCAAATCATATCTTTTCGTGGAGTCATAATCTCTTTTGCAATGGTATCAGAGAAATCCACAGCATTTTTGATAATCTCTCCTTCAATAGAATCTATCAATCCCCCCTTAAGACTTTCACCTACAATGATTTTTAACTCTTCTTCAGAATGCACACTTTCTTGCTCTTTTGCTGGTTTGATATGAATTTTTTTGAGAAAAAAAGCAGCAAAGGTATCAAAAAACCATATTACAGGATAAAAAACTATCCAAAATAGATACAAGGGTCTTACAACAATTAAGGTGCATTTTTCTGCTTTAGATATAGCAATAGACTTTGGAACAATCTCACCTAAAACCACATGAAAAAGCGTGATTAAAGTAAAAGCAATAATAAAACTTAAAGAATGTAACAAAATGCTATCTGGGGTAATAAAGCTAGAAAAAACAGCTAAGAGAATCTTAGCGACAGCAGGTTCTCCAATCCACCCTAATCCTAGAGATGATAGAGTGATTCCAAGCTGAGTGGCACTAAGATAAGTATCAAGATTGTTAGTAACTTTTAAAGCAAGGGAAGCGTTTTTGGTATTGGATTTTACTAATTCTTCTAATCTTGTCCTGCGGACTTTTACAATGGCAAACTCTGAGAGCACAAAAAAAGCATTCAAAAAAACTAAAACTAAAGCCGAAAGTAACATCAAAACCGACTGGTAGGGGTCCAAAAATTCTCCTTATTTATCACCTATTTTAAGGCGTTAATCAAAACCTTTATTTTAGCACACTTTACTAAAAAGCAAGAGGGCTTATTTTTAGAATCCAATATACTAGGGCTGAAAATAGCGAGGATATAGGAACCGTAACTACCCAAGATGCAATGATTTTTTGAATTGCACTGCGTTTTACCAACTCTTGCTTATAGACTTTTTTGAGCTCTTTTTTTTCATTTTTTGCAAGCAAAATTTGCTCGGATCTATTTTTTTTCAAACTCTCCAACATCAAGCCCTTGCGTTTTATACTTGCTCTATGAAATTTTTCTAAAAATAAATCAAGCTCTGATTTTTTGCTATGGGCTTGTTGTATAGTATCTAGCATATTTTGGTAGCGTCTTTTGAGATATTCTCTCAAAAACCCTACCCCAAAAATCGCTCCAATTGCTACATGTGTGGAGCTTACAGGAAGCCCTAATGCAGAGGCAATCAAAACAGTAATTGCTGCAGACATTGCCACACAAAATGCACGAATTTTGTTTAATTCTGTGATTTCTGTCCCCACGGTTTTTATCAATCTTGGACCATAAAGTGCAAGCCCTAAAGAGATACCACAACCACCAATAATCATAATCCAAAGTGGTATAACAGCTTTGGAATCTACGCTATTGAGATCTCCTAACATTTGATTGATAGCTGCTAGCGGACCTATGGCATTTGCCACATCATTTGCCCCATGTGCAAAACTCAAAAATGCTGCAGCAAAAATCAAAGGAATTGCAAAAAGTGTATTTATCGCTTCTTTTGTATTTTCAATTTGCTGAGCTTGTCTTAATATCAAAGGTCTAATGATAAAAAAGATTCCAAAAGAGATGCAAAGACTTAGTAAAAATGCGTGATTAAAATCAAGTTTAATGATATTTTTTAGTCCTTTTGTAATGAAGTAAAGACTAAAGGCAAAACTCATAATAAGAATCAAAAGAGGGACAATCTTTTGTGCTGCTATTTTTTTATCTTGCTTGTAAGTGATGGTCTTTTTTATGATCCATAAAAACAAACCAGCAATAAAACCTCCAAGCAATGGAGAGATAATCCAACTTGCCACAATACCACCCAAAACATCCCATTTGGCAACTCCTAATCCCCCAGCTGCAATGCCCGAGCCCAAAATCCCTCCAACAATAGAATGTGTGGTGGATACTGGGGCACCGATTGCAGTAGCAAGATGTAGCCAAATAGCACCAGATATTAGGGCTGCTAACATCACCATAATAAAAACTTTTGCATCACTAAAAGCAAGTGGATTGATAATGCCTGATTTTACAGTATTTACTACATCAGCTCCAGCAAGAATGGCTCCTGCTGCTTCACATATCGCAGCAATTATAATAGCTCCTAACATACTGATAGATTTAGAACCAACAGCAGGTCCTACATTATTTGCTACATCATTTGCGCCAATATTCATTGCCATGTAAGCACCAACAACACAAGCAAAAATAATCAACAATGGGTGGTGTTCAACATTTCCAAATATTCCACCAAGACAAGCAACCAAGAATAAAAAGACAATAACTAATGCGACTTTTTGTATTTCTCTTTGGACTTTTTTCTTTTTTTTGAGTTTTGATTTCAAAGTGTTTTCCTTTTTTGTTTTTATTGTTTTACTTCAATGAAAGAATTTCGATAGGTTTTTAAAATCTTATTGACATATTCTACTTGAGAATCTTTCATATTTTCAGAAAAAAACTTGCTAATTTTCTCACCCCTATTTAGAAAAAACATCTCTATGCCTATACCTATAGAATAACTCACCCAATCATATTGCAAATCGCTACCAAGTAACAATCCATATTCAATTAAATAAGGATCTGTTTTGCCAATCGCGTTGATAATAAAAAAGTTTTGCCTATCTTTTGGCTTAAGAAGCATTAGCAAAGAGGGGTTATAGTTGATTTGAGTGGATAAAAACTTAATTGGCTTTTCTTCCAAAAAGCCAATTTGTGGCAATATCAATCCTGTTTTAATCACAGGAATATTTAACAATACTGCGCGATTTTTAAGATGCTCTTCTTGCGCTTCTATCTCTTGGGCAAATCGTGCGGCTTTTTGATTACTAATCTCATCTCTAAATACAATATTAAATTTTTGCTCTGAGAGAGTTTTTAGCCAATTGCCAATATTACTTGCATCATCATACTCAACAACCTCATCATCTAATGCTAGCTTGTGTAGTATCTCAATTTGCTTTTGATAATCAATCCCTCCAAAAAATAGCTTTTGTGGAATTTTTGGGAGATTTAGCTGATTTTTATTTACAGTAGGAATATAAGTTGGAATTGCAATTGTTGTGCTTTCTATAAGATTTTTTATACCATCTATTGTCAATAAAGTCACTATGCAATCAAATTTTTTTTGTCTTATTTCTTCGTAGGTTTGATGTAAATTTTGTGCCTCTTCATTTTTGCTATCAAATACCTCAAACAAAAAAGATGCATTGCGACTTGTAAGATATGCTAGGATTGTATTGATGCCTGTGGCAGAATAGCGTCCTATCACTTCTCTTGGTATCATCAAAGCAATTTTTATTTTTTTCACATCTTGTATCTTTTCAAAAAAATTCTCTTTCATAAATAAATCTAAATTTGTCAAAACTTCTGTAAGTTTGGATCTTAAATCTGGATTTTTTATCAATGGATTGAATTTAGCTACAAAAGAAAAAAGCTTTCCTTCGGTATATAAAACCTCTAAGCACTTTTCATCACACTCGCTAGAATCAATATCTAAGACTTCTTGCCTTGGCAATGGCAGAGGAGAAACAATAAAGCTTTTGGCACTTAAGCTCAAGCAAAATAAAAATAATAAAAAAAGATTCTTCATAAGTTTTCTTTAAGCAAAAGCAAATGTTGCATTGTTTCTTTTTTTAAAGAGGGATTTTTGGATAAAGTTTTTAGCGAATGCGTGAAAATTATTTTTTGATTGTTCCATTCTGTGATTTTACCAAACAAATCTTTTTGTTTTAATCTAAAAGTTTCTAAAGCTTGCATATCCAAAAAACATAAAATAACAGAATTTGGCAAAGTTTTTAGTTGCTCAAATAGATGATTCTTACAAATTTCCACCTCTTGTGCATATTCAAACATCTCTCCGCATTTAAGGAGTGAAAAAATACTACAATCACTCAAAGAGAAATGCAATACATTAGAGATAATGCTTTGTAACATTTGTGCACTGCGTGTTTGTAAAAAAAGTCCCTTAGGATTTAAAACTGGTGTTTGCGTCACAAAAGACACTTTGCTTTGATTATGAATCATCCCCACAATAGGTTTTGACATTTTGCTCCTATGACACAATCTACAATTTAAAATATCATCATAGGAAGAATTTTGCAATTGCTCTTGAAGTTGCACTTTTTGCTCCACAAACTCTTGTCCAAAAGCTCGCAACAAATAAAGCTCTTGCAATCTATATAAATCTTTTAGTCGCTCTTGCATTATCACTTAAATCACACACTTTATTCATCATTTCTTTTTAACAAAACTTTCTTATTACCAATTTATCTACCCCACTCTTTTAATCGCTCGACTTTTACGCCTATCTTGCTTAACTTCTCTTGAATCTTTTCATAACCACGATCTAAGTGGTAGATTCTATGAATTTGCGTATAACCATCAGCAACAAGTGCTGCTAAAATCAATGCGGAAGAGGCTCTTAAATCTGTTGCCATCACATCAGCACCCCTTAGATTTTCTCCCCCTTTAACTTGTGCAACTTTTCCTTTAAGGGAAATATGCGCACCCAATCGTTGCAATTCGCTAACATGCATAAAACGATTTTCAAACAATCTCTCTTCAATCACACTTGTTCCATCACATTGCGTAGCTAGTGCCATAAATTGTGCTTGCATATCTGTAGGGAATCCTGGATATTCTGTAGTAATGATCTCAAATGCCTGCATTTTTTTTGCTGGCAAAATCTCTAAAATATTATCTCTTGTATTTATCGTAAAGCCAATCTCCTCAAGCTTATCGCTAATACTTTGTAAATGCTCTGGAATCACATTCTCTATGCAAAGAGGGGTGTTCATAATAGCACCTATACACATATATGTGCCCGCTTCTATTCTATCTGGAATAATATCTACTTGAGCATTTTTCAATGGTTCTCCACCATTTCCATATACCACCAAAGTATCTGTCCCAATTCCATCAATCTTAATTCCTGATTGTTCCAAAAGCCTGCATAATTGCACTACCTCTGGCTCTTTTGCTGCATTTGTGATTTTTGTCTCACCTTTTGCAAGTGCTGCTGCCATTAAGACATTTTCTGTTCCTGTGACTGTAATCTTATCAAAACTAATATGAGCACCTCTTAGTCCCTGTGGTGCCTTAGCAACAATATAACCATTTTCAATCAATATTTCTGCACCCATTTTTTCCATTGCTTTAATATGCAAATCCACAGGTCTAGCACCAATTGCACATCCGCCAGGCAAACTTACCTCACATTTTCTAAATCTTGATAGAAGTGGTCCTAATACTAATATTGACGCACGCATTTTTCTCACAATATCATAAGTTGCTTTAGTATGCACCAACCTTTGTGCACTAATTTTTATTTGATGCTCATTTTTCCACTCAACTCCACATCCTAGATATTCGAGCAAACGCACAAGAGTTTTTACATCTGCCACATCAGGCAAATTTCCAATCTCTAGAAAATCTTCATAAAGCAAAGCACTTGCCAAAACAGGAAGTGCTGAATTTTTTGCTCCACCTATACTAACACTCCCTCCTATATTCTGCCTGCCCAATATCTTTAAATAATCCATCTGTTTCCTACCTTTTTTTATTTTTTAATACAAGAGCTATAGTGTTTGCAATGTCTTTTTGTCTTGCAAGATTCTTGCTTTCTAATTTTTCTTTAAAATCTACTATCATATCTAAACTTGCAAATTCTAAAGATATAAGAGCATTGATACACTCTAGCCATTCTTGAAATTTCTCCTCTGGTGCAACGATAAAATATTGCAAGAACTTATCTAATAATTTTTGTAACTCTTGGGAATTTTTTATCTTTTTTATTTCTGTGTTAATTGTGCTTAAAGTCATCTTTTTTTTCTTTTTTGGAGAAGAAAGCCAAGAAATGACAATCACTATCAACATTAAAGGAATTGCTATGAGAAAAGCTATCACTAAAGAACAGATATAAAATTCTATACTATACACAAAAATCCTAACTTCTCAATTTATGATAAAGTGCATTTGTAGCCTCAACAAAACCATCTATACTACCACAATCATAACGCTTACCCTTAAATTTATAAGCCAAAACCCTCTTTAATCTTGCCTGCTCCATCAATGCATCAGTTATTTGAATCTCCCCCTTTTTTCCTGGTTTTGTAACTCTTAAAATATCAAAAATATCTGGGGTTAAAATATAACGACCAATTACAGCTAAATTACTTGGCGCTTCTTCTTTTTTAGGTTTTTCTACCATAAAATTTACACGATAAACCCCCTCTTCTATCTCTTCTCCAGCAATCACTCCATATTTATCAACTTCACTCATTTGCACTTCTTCAATTGCTACAATACTGCACTTATAACGTTTATAAAGTTCTGTCATCTGAGCCAAAACACTTTTGTGAGTTTCTGTAACACATAAATCATCAGCTAAAATTACTGCAAATGCTTCATTTCCAATGAGCGTTTCTCCTGTCAAAATCGCATGCCCCAATCCCAACATCTCATTTTGTCTTGTATAAGAAAAAGTGCAAGAATGCATTAAATTTCTTACTTCTTTAAGATACTCTTCCTTATCTGTGCCTTGTATCTGATGTTCTAATTCATAGCTTATATCAAAATGATCTTCAATGCTCCTTTTTCCACGACCTGTGACAATGGCCATAGTATGGCAACCAGCACTCAAGGCCTCTTCTACACCATATTGTATCAATGGCTTATTTACGATAGGAAGCATTTCTTTTGGCATTGCCTTTGTCGCTGGCAAGAATCTTGTTCCATATCCTGCTGCTGGAAATAAACATTTTGTAATCATCTTATTGCTCCTTTACTTTGTAAATTAGGGTTTCTTGAAGCAAAGATTCTAAATTTATCTCTTGATTTAGCATTTGCATATAAATCAAATAATTTGCTAATACCTTCATACCATAAAATCTAGATTCTTCATAAGCCAACAATTCAAGAGAAAGCCAAGGTTCATATTTGCGACCTTGCAAAAATAATCGCTTTTTTTCAAGTGTGCGACGCAAAAAACCTGGCCCACCATTATATGCATATGCCACAAATAATGGATGTTTAAATTCTTTTTTTAATTCTTCAAGAAAGAAACTTCCAAATTTTAATGCTGTTTTTGGTTCAAACATATCAAAAAGACTAATATTTTTTATCCCCATATCTTTAGCAAAAGGCTCTACATTAAATGGCATTATCTGCATCATACCTAGAGCATAAGAAGTTGAAACAAGTGCGGGTAAAAGATGGCTCTCCTGCCTTGCTACAGCATATGTAAGAGCTTTTTGTTCATTGCTTTTCCACATCTTTGGATCATCATAAGCAAACACAAAATAATTATACTTATAGCGATGCTTGCGATTTAAAAAAAAGATATAGTGAGGCAAAGTTTCTTGATGTAAAAAATCTTTAATTTTTTCTTCATATTGCTCTCCCTCAAGCTTTAATATATCATTTTTTGCAATTTGCCAACTAAAGGGATTTGTAATATCAAAAGTATTTTTATTTTTTTCTAGTTTTTTAAATTCTGAGATAATCTCATATTTTGGTGTTGTATTTAATTTTTGGTTTGCATAGATTGAGAAAATATCTACAAAAGTGCTAGCTTGTAAATCTCTCAAATATGCCTCATCTTCAGATACAAGATATTGCCAAAATAATGCGCGATCTTTCATAAAAGGATCATAGGCACTATTTTGAGATTTTTTAAAATAAATCAGTGCTTTTTGAGGATTTTGCAACATCAAATCATTGATTCCTAAAAGAAAAAAAGTATTAGTATCAGATTTTGTTACATCAATCTCTCCAAGAGCCTTTTTAATAAAATCAAACTTTGAATCTAAAATCATCGTAGTTATTGCTCTATTGAAACTAGAATCATTTTCATTTAAAAGACGCAATAAATCTTTGGGATTTACCTTCTTATCCAAAAAACTTAATTTTTGCACATATGTCAGTCCATTAAAAATAGCTGCAAAATTTTTTGCACTTGTCTGCATTAAAGCCTTAGACACATCTCTTTGACGCAAAACTTCTACTTGCTGATACAAATCTTGTGCATCATTTTGCAATCTTTGCAATAAAAAATCTGCAGCATCTTGTTTTAAGGTAGGAACTATGCTAAGTTTTAATCCAAACTTAATACACTCTATATCTTCATTTTTAAGAATATCAAAATCAAGTTTTTTACAAAAAATATCTCTAGGCATTTCATGCACAACACCCTTTTTTTCCATAGCCCTTTCAATGCGTGGAGTTTTTTTAAACACAAGCTCATAAGCCTCTTTGGCATCACCAACACTTGTAGTGTCTTTATTTATAAAATACCAAATATAAAAATCTCTCGTCGTTCCAATTGGTTGTTTTTTCAAAAAATCTAACGTTACTTCTTTGGCAAATATACATACAGACAAACAAAAATAAAAAAAAACTTTTTTTGCTAACATCTAAAATACTCCTAACAACAACTTATCTACCACACTAAGCACAATCACTATAACTAAAGGCGTAAAATCTATACCTTGATATTGCAATGAAATCTTTGATCTTACAAACTCAAATAAAGGATTGGTTATTTGAAATAAAAATCTTGCTATGGGATGATTGTAGTCCATTTTAATCCAAGTTAATAAACTTGCAATAATGATAATCCAAGTATAAATGCTAATAAGGTAATGTAAAAATAAGATAAGCTCTACCATTTATTTTACTCCTTAATTTTCAGGATTTCTTTTAAATGGAGGCGGATATAAACAAAAACACTCTCTAATTCCAATCCGTGAGATTCTCCTGTGAGCAGTATCCTCAAAGCTTTAAAAAAATCCTTTCCTTTTAAACCACTTTTTTGCATTGCCTCTGTCTTAAAATCAGCATATTCCATTTTAGAACAATCTTTTTCTTGCAAAAGTGCTTTTAAAGCCTCAAATAAAATCTTGCATTGCTTGGCAAAAACTTGTCCTTCATATTCTTTTTGAATATCTTTTGGTGCAAAGATAAGTTTTATTTTTGCTCGAATTTCATTAAGCGTGCTTGCTTCTTCTAAAAACAATTTAGCCAATCCCCCTATGCTTAAATCTTTTGTTTCAAGTAAAAGGGCAAACTCACTTTCATTTAGTCTTTTGAGATGTTCCCTATTGATAAATCTAAGTCTTTTTAAATCAAATTTAACAGGTGATTTGGCAATATTTGTTATATCAAACCATTCAATCGCTTCTGTAAGATTAAAAATTTCATTTGGTGTTTTATTACCCATACTTACCAAGTAATTTAAAATTGCTTGTGGTAAAAATCCTTCTTCCAAAAGATAAGCGACCGAAGAACTTGCATCTCTTTTACTCATTTTTTTACCATCTTCACCCAAAATAATTGGTAAATGCGCATACTCTATTTTTTTATCATATCCTAGATACTGTTGCACAAGCATTTGTTTTGGAGTATTGCTCACATGATCCTCCCCTCTAACAACAAAAGAAATATCATAGAGCATATCATCTATTGCGCAAGCAAAATTATAAGTTGGAATCCCATCTTCACGCAAAATAACAAAACTATCAAGCTCATTACTATCAAATTGTATCTTGCCTTTTATTCGATCTTCAAAGAAAAGAGGTATTGCGCTTCCTCTTAATCTTATAACTGGTTTTGGATTGATATCTTTTTGCAAAGTCGCCCACTCATCTTGATATCTAAAAGGTTTTTTTTGCTCCATAGCTTCTTGCTTCTTTTGCTCTAAAAATTCCTTAGTGCAATAACAATAAAACGCAAGATTTTTTTGTATTAGCAATTCTGCAAAGTGCTGGTGCTTGGAAAAATTATGACTTTGATATACCACATCATCCCAAAGTAAAGAAAAAAGATTAAGAAGTGATAATATCTCTTTATCTTTGCCTTCAATATTTCTAGTAAAATCAGTATCTTCAATACGAATTAAAAATTTTTCTTTTTTTTGTTTTGCGATGATAAAGTTAAAGATTGCTGCACGAAGATTCCCTATGTGCATATCACCAGTTGGAGATGGAGCAAAGCGTAACATAAAATCCCTTATTATTTTAGTGTTAGGGATTTTACCAAAACATCATTTGAACTCAAAACATTTTTAAAAAATCTTTTGGGTCAAAAGAACTAGATAAATTATACTCATTTGCACAAGTATCTTGTGTGCTTAAATCTCCAGAAATTTTTTGAGAAATAAAGGCAAGCTTTTGCTTAATCTCCTCTCTTTTATCCTCAAGGTATTGAATAACACTATCAAAATCATTTTGCAATACAAAACTCATAGGAGAAATAACTTCTAATTGCACCTCTGTATCACCAAATTCTGTGCTCATTGTCGCATCAAATAATCCCACACCCATAAAATTACAATTCTCAATCAATCCTTGGATATTAAATATAATGCAATCTAACTGAATATTGCTTCGCACATCTGCTTTTTTTGCCTCAAGAATAATCTTTTTTAAAGCAATATCCAAAGTCTGCAATGCACCAATAAATTCATTTGCACTCTTAATATCTTCACCAAATTTCAATGTCTTAACTTTTGATTGCCTCGCCTCTTTGATATCAAACTCTGCACCATCAATATCCCTAAGATGCTTTTTTAAAGTTTCTAATACTTTTTGATCTAACATTAGCCTACCTCGATTTAATTACATTTCATTTTATTTTCAAAAATTACACAAGCATTTTTTATTCCATAGAGTTTGATATAATGCCCAAATCAACATTAAGGATAAAATTTGAGAATTCTTATACTATTTTTTAGCTATTTTTTATTTACTATTGCATCAAATCCTGTGCCTGTTCTTGATTTTGAAGTAGTCAAAAAAGAAACAGGAAACTCCCCTACACTGCTGCTTATAGGTGGTATTCAAGGAGATGAACCAGGAGGCTTTAATGCCACTAATATATTTTTAAAGAATTATCAAATTTTAAAAGGAAATGTATGGGTTGTTCCTGTATTAAATAAGCATTCTATGTTATTAAATCATCGTGGTATTTATGAGGATATGAACAGAAAATTTGCCGCGCTGCCAAAAACAGATCCAGAATATGATGTAATTGAACATATCAAATCACTTATTGTTAATCCGGAAGTAGATGCTATTTTACACTTGCATGATGGAAGTGGATTTTACCGACCTACCTATGTTAATGCCAATATGAATCCAGATAGATGGGGGGCATGTAGCATTATTGATCAAGAATATTTAGCAGATTCTAAATTTCCAAATTTAGGTGTGATTGCTGATAACACTATCTCATATATCAACAAGCATCTTATTAAACCTGAACATAAATATCACAAAAGGGATACAAAGACTGCAAAAGGCGATATAGAGATGGAAAAAGCCCTTACTTTTTTTGCTGTAAAAAATAAAAAATCAGCTTTTGCAAATGAAGCCTCAAAAAATCTTAGCCTTGAAGAGCGTGTTTATTATCATTTATTAGCTATTGAGGGTATTATGCAAGAACTTGGTATCCAATATGAAAGAAAATTCAAACTCTCCCCTCAAAATATTTATCATCTTATCAATGATGCAAAATTAAATATAGAAATAGAAGACAATATCAGACTTCCCATATATGGACTAAAAAGTGAATTAAACTTCTTTCCTTTGCCAAAGAAAAGTATCCAATCTATAAAAGTTACAGGAGATTCTTATCTTATGGGTTTATCCCCAAGAGATAATCAACAAATATTTGTCAAATATGGAAACAAACTTGCAACAAAACTCAATCCACAATACTTTGATTTTGACCACTCCTTAAAACAAGTAAAGATTAAAGTTGATGGAAAAATACAAGAATTTAAAATTGGCAGTATCATAGATGTTAAAAAATCTTTTGAAATTATTCCGCTTGAGGATTATCGTGCAAATATCATTGGTTTTGTATTGCCCAAAGACAATGCCAAAAAACCCAATGAAGTAGGAGTTGAAATTACTCTAAATATGTGTCAAAGTCGCTTTAGTATTGATAAAAAAGAAAAAATATATAGAATAGAATTTTATAAAGGGGAATTATTCAGCGGTATGGTGCTTATCCGTTTTCAATAAGTCGTGATTAAAAAAGTTTTGTTGCAATCGCTCTTGCATAAAAATACTTTTATTTAGTGTTTCTTTTGCAAGATTCTTGTGACATTGCATACAAGAATCCATAATCACACTATGCTCTTTTTTTAAAGATTCTTTTTGTAATTTTTCTACATTATGACAAGCAAAACAATCTTCCCCACAAGTATCTCCCATATTGAGAGATTGCATTTTTTCTGGTGTATGACAAGTTTTACACTCTAGCATCGCAGCATGCCTCTTGTCATTTTTATAATCAATCTTGTAATGACAACTTGCACAATCACCACTACAAGAAAAAACAAATATGCAAAAAAACAAAAAATAACTAACTAAAAATTTCATAGATTAAAATCATAAAATGAAAAACTCACCATAAATCCAACATGATTGATACTTGGATGACCAAAAGTCTGAGCATCTTTTGGTTTTAAAATATAAAATGGAGCACCACTTCTCACTTGCAAATCAATACCAAAACCCTTGGCAATATTGATATGAGTTCCAGCAGATACAACAGCTGTATGCATATTATATTGTGTATCATCTTTGGCAAAACCTAGGTGTTCTAATTGATAACCCACCCCAACATAAGGTATTAACCACCCCTTAAGCAAATAAAGAGAGGCTTTTGCACCAAAAGAGAGAAAATAAGTTTGTCCTACAGCACCATCAAGATACCCACTTGCCATAAACATCTTATTTTTTCCACCAATCCACCCTCTCTCAATACCAAAATACAAATCATTAAAATGACCGCTGTATTCAAATTTAGTAGTATTGTCTCTTGTAATTGTTCCTGCATTTTGGTATTGATATGCATATCCGATTCTAAATACACCATAAGAATTTCCATAAACTTCTGGAGGCTGGATATTTTCTCGCCAAGTAGGTTTTTTCTTAACTTCCTCTTTTTTTACCTCTTCGTGTTTTATCTCTTGCTTTTCTTCTTGAATCTCTTCAGAAAATGCAAAAACCACGCCAATCAATAACAACATAGCATATTTCTTCATTAAATACCTTAAGTTAAACTTTTTTGGCGTTATTTTATCACATTAGTCTTATTTCATAAAAAAATAAAGCAAAAAACACTATAATTGCAAAAAAGGCTAAAAAGTGCTAAATGATGAATTATTGATGTCTTTATGTATCTCTAAAGCTTGGGAATTTCAAACACTAACTCTACCAAATCCTGCTGTTGGTGCTATGGTAGTAGATGGTTCTGGAAAAATCCTATCGCTCCAAGCACATCAAAAAAGTGGGTGTGCGCATGCAGAAGTTTTAGCACTCAAAGAAGCATATTACAAACTCTCATCAGATACAAGAATCCTAGAATTACACACTTCAGAATCTCTGCATAATTTTCTCTCCAAAAATCATAAAAATCTTTTTGCAAAATGTAGTATATATGTCACTCTTGAACCTTGCAGTCTTTTTGGAAAAACCCCTCCTTGTGCCACACTTCTACAAACCATAAAACCAAAAAGAATTATCATCGGTGCAATGGAAAATACAAAAAATAAAGGAGGTGCCAATATCTTAAAAGAATCTGGTATCGCCTTAACAACCAATGTCTTAAGCCACAAATGCCATCAATTACTTCTCCCATTCTTGCTCTACCAAAAAAATAAAAAATTCACTCTTTTTAAAATAGCCCAACGGCTCAATGGAGATTATAAAAGTGGAAATATCTCTTCAGAAGCTAGTAGAATTTTTACACACAATCAAAGAAGTGTATGCAATCATTTATGCATAAGTGGCAAGACTCTATTAAATGATAATCCTCTTTTAGATTCTCGCCTTGCATTACCACCCTATGATAATACCCACCAACCAAATATCACTATTTTTACACGCAAAACAATTAATTTTCCATCATCACTAAAAATCTTTCAAAACAAAAGAAATATCACATTCAAAACAACTGCTCAATCTCTATCTGGCTTTAGTATCATTGAGGGTGGCTGGGAACTTTTCCAAAGTCTAAAACAAAACATAGATTTCCTACTAATCCATCTATCACCCACACTACAAAGAGATTTTCAAACGCAAGGTTTTTACTTTCAAGGAAAAATACTTCATACAAATACAATAGGAGAGGATGCACTTTTATGGATACAAAACTTTTAAGAATCTACCAACTCCTAGATGGCTATTGTTACAATAGTGATAGTTTATTTCTCTTTGATTTTGCAAAAAAATTTCTTAAAAAATCTATGGAAGTTTTAGATATAGGTTGTGGTAGCGGAATCTTGGGCCTACTCTGCGCAAGAGATTTTAATACTCAAACAACCCTTATTGAAAAAGATATTCACAACGCTTACTTAGCGCAAAAAAACTCTCTACTAAACCATATTGAAAGTCGCGTTATATGTGCTGATATTTTTGAAACAAAATTTGAAAATAAATTCCATCTTATCATTAGCAATCCTCCTTTTTATAGAGAAGGGATTTTAGATTCCAAAAATACCAAAATAGCAATGGCAAGAAATGAAAAATTTATGCCTTTTAATCTGCTTTGCAAAAAAATAAAAAGTATTTTGCATCCAAATGGACATTTTGTTTTTTGCTATGATGCCAAAGAATCACATCGTATTTTTCACACACTAAAAGAAGTGGGGCTTCATGCTAGGTTTTGTCGTTTTGTGTATCCTAGAATTGACAAAGATGCTACACTAATTCTCATCGAAGCAAAAATCAATTCCAAATCTAGCTTAAAAATATTACCCCCGCTAATTACACACCATAGCTCCCATCAAAAAGACAACACAAAAGAAGTGCAAGAAATTTACAAACAATGCAATACTTATAGTATTAAAATCAATTCCAAAGATATCAAGGATACAAATGCAAGCTTGCTCACATTGCCAAATTCCCTATAAAACTAATGCTCTAAAAAAAGTTACCCACGAAAAAGAAACATTATATTTTTGTTGCAATGGATGTGAAAATGCCTATTTTTTACTCCATCAAAATCATTTAGAAAGTTTTTATGACAAGCTCTCAAAACAAAAAATTACACCGCCAAATCCACAATCACAAGAAAAACTCAAATATTTTGATACACCGAGTTTTTTGCAAAAATATATCCATAAAATCTCTAAAAATCTCTCAAGTCTTTCATTGGTGCTCGAAGGAATCCACTGCTCTGCTTGCACTTGGCTTATAGAAAAAATCCTCACCAAACAAGATGGTATTTTTGAAGCTTCAATCAATTATTCTAATAATAAAATTCAAATTACCTTTGATATTACCCAAATCAAACCAAGTCAAATTATAGCCCTCATACAACAAATAGGCTACAATGCAAATGTCTATGACCCAAAACTCTCTGAGCAACAGCATAAAAAACAAAACAAGCAATACTACATTGCAATGATTCTTGGAATTTTTTGCACAATGAATATTATGTGGATTGCAGTGGCACAATATGCTGGCTACTTTTCAGATATGTCTCTTACTATGAAAAATGCACTCAATCTTGCATCTTTTTTACTTGCAACCCCTGTATTATTTTGGACAGGAAGATTTTTTTATCTCAATGCCTTTCATCAACTCAAAAATAAAATCATAGGTATGGATCTCTTAGTCATTACTGGTGCAACGCTCACTTATTGCTATTCAATCTATACAGCAATCACAAATACTGGGGAAACCTATTTTGAAGCAGTTAGTATGATTATCACTTTTGTTTTTATAGGAAAATTCCTAGAAATCAAAGCCAAAAAAGACGCGGGAGATAACCTTGATAAACTAAGCTTTATCCTTCCTACCGAAATTCATATCATACAAAATGATACAAAAGTAGCCATCTCTCCACAAGAAGTAAAGATAGGAGATATTATTGAAATCTCTCCTAATGAAGTCATTGCTATTGATGGTGTTCTATTATCTCAAGAAGCATTGCTTGATACACAAAATATCAGCGGAGAATCTTTGCCTATCCTAAAAAATCAAGGAGATGAGATTCTATCAGGAAGTATCAATACTCAAGGCACTTTTAGATACGAAGCAACAAAGATTTTTTCAGATTCTTTGCTTTTCAAACTCATTGATATACTAGAGCATTCTTTAAGACAAAAGCCCCAAATACAAAATCTTGCCAATACCCTATCTCAATACTTTTCTCGCACCGTATTATTTATTGCAATACTAGGTTTTATATTTTGGTTTTTTGTTTTCAAAAGCTCATTTGAATATGCCCTAATGATTGGAATCTCTGTGATTATCATCTCTTGCCCTTGTGCATTGGCTCTAGCAACGCCCATTGCATCAATTGTAGGAATTTCAGAAGCCTATAAACACAAAATTATTTTTAAAGAATCAAAATTTTTAGAAACGATTGCAAAGGCAACACATCTTTTTCTTGATAAGACAGGAACGCTTACATTAGGAAAACCTCAAGTTAAGGATATAAAAATCTTTGAGACATTTAACCCTCAAGAATTATTAGCACTCCTATCTTATAGCAAACACCCAATTGCCAAAGGAATCAAAAATTTTTATCAAACACCACTACCCTATCTACCACTCAAAAATACACAAGAAATCTTAGGAAAAGGTATTAAAGGATACAGCAATGATATAGAACTTTTAGGAGGCAGTCTTTCTTTCTTGCAAGAAATGGGAGTAAATACGATGGATTTTGATTTGAATAATTTTATAGGCTTTGGATTTGCAAAAAATAAAAAACTCTGTGCTATTTTCCTACTAGAAGATAGTATCAAAAAGGAAGCTCAAGAGATCCTTAAAACAATTTCTCATAAAATACCAAATCTTATTTTATTGAGTGGTGATCATCAAAAAAGCGTAGCACATATCGCACAAAAACTAGGTATCACAAATTACTATCATAGTCTTTTGCCCATGCAAAAAGCAGAGATTATTCAAAAATATCAACAAAATGGAGCAATTAGTATTATGGTAGGTGATGGTATCAATGATACCCTTGCTCTTAGTAAAAGTAATATAGGCATTGCTTTTAACACCCAAAATAACATCACTCCAATTGCCTCAGATATTATAATGCTAGATCAAAGCCTTGCTTCACTTCACAAAACTTTTCAAATCTCACAAAAAACCTATAAAATTATCAAACAAAATATTGCAATCAGCATTACTTACAACGCTCTAATGATTCCGCTTGCATTATGTGGTTTTATCATTCCATTGTTTGCTGCAATTAGTATGAGTTTTAGTTCTTTGCTTGTTATAGGCAATAGCCTAAGGATTAAAAACTAACCCCTCCTCCATTCTCTTTCCCTCTCCAACCACCACTTAAACTAAGGAGTTTTGTCATAAAACTTTAAGATTTGATTTTAAGATTAAAGAGTTTTGTTATTTCTCTTTTATCTTTAAAGCTTAAAGTATTGTTTTATTTCTTTTTGTTTTAGTTTGTTTAAAACAAAAAAATTATAAAGTGAAAAGTAAAAAATAAAATAAAAAATATAAAAATGTTTAAGTGGTGGCAGGAGAAGGAAAAATCTTTTTTTGTTTTCTTCTTCTGCTTAGTTTTAATTAAAAATACTTTTTAATACTTTTAATTAATACTTTTAATTTCTTTTTTAATTATTATTCTTCATACTTCT
>NZ_NXLX01000025.1 GCF_003364335.1 Helicobacter anseris
ATTACCTTGTGGTTTTAAAATTACATCGTAATTAGATTGAATACCATAAGCATTTTGCCCCTTAATTGTTTCAAAAATAATCTTTCCACCATTAAGAGCATTGAGTCTAGAATAAGAATGAGACTTGATACCATAAGCATTACCTTGTAATGACAAAATTGTTCCGAATTTAATGGCAGAGGTATCTTGATATGCTTCAAGTGTAAGAGACTTATCTGTCAAAATCCCATAGGCATCATTTGTCTTAGAGCTAATATTATTAATACTTGCCATCGCACCATCACTTGTTTTTAATGTAAAATAAGCACCAGAATAATTATTTCCGGCAACATAAAATCCATAAGCTCCTCGTTGAGCAGTAAGAGAGTCTATAGATAGTAAAGAGCCTTTATTTAAGAAAATACTCGCATTTCCATCATTAATTGCTATGCCATAAGCTTGTGATGCAGAATTAATACTTCCGACTTTCATAACTGCCAAATTATTAAGAGTAATAGAAGTATTGCCATAAGACATCAATAATGCTGCATTTCCATTTGCTGACTGAATTGAATTAATAAAGATACCTCCCCTTTCATTATGATTTAAATAAAGACCAGAATCAATAGTTAGGTTATTTCCATTATGATTTATTTCATACAACAAGCCGTAAGCTTCCCTACCAGTAATTTTATTGATTTTTACTTGTGCTGCTTCTGCATAAGCCGAAGAAATCTCAACTGATCCCGAACGCGATTGCCCTACAACATAAAAACCAGAAGCAATTCCATTGGTTGCCGTTATAGATTCTTCAAAACTAATAGTCCCTGTTTTTAAGGCAAACGCGCTATTATCGAGCCAAAAACCAGAAGCTTGCAAATTTCCTACTATATTTGCAAGAAATGCTATATCCACAGCGCTCTTATCCCTTAAATAAAGATCAAGATTATTGAATTGATTCTTGATCCCTGTCGCCACATGAGAAGATGAAAAAATTGTTCCGAATTCCATCGTCGTTGAAGATAAGTTAAGAGAACTGTAAGAACTACGATCAAAAATAATTCCTGATGCCCAACTAGTTGATGATGATAGAATATTAAAGAAGATATTTTGATCTGCATTTACATTCAAAGTAAATTTTCCGCCACCTCCTCCTTTGAGGTTACCCAATCCAACGGTTCCTCCATTCCACCTATCTGGTTTGAGAATATACTCAGTTTTCGCAGATGCAAAAGTAGAGCTCCCTAAAATACCTGCCAAAGCAGTTGCCATGAAAGTTTTTAGTTTCATATTGTTCCTTAGTTTTTTTAATTTTATTTTCACAACAACTCTATGCTCTAATTCCCATAAAATTGTTAATGAAATTTAAACAAAATTGCAAAATTATGTCAATATATTCTTGTAAAATATCGTTATAAAATTTACATTCTCACCTAGATCACACTCTTTAAAATCAAAAATAAGCTCTAGAAAACTAATCTCTGTTTTTTAATTAAAATCTATCTAAAACTACTTTAATAATTCAAATAGTCGCACAAACCACTCTGTTCCAAAAATCACAATCATATATCTTAAGACCTTGCCAAGTGTAAGAAAAATTACAGTCTTTAAGATGCTATACCTTGAAAGCCCTAAAGCCAAGACAAACGCATCACCAAAAATGGGTAAAAAAGCAAAAAAAGCTAACAATGCGCCATATTGATGGCTTTTTTTACGAAAATACTGCACCCTTTTATGATCAATAGCCCCCATTCTCTCTAAGATTTTTGTCAATCCTAGATATCCTAAGATATAGGTGCTAAGGCTACCTAAGATATTTCCAAAACTTGCAATCATTAAAACCAAAAAATGATCATATCCCAACGCAATACAAGCAACCACAAGAGCTTCTGATGGAAATGGCAAAATCGTGCTAGAAAGAAAAGTGCCAAAAAACAATCCCCATAAACCATAAGCCTCCACTATCCTATCCTCCTATCACAAAGATGTATTAAATTTAAAAACCAAATTCAAACTAAGTTCAGGGACAATCATCCATAACCCTCTTTCATAAATTTGTATCCCTACCCTATTGATAAAAAATCTCATAGAATCCAAGTTACCATCACCAAAAGTATTCATTATCAATCTTGCAGAAAACACTGTATTGATTTCTAAAAATTGCGTGACATTCAAGACTAATCCTAATCTCAAAAATGCGCTTCCTGCATGATATGTGCGAAAATTTAGTGCATTAGCATAGACATATCCACCGCCTATACCACAAAGATAGCTTAAAAGAGATTTTATATTTTCTTTTTGATGGGATCCAAAGATTGCATCAAATACAAAATCAACACTATGATATTGCATTTGAGAATCTCCAAATCCTAAATTACCATAGGTATAGGATATTCCAGATCGTGGGATAATAGCAATATCCTCATCTTGCATCACATCAGCATCAAAACCTAAAAAAATTCCTGTATTCCAATTTTTTGCAATTGCCCCTTGAGGCAAAATGCTACCATTTAGCCCAACTACAATTTTTTCATTTCCAAAACAAAATAATGCCAATAAAATACCAAGCAAAAAATATCTCATCACTCACCTAAGTATTTTTTCAAACATTATATAGAATTCATCTAGATTTTAGTAATTGCTTATTTTTAAGATAAAATAAGCTTGATATTACCTCTTAAGGAATTTTTATGAAAATTTATGACAGCAGACTTAAAGAAAAAGTAGAATTTATTCCACAATCTCAAAAAGTGCGTATCTATGTCTGCGGTCCCACAGTATATGATGATGCCCATCTTGGACATGCTAGAAGTTCTATTGCCTTTGATCTTTTAAAAAGAGTGCTTTTAGCAAGTGGCTATGAAGTAATTTTGGTAAAAAATTTTACTGATATTGATGATAAAATCATCAACAAATCCCTACAAAACAACATTCCCATCCAAGAAATCACACAACGCTATATACAATCTTATCTTAATGATATGCAAGCACTCAATGTATTACGACCTGATATAGAGCCAAAGGCCACAGAAAGCCTTGAAGCAATTGCAAATTTTATTCAAATATTGCTTGATAAAGGGTGTGCATATAAAACAACAAATGGTGATATTTATCTTGAAGTAAGTAAAGATCAATCCTATGGTTCAATCAGTCAGCGTGGAATAGATGATATAAATCAAAGCAGAATCTTAGAAAATGAAGAAAAAAAAGATTCTAGAGATTTTGCTCTATGGAAAGCTTATAAGGGGGAAAATGACATTGGTTATGAAAGTATTTTAGGGCGTGGAAGACCTGGTTGGCATATAGAATGCTCTGCTATGATTGAAAAGCACCTCTCTTATGAGAATCAAGAATTTTGTATCGATATTCACGCAGGAGGAGCTGATCTTTTATTTCCTCACCATGAAAATGAAGCCTCACAAACAAGATGCGCACACAACAAAGAGCTGGCTAAATATTGGATGCACAATGGTTTTGTCAATGTCAATGGAGAAAAGATGAGCAAAAGCTTGGGCAATAGTTTTTTTATCAAAGATGCTTTAAAAATTTATGATGGGGAAATTTTGCGCAATTACCTCATTGCAACACACTATCGAGCTATACTAAACTTTAGTGAAGAAGATCTTTTGCAAAGCAAAAAAAGACTAGATAAAATCTACCGCTTAAAAAAACGAATCCAAGGAGCATTAGATAGCCATCAAGATAGTGCATTTCAAAAAAATTTCCTTGAAGCTCTGCAAGATGACCTCAACATCTCCAAAGCCTTAAGTATCCTAGAGGAAATGCTAAATACCGCTAATCAAAGTCTTGATAAAAACCCTAAAGATAAAAATTTACAATCCCAAATACAAAGTGATTTAAACTTCCTAGAAAAAATCTTAGGGATAGGATTAAAAAATCCGATTGAATATTTTCAGCTTGGAATCTCCAAAGAGCAAAAGTGCCAAATTGAAGAAAAATTGCAAATCCGCCAACAAGCCAAAAAAGAGAAAAATTTTGAGTTAGCAGATTCTATAAGAGAAGAGCTAAAATCTCAAGGCATACTAATTATGGATACACCCAATGGGAGTATATGGGAAAAAATCACCTAACGATTATCAACTTTTTCAAAATTTAAATCATGGTGCAGCAATCGATAATGCGCCATCTCTGCATATTTTGTATCTGGTATCCCATAATTTACATAAGGATCAATACTAATTCCGCCTCTTGGTAAAAATTTCCCACAAACCTCAATATATCGAGGCTCCATTATTTTAATCAAATCCTTCATAATAACATTGACACAATTCTCATGAAAATCTCCATGATTTCTAAAGGAAAAAAGATATAGCTTGAGGGATTTTGATTCCACCATTTTTAAATTTGGAATATAGTTAATATAAATCGTAGCAAAATCTGGCTGACCTGTCATTGGACATAGTGAAGTAAATTCTGGACAATTAAACTTTACAAAATAATCATTCTCAAAATGCCTATTGTCAAAAACCTCTAAGATATCTGGATTGTATTTAAAATCATAATTTGTTGTTTTACTGCCAAGCAAGGTGAGATTTGCCATTATTTACTCCTAAGAATCTATGATAAATGCTAAAATAAGCACTATGGATTTTCAAAGCGATGATTATAACAAACTACAAAAAATAGGAATAAAACACTTCTTAGAGCTTTGCTTATGTGTTCCAAAAAACTATACAGACACCACAATCATCAAAGAATTAAAAAATGATAGCATAGGAGTTTTTGAAGTAGAGATATTAGAGCATTCTTTTGGAAGAAATATGCTAAAAATTGGGGCATTCCTACCTCTCTTTCACAAACCTATTGCTCTTATTTTTTTTCACCCCAAACCATTTCATAAAAAAATCTTTTCAATTAGCTCAAAACTTTTTATCTATGGAAAGTTGCAGATACAATTTTCACAGCTAAGTATCTTGCAACCAAAAGTTGTGCAACAAATCAATACTATAAGCTTGCATTTTAAAAAACCTAGTATCAAAGATATTACCTTGCAAAATCTCTGCCTTAAATATATCACTATGGAGAATCTACAAACACTCCCTATCCCTAAAAAATATTTTCCTCACATCTATAATATTTTTCATCCTAGCAAAGATTTTTTGCACTTCTTTTTCCAAAATAAGACCTTTCCAAAAGATTCATTACAAGCGCTAAAATTTATAGAAATTTTCCATCATATCTCAAGTCTTTCTAAAAAAAGGCGTTATTTTCCAGCAAAATTCCTATGCAATGGTGAATACAAAGACTTTATCACCTCACTGCCCTTTACACTCACACCATCGCAATCTCAAGCCATCAAAGATATATCAAAGGATTTAAAAAATAAAAATGCTGCCCGTAGAATCATTATGGGTGATGTGGGTTGCGGAAAAACTATTGTTATCTTAGCAAGCGTATTTATGACATATCCTTATACAACAATCCTAATGGTTCCAACTACAATTCTTGCAATGCAAATTTATGAAGAAGCAAAAAAATTTCTACCACAATATATACAAATTGAATGCATCACAAGTGCAACAAAATCATCAGAAAATACTCTGCTTGAAAATCAAGCCCATTTTATCATCGGCACCCAAGCACTACTCTACCAAAAAATACAATCCAAAGATTTAGCTTTAGTGATTACAGATGAACAACATCGTTTTGGCACCAATCAAAGACATCAATTAGAAAAAATTGCACAAGGCTCTTTAGAATCTAAGCCTCATTTTTTGCAATTTTCCGCAACCCCAATCCCAAGAACATTAAGTATGATTAACTCTAACCTTATTGACTATAGTTTTATTAAGGATTTGCCCTTTAAAAAAGATATTACTACAAAAATTATCCACAAAAAAGATTTTAATTCTTTATTAACGCATATTCAAAATGAAATAAAAGCTAATCATCAATGTGTTATTGTTTATCCACTTGTTGAAGAGAGCGAACATATTGATTATCTCTCTTTAGAGCAAGGGGCTCCTTTTTGGCAAAAGCACTTTGAGAATGTATTTGTAACATTTGGGGGAGATAAAAACAAAGAAGAAATACTAGAAAATTTTAGAGATCATGGAGATATACTCCTTGCTACTACACTAATTGAGGTAGGTATTTCCCTACCAAGACTAAGCACTATTGTCATTATTGCACCAGAGAGAATGGGACTTGCTACCTTGCACCAACTAAGAGGTCGCGTAAGTCGCAATGGATTAAAAGGATATTGCTTTTTATATACAAACAATCCAAAATCCCCAAGACTTATAGAATTTTCAAAGCACTTGAGCGGATTTGATATAGCAGAGTTAGATTTAAAATATCGCAATGGGGGTGATTTACTCCAAGGTGATAGACAAAGTGGAGAGAGTTTTAAATTTTTTAATATGCAAGAAGATTATTTCTTGCTTCAAGAAGCACAAGCACTTATTCAAAAACTCTAAAATACAAAACTATCTTTAATTAAAAAATTTTTTATTATGAGGATTTGAAAGTATTGCTTTCATTGATTGTTCTAAATGATCTTGCTTCATACGCTCTTCATCCTCAAAAAGCTCAAGGCTATCTATCCTGCTAAAAATTAGCGTATCTTTATTTTTCTGATTTGTCATTATCAGCTGTAAAATACGCCTAAACTCAATCTGCACAAAACTACCAATATTATCACTCCCAAAGCCTGCCTCAAAACCAATGCCATTTTTACAAAATGTCAGACTTTCAAAAGTATAACCCGCTAAAACAAAAAGACTCAAAGGCTTAAAATTGCTTAAAATATCCTGTGGCAAAGGTGGTTCAAAAGAAACATTACAAATTTCACACACTAAAGAAAAATTAACATTTTCACTCACCAAAAACCTGATAAAATCCTCGCATTGTTTATCAAGCAATCTTTCAAATTTTAGATATTTACTCATAAAAGCTCCTCAAATTCTTTCAACATTTTCACCACCTCTTGCATACCAATTTCCCAAAATTTTGGATCTTCAATATCAAATCCAAATGCACTAATCAAATCTCTAGGGCTTGCACTACCACCTTTACTTAAAAAATCCTCATAGATTTTAATAAATTTCTTTTTATCACTTCTCTTATATAACCCAAATAAGGCTAAAACCAAAAGCTGTCCATATGCATATGCATAGCAGTAAAATGGTGAATGTATAAAATGAGGAATATAACTCCACCATAAGGCATAGCGTTTTGTAAGTTTGAGAGATTTTCCAAACATTCTTTGATTCTCTTCTAACCAAATAGCATTAAAATCATCAGGCTTTAATTCTTGATCATGTGTATGGATTCTTCGTTCAAAATTAGTCATTACAACTTGCCTAAACATTGTGGAAAAAATATCTTCAAGTTTAGAAGCATAAACCCCAATTAGCTCCTCTTTTGCAAGCTTCTTTTTCATACTATCAAAAAGTAGCATTTCTGCAAAAACTGAAGCAGTTTCTGCTGTCGTCAATGGAGTATCCATATTTAAATACCCTTGTTGCTTACTAAGCTCTTGGTGTATCATATGCCCAAATTCATGTGCAATAGTAAAAATATCTCGATGATTAGAAGTGAAATTTAAAAGAACATAAGGATGCGCACTTGGAACAGCCCCATGGCTAAATGCACCACCTCTTTTAGCATTTCTAGGATGCGAATCAATCCATCCTTGCTTAATTGCTTTTTGTGCAATTTCATAAAAAAGAGGAGAAAAACCTTTAAAACACTCTAGCACTGCTTTTAATGCCTCTAAATATGAAACTTCCTTAGAAGAAGTATCAATAGGAGCATAACGATCATAATCTTTTAACTTATGACCCAAAATCTTAGATTTTGCAAAATAATAACGCTCCACCAAAGACATATTTGCATTGACAATATCAATCAAACTATCTACACTTTTTTGACTAATATGATTACTCAAATGTCTAAAAGTTTCTTTATTGGGATAATTTCTCAATTCACTTTTTATCTGTAAATCTTTTCTCACCATATTTAAAATATAAGTTAATAGCAATTGAGATTCTTGCAATTTTGCACTAAAAGCTTTTTGTGCCTTTTTTCTAATACTCCTATCACTATGATGCAAAAGCGCCAAAATTTCTTCCTCACTTTTACACTCCCCCTCATAAGGTATTTTTAGTGTAGAAAAAAATTCATCAAACAATCTTGCAAAAGCATCTGCACCAAGAGGGGCAACTTGCAATAATATCTTTTCCTCTTCAAGGCTTAATTGATATTGCTTTTTTTCAATAAGTTTTTGCAAATAATAGGCATATTTTCCTGCTTGATTTAAAATCTTTTTTTGCTTTTTAGAATCTAATGCGCAAAAAGCAATTTCAAAAAATAACAAATGCTTTTCTACTTGATTGCACGACATCTCGCACTTAGCATAAAAATCCCCCTTTCTTGTATCTTGAGCAAAGCGCAAAAAAGCATAAGTCATAATTCTACCAATACCCTCAAGCAATTCTTCATACTCTGCTATAACCTCTAAAGACACCTGTGCGATTTTATTATTATATTTCTTTTCAAAATTTTGAGCCTTCTTTGTCAATTTCTCTAAAAAAACATTCACCTCATTTTCATTTGAAAACAAAGCGTTCAAATCCCAATTATGCTCCATCTTACTCATCTTTTTACTCCTTTGTAGCATACTTTACCAATAAGCCTGCAATCTCACTTTGTGCATTTACACCAATAACATTTAAATCTTTGAGTTCTATTTCTTGCAATTCAGAATCTACTTTTGCAATTATATCGATGTTTGGTGCAATTTCTAATATCCCTTCACAAATCACATGTATCATTGATGTATCATCAATTGTAATAATCACACTACTAGCTTCATCAAGGTGAAATTTTTCCAAAAATGACTTTTTAGAAATATCTCCAAAAATTACCCTATCCCTCCTTTTTTCTCCCATATCAACCTTTGTAATATCGCGATCTATTGCCACATAATCCAAGCCTCTTCGTTTCAATTCACTCACCACAGAGCTTCCAAGACTTCCATAGCCAACAACTAATATATGATTTAATAAAGGAATTTCCACCCTTGCTTCTAGCTGTCTTTCTTCAACTATACTTTTTCTTAAAAAATACTCCACTATATTCGTGAGATTTTTAAGAATAAAAGGCGTTACAATCATTGAAAAAACAACCATAATCACCAAAAATTGATGAATATCTTCAGCATAAAATTCAATAATACCTCTTTGTTGCAAAAAATTTAAGATTCCAGAATCTAAGGGAGCATTGAAAAGTTTTGCACCACTTGCACTTACAAAAATTGCAAAAGAAAATTCGCCTATTTGTGCTAAAGAAAGTGCTGTTTTTAAAGCACTCTGATTGCTTCTAAAAAATTTTAAGATGCCATATAGCAAAAGTGTTTTAATTGTCATTACAAAAAACAACAAAAGTGCGATACCAAAGGCATTACCAATTAAAAAAGATAAATCAACTTGCATCCCCACTGTAATAAAAAATAGTGCCAAAAAAATATCTCTAAAGTGAGAGAGGTCAGATTCTACACGATATTTAAATCGTGATTTAGAAATCACCATTCCTGCGATAAAAGCACCTAAAGACATAGAAAAGCCAAAAGCATGGCTAAGAGCAGCAGATCCCAAAACAATCAATAAAACTGTTGCCATAAAAATTTCATCAATCTTGCTTTTTGCAGCAAGTTTTAAAATTTTTGATGCAATCTTTTTACCAGGTAAAAGCAAAAGTCCAAAAACAATAACTCCAGAAATCAAAGTCTTAAGCAATAAATTACCCAAGCTTAAATCCTTATTGCTCACTAATGCCAAGATAATCAAAATAGGTATAACAGCGATATCTTGCAGTATTAAAATACCCACTACACTTTTGCCATGAGTAGAAGCTAGTTGCTTATTTTCATCAAAGAATTTTAAGACAATAGCAGTAGAAGAGAGAGAAAATGACATTCCAATTACTAAAGAAATGCTACTTGATAGACCAAACAAAAAATAAGCCAAGCAAAAAAATACCAAAGATGTAAAAACAACTTGCAAGATTCCAAAAAGCAACACCTCTTGCTTCATTGCCCTAAGCCTATCAAAACTAAACTCAAGACCAATCATAAACATCAAAAATACAATGCCAAATTCTGCAATCTCACTAAGTGTTGCAGATCCATAGAAGTGAAAAAAATAAGCAATAAGAATCCCTGTGATGATATAGCCAATAATGACTGGAATCTCAAAATACTTTAAAATCAAATTAAAAAATATTGACATTCCAAGCCCAAACAAAAAAATAAAAAATATATTCTCGATGGTAATCTCCTCGATAATTCCTTAAATTTTTAATGTATAATTCTTCGAAATTATAAAACTTTTATTTGAGATTTTAGTTTCATTTCTATGCAAAAGCTTTGAGGGAATAGTGCAAAATACAATTTATGATTTAACCACTGAGATATTAAATGATTTTTTAAATTCCGCAGAAAGCTATGCGGAATTTAATAATGACCTTGGCAACAAACTCCTGCAAGTTTTAGAAACTCAAAAAATTTCTGTGGAAGAAAATTTTGATTTTATTCGCAAGGCAATTGCTGATTTTTTCTACAAAAATGGGCTGAATGCTTTTGCACTCTTTTTAAACCACACATTAAAAATTACCACCACAATTAAAAATCGCAATGACAACCTTTATACACATTTTCTATTCATCTGGATTGAAAAACAAAATCCAAAGGGATTAACACCAGAGCTTTTTGAATCCATTCTTAAGTATGCAAAAGATAATTTTGAGTTTGATGATAACCTCCTTTACAGAGATGTTGCTAGAGGTGCTGTAAAAAAATACTTTGGATTAGATTCTAGAGATAGTTTGTTTTTTAAAGATTTTGATTATGTAGTAAAAAAGTTTGATTATGATTTTGTGCAAATCAATAAGGAATTAAGGAGTATCAAGCAACTTGATACTTCCATTTTACTAAGTGAAAATGACAAAACTTTTATTTCCAATCTCCTTAAACATACAGATTTAAAAAAACTTCTTATCCTTGCGGCACAAGAGACACTTGAAGGAAAAATCTGCTATACAAATATTAGCGCTATAGAATTGCGAAAATCATTCTTTGATTTTGTCGCACAAAATTTACGCGTGCAAGTAGGAAAAATACTTGGATCTCAAGTCTCAAGTCTCAATCAAACTTGCTTTGTGGAAGAATTTATTAGAGGAAATAAAAATCTCATTATTCCAATCCTTGCAAAAAAAATCTTAGAAATTTTTCATTACCATCCAGATACAATATCCTCACTAGTTTTACGATTTGAAAATAAGCTTAGAAACAATAATCCCAAGCTTAGAACTTCTACTTTAAAATCCCAAAATGTCTATACTCTAGAGATGATTCAAACAATTAGTGCTGAGTTTTTCTCAATCCAAGAAGAAATTTATGCATTAAAACAAGAACTAAAAACTCTAGATTCTGATATCACAAAAAAAGATGCAGAAATTCAAGCCTTGCAAGATGATATCAAAGCAAAAAAAGCCATACTCCAAAAAATTAACGCAACTTATGAACACAAAAAAGAATCCTTAAAAGATTCTTCATTATCTGTGGTTGAACAAGAAGCATTAAACATTAGTCTTTCAAACTTTATTAATGAGCAGAAACTCATTTTGGAAGATTTAGAAAATGAGCAAAAAAAAGTTGATGAAATCAATAATGAAAAAAATCTCATCAGTGATAAGAAAAAAGACTTGCAACAAAAAATACAGCAAACACATTTCAAATCTCAAAATCAAGAAAGAAATTTTGATCTTTTAGCACAATCTTTTGGCGAAGCTTTGCTCCAAAATGAAATATAAAAAAATCTCAAAATTTATCAACCCTCAAGCAAAAATTTTGCTCTTCATTATCACTATTGGTTTTTTGCTCATCTGTTCCCTCTCTTTTATTGCAATCAATGCCCTAAAATATGAGTATGACACAAATTTTGCACGCTATATTCAAGAAGTCAAAATTTTAAAGAACCTTCAAGATTATTATCTATTAGAAACGGACAAAAAACCTAGCAAGCAACTCATCAATCAAACTCTTTTTAATCAGGATAAAAAAGTTTTTTTTAGCCTCTCACACAATTTTTATCAGAAATTATTCTTAAAAAAATCTCATTTACTTCTACAAAATTTACACCAAAAAGAACAAAAGATTCTTGACGCACTGCAACTTTATACCCCAGAACTAGAAGAATTATTAGAAAATTACAAAACCAATCTTTTACCCCAAAAAGAACTGCCAAAATTACAGACAAAAATCAAACAAGTAAAAAAACTTATCTCTCAGCTTATTGACTTGAGATTAGAAATTGCCACCACCCAAAGCAATACCATTGATTCTATTTATATTCTTACTTGTATTGTTTTATTTTCTTTTATGCTTATTGTTTTATTAACAACAATTTTTCTATCAAACAATATTCTTCATTCTATTAAAAATCACGAACAAGAACTTCAAAAAACCATTAAAGAAAAAACCCTGCAACTTGAAACAATCAATTCCAATCTGCAAAAAACTATTCAAAAAGAAGTAGAATCCTCAAGAAAAAAAGATCGTATCATGTATCAACAAGATAGGCTTGCCTCGATGGGAGAAATGATTCAAAATATTGCCCATCAATGGAGACAACCACTCAACTCTCTTATTATCCTTATTCAAAGTTTTAAAACAAAGTTTTATAACAACAAGCTTGATGAAAACTTTATCAACACTCAAACTGAAGATGGACTAAAGATTGCAAAAAGCATGTCAGAAACTATCGAGAACTTTAGGCATTTCTTTCAACCCAATAAAAGTAAAAATATTTTTTCAATCACAGAGGGCATTTTAGATTCCATAAAACTTATAGAATTTGTTCTTAAACAAAACAATATCCAAATTTACACAGACATTAAAGAAGATTGTGAAATCTATGGATACAAAAATGCATTTACACAAGTTATTTTAAATATCTTAAAAAATTCACAAGATGCAATTATTGAGAGAAAAATTCCACAAGGTTTTTGCCTTATTAGCTTAGAAAAAAAATATGATAGAATCATCATTACACTAAAAGATAATGCTGGTGGCGTTAAACAAAAAAGTCTCTACAAGATTTTTGAGCCATATTTTACAACAAAGCACAAATCCGTAGGCACTGGGATAGGATTGTATATGACAAAAGAGATTGTTGAAAAACAAATGCATGGAAAAATAAATATCAAGAATGCTTATTGGAATCTAGATAATCAAAAATATTATGGGGCAATGTTTATTATTGAAATTCCTTATCTTAAAAACAAAAATATAGGAGAATAGCCTATGGAAAAATACAACGAACTTCAAAAGCTTAGTATTTTATATGTTGAAGATGATGCGGATACACAACGCCTAACTTCAATGGTATTAGAAGATTATGTAGGGAATCTTATTTTGGCAAAAAATGGTCAAGAAGCGCTTAAAATTTTTCACAATCAACATGTTGATCTTATACTCACAGATATCTTAATGCCAAAAATGAATGGTATTGAATTTATCCGCCATGTAAGAGAAGCTGAACGCAATAGTGCCTGTCCAGTTATCATTACAACAGCTCATACAGAAGTCCCTTATCTATTAGATGCTATTAGCCTTAAAGTCGATGGTTATATTTTAAAACCTATTGATGTTGATGAATTATTAAGCACGCTACAAAAAGCAATTCTCCCAAAAATGCAAGCAGCAGAAATAGAATCTAAAGATCTTTTAATTAGAGCCATATCCGCATTTGTTGGGGGAAAGAAAATTGAAATTATTCGTTTTTTGCTTGATAATTGCGATAAAGATAATATTTATTATGGTTCATATGAAGATATTATCGCAAAAATCAATGTTTCTAAACCAACCATAGTTAAAACTTTCAAACAACTAATTGCTGTGGGGCTTTTAATCAAAATAAAAAATAAAGTTTATAAAGTGCATCCTAATGTTGAAATCAGGGATGAATAACTTGACTTTATCAAAGGGTTATTATAAAATTCAACCCTCACTTTAATATTTTTAATGTCTTTCAATCTCTGCATAAATTTCAATAGTTTATCAAAAGGAAAAATATGGCAAATGATAAAAATAGAACTCACACACCAGTAGAAGGCTATAAGATAGAAGATTTACGCACTTATAGCATTGAAAAACTTATAAAAATCTCTAAAGAACTAGGGGTAGAAAATCCTCAAGAATACAAAAGACAAGATCTTATGTTTGAGATTTTAAAAAACCAGGTAAGCCAGGGTGGTTTTATACTTTTTACAGGTATTTTAGAAATTACAAATGATGGATATGGTTTTTTGAGAGGCATTGATGAAAATTTTACTGATAGCCAAAATGATACTTATGTTAGTCAATCACAAATAAAAAAATTTGCCCTTAGAAATGGAGATATCGTAACAGGCCAAGTAAGACCCCCAAAAGATCAAGAAAGATACTACGCATTATTAAAAATTGAAGCTGTAAATTATCAACCCCTAGAAGAAATCAAATCGCGACCATTATTTGATAACCTCACACCACTTTTTCCAGATGAAAGATTGATACTTGAATACCAACCATTAAAAGTTACTGGCAGAATGCTTGACCTCTTTAGCCCTATTGGGAAAGGACAAAGGGCTTTAATTGTAGCGCCTCCTAGAACAGGAAAAACAGAGTTGATGAAGGAATTAGCTCATGGCATTACTTCCAATCATCCAGAAGTAGAGCTTATTGTTTTACTTGTAGATGAAAGACCAGAAGAAGTCACTGATATGCAAAGAAGCGTAAAAGGTCAAGTTTATAGCTCTACTTTTGATCTCCCTGCAAACAATCACATTAGAGTTGCTGAACTTGTATTAGAAAGAGCCAAAAGACATGTAGAAATGGGGCAAGATGTTGTCATTTTGCTTGATTCTATCACGCGTCTTGCTAGAGCCTATAATGCAATTACTCCTTCAAGCGGCAAGGTGCTTAGCGGTGGTGTTGATGCTAACGCTCTACACAAACCAAAAAGATTTTTTGGTGCTGCTAGAAATATTGAGCATGGGGGTAGCTTAACCATAATTGCCACTGCTCTTATTGAAACAGGCTCAAGAATGGATGAAGTAATTTTTGAGGAATTTAAAGGAACGGGTAATAGCGAAATTGTTTTAGCAAGAAATATTGCAGACAGAAGAATCTATCCAGCATTTGATATCTTAAAATCTGGAACAAGAAAGGATGATATCTTATTGGGAAAAGACAAGCTCACAAAAGTTTGGATGCTAAGGAATGTAATGCAACAAATGGATGATATTGAGGCCTTAAGCTTTATTTATTCAAAAATGCAAAAAACAAAAGACAATGAAGAATTCCTAAACCTTATGAATGAAAAAGAATGAAACTTGGTATATTTGATAGCGGGGCTGGGGGATTAAGTGTTTTAAAAAGTATCATAGAATCAAGAATATTTGATTCTATCATCTATTACGGAGATACCGCAAGACTTCCTTATGGAACAAAAGATCCGCAAAGTATCATAAATTTTTCTCTTGAAGCATTGGATTTTTTTAATAGCCAAAAAATTGATATGCTTGTTGTTGCATGCAATACAGCAAGTGCTCATGCTTTAAAAGCAATGCAAAGCAAGAGCAAAATACCCATTATAGGCGTTATAGAACCAGGAATAAAAGCTCTGCAAAACAAAATTACAAATCAAGATGCAAGAATCCTTATTCTAGCAACCAAAGCAACTATACAATCAGGCCAATACCAAGATCGATTGAAAGCTTTAGGATATAAAAACTTATACGCTATTGCACCATCATTATTTGTGCCACTAGTAGAAGAAAATATTTTTGATGGAAAAATTCTAGAAGAAGTGATGAGTTTTTACTTCAAGCCTATTGATTTTATACCCGATGCAATTATATTAGGATGCACACACTTCCCATTACTTGCAAATGCAATATCTCAATATTTTCAAAACAAAAGCATACTAATACATTCTGGGGAAGCTATCGTTGATTTCATCAAACACAAAATCCCAACACAAAATACATCTACAACTACACTCAAATTCTTTGCATCTAGCGATGTAGAAAGCTTAAAAAAAACAGCAAGAAAATGGCTAGACCTTCCCAACTATTCGTTTCTTAAAACATAAAGTGTATCAATTTTTGAAGCTCTCTTTGCAGGATAGTAAGAGGCAACAATAACAACAAATAAAGCTCCGATAATCGTAGATATTAAATCTGAGAATGCCAAATCAAGAGGAAGTTTTGTAATCCCATAAACATCTGCTGGTAAAGAAATGATAGGGAAATTATCCAATATATACATACTTAAAAATGCCAAACACAATCCTAAAATAACTCCACAACCACCTATAAAAATACCCAAAAATAAAAAAGCTTTTTGTATCTCCTTGTGACTTGCACCCATGCTCAGAAGCAATGCAATCTCCTTACGACGATTCATAATAACCATTAAAAGAGAACTAATAATATTCAAAGAAGCCATCAAAATAATGAGCATTAAAACTATAAATAAGGCTCTTTTTTCAAGTGCCATTGCAGAGAAGAAATTACCATTTTGTTGCCACCATCCTTCAATGGCTACACCATAATGAGGCATACTTCTCAAAGCCTCTTTAATTCTATTGATATCTTCCATTGGTTTTGTAGAATAAATATGAATTCCATCAAAAACCCCTAATGGAAGATTCCTAATTGCTGATAAAGATTGTAAATTTGTATATAAATACCCGATGTCATAAGCCCTCAAACCAGAATCAAAAACAGCATTCACATCAAATCTTTTCATAACAGGACTAAAAACCAATCCTGTTGGCTCAAGCTTTGTAAAAAACAAAGTTACCTTATCCCCATATTGCAATAAAAACTTCTCATATAATGCACTGCCAACTACAACAGGAAATTTTTGTTCTTTAAAATTTAAAATATCTCTTTTTTTAAAAGCTTCTAATAAAACTTCATTTATCTTTATCTCCCTTTGCATATCTACCCCAAAAATCATACCAGCGGACATTTCATTGCCACTTCTAGCAACTACTTGCATTTGAAGATAAGGACTAAATAAAAGATCTGGAAATTTTTGTTCCAAAGAATGCAAAAGACTATCTGAAATCCCTTTGCTTGTAGTAGCAAATAAATTTAATGGATAATTCATGACAAATAACTTTTTTTCAAACTCCTTACTCATACCATTCATAATAGCCATAGCCACAATCAAAACCATCACACCTATACCTACACCAAAAAATGCGAGTAATGCAGTAACTGTTATAAAGGGTTGCGTCTTGTCATAACGCAAATATTTAAAAACCAAAAAACTGATAAGATTTTTATACATTTTTAGCTAGCAAACCTTTTTTAGGGCCACTCTTTCCATGACATTGCTTATACTTTTTACCACTTCCACATGGACAAGGGTCATTACGAGCTAATTTCTTTTGACCTAATGTTGTCACATTATCCCAACTTGCCAAATTTTCATCATTAAGCTCATTGATGATTTCTTGCGTTTGCTCTTTTAGATGTTCTTGTTGAAACTGAATAATATGTAATGTCTTGACCGCTTCACACTTAATTGAATCAATAAGCTCTAAGAAAAGATTATAGCTCTCCTTTTTATACTCTACTAATGGATCTTTTTGGTTATACCCTCTCAATCCAATACCCGTTTTTAAGCTATCCATCGTATAAAGATGCTCACGCCAAGAATTATCTAAAACTTGCAAATACACAATCCGTTCAATCTCACTTCTTTGCTCTTTGGATAAAACAGCCATTTTATTTTCATAACTTTGCTCTAGCAATTGATTAAGCACTTCTATCAATGCATCATAATCCTTATTTTGAAGCTCTTGTTTATCCACTACTGCATTAAAACTCTCTTTAATATTCTCAATCAATCCATCTAAATCAAAATTTGATACATCTCCTGATATTATCTGCATTTTTGTAAAAATATTCTGCAAAGCAAACAAACGATTTTCTTTGATTCTCTCTGAAATATCTGAATTAGAATCTAATAATTCATTACGAAACTTATATACTGTTTTTCTTTGTTCATTAGCAACATCATCATATTCCAATAAATGCTTACGAGATTCAAAATGCAAACTCTCAACCTTTTTTTGTGCCCCCTCAACAGATCTTGTCACCAAACCAGATTCTATGTGTTCTCCATTCTTAAGCCCCAATCTCTCCATAATATTCTTAATCTTATCACTACCAAAAATTCTCAATAAAGAATCTTCTAGACTTAAATAAAATTGACTTGTCCCAGGATCTCCTTGCCTACCACTTCTTCCACGCAACTGATTATCAATCCTTCTACTTTCATGCCTTTCTGTCCCAATGATATACAAACCACCCAACTTCTTAATCTCTTCTTCGAGCTTTATATCCACACCCCTACCTGCCATATTAGTTGCAATAGTGACAGCACCTTTCTTACCAGCATCCTTTATAATCTCTGCTTCTCTTGAATGTTGTTTTGCATTTAACACTGTATGAGGAATTCTCTTTTTTTGCAACAAAGAATGTAAAATTTCACTTTTTTCTATACTAGCTGTTCCAACCAAAACAGGTTGTCCTTTTTTGTGTAATTCAACAATTTTTGCAATTACAGCATCAAATTTTTCCGCTTCACTTTTATATACCAAATCATTCAAATCTTTTCTTTGAATAGGTAGATTTGTTGGTATAGACACTACTTCTAAATTATAAATTTGTAAAAATTCTGAAGCTTCTGTTTGTGCAGTCCCTGTCATACCAGCAAGCTTATCATAGAGTCTAAAATAATTTTGGAAAGTAATATCAGCTAATGTCTGACTCTCCTCTTTTATCTTTACACCCTCTTTAGCTTCCAATGCTTGATGCAAGCCTTCTGAAAATCTTCTTCCCTCACTTAATCTTCCAGTAAATTCATCAACAATCACAACTTCATTATCAGCAACTACATAGTCCTTATCTTTGAAAAATAAATAATTAGCTTTTAAAGCCTGATCCAAATGATGAGATAAAGCCGCATTCTCCAAGCTATAAAGATTATCGACACAAAATAACTCTTCAGCCCTTTTAATCCCCTCTTCTGTCAATAAAATTACACGATTTTTTTCATCAATACTAAAATCTTTTTCATTTTCTAACTTGCGTGCAACACTATCTGCTCTTTGATAGTTTTCCATCTGTCGATTTACAGGACCAGAAATAATAAGCGGCGTTCTTGCTTCATCAATCAAAATAGAATCTACTTCATCGACAATAGCAAAATAGTGATTTTTTTGCACTTTTTGTTTCAAATCATATTTCATATTATCTCTTAAATAATCAAAACCAAATTCATTATTGGTTCCATAGATAATATCTTTAGAATAAACTTCCAATCTCTGTGCATCATCTTTTAACTCTCCAGTTACTACACCAACCTCAAAACCCAAAAAATTATACAAAGGCTCCATCAATTTAGCATCTCGATTTGCAAGATAATCATTAACCGTTACTACATGGATACCCTTAGCAACAAGAGCATTTAATACAACAGGCAAGGTAGCTACCAATGTCTTCCCCTCTCCTGTTTTCATTTCAGCAATTTTACCCTCATGCAATACCATACCACCTATCAATTGCACATCAAAATGCCTCATTCCTAAAATACGCTTAGAAGCCTCTCTCGTAATTGCAAAACTCTGTGGCAATAATTCATTTAAATTATCAAGAGTTGCTTGTTGCTTGAGTTTTAAAAATGCTTCTTTTAATTCCAAATCACTCATATTTTGATATTGTTCTTCAAGACTATTGATTTCTGCAACACGCTTTTTATAATGCTTAATCAAGCGTTCATTTCTTGTTCCAAAAATTTTTCCTAAAACAGCTTGTACCATCTCAATATCCCTCATATATTTAAATAATTGCTAGATTCTATCATAGTTACGATAAAATTTTATTACCAAACAAAAAACCTAAGAGGATATATGAAATTTATCTTATTTTGCTTCATTTTAGTATTAAGACTTTTTGGTTGGGGGGAAGACATTAGAAGCATTAAAGCAAAATTTATCCAAACTACTTATCAAAATAACGAAAAAATACTCTATTTTGGAATCTTATTTGCAAGTAATCCCAACTTGGCAAAATGGATTTATGAAACTCCTATAAAAAAAGAGATTTATTTAAATAAGCAAAATGTAATTATCTTTGAACCATTGCTTGAACAAGCTACTTTTTCTAAAATTTCACACCAAGTGGATTTTTTTTCTATCATTACATCAGCTAAACTTAGTGATGATGGCAACTATTATGCAAAAATTGGAAATATAGATTATAAACTCATACTCAAAAACAATAAACCTTATCAAATTATCTATAAAGATGATTTGCAAAACTTGGTAGAAATTAGTCTATATGAAGTTCAATTAAATACCCCTATTGATTCAAAAACTTATATTTTTACCCCAAATGCAAATATTGACATTATTAGACAATAATGATAGAATAAAACCCCTTTTTCATGGGGCTGACTTGGATTTCGACAGGAGTTATATCATCTAGGTTGCATGTCGGATGGCATTCCGTAATCCTGCCACTTTAAAATTAAACGCAAACAATACAAATTACGCTCCAGCTTACGCAAAAGTAGCGTAAGTTTATCTTAGCTTTCGGAGCTAGCAATATGGAAATGCCTACTACCCATAGCGCTATCATCAAGTAGGCTATGCTTTTTTTGCTGTCAAAAAGAAAAAGCTAAATAAACGACTGCTTGCATAAGAGGTTTTGATTTTTGCACACTTATGCAAAAAGACCAAGCAAATCTCAAAAGCATGTATAAATATCTTGATAGTTATGATTTTTGGACTGGGGTTCAATTCCCCACAGCTCCACCATTAAACTTTTACGCCAACCTAAAAATATCCAATATTTTTTATCTTCTTAGACGCGTAAGTAAACAAGCAATCCTAAAATAAAAAATAATATTATCCAAACACTACCTTATAAATACATCCCAATTCCAACCAATAATCCTGAAGCAATATTTTCTTGTGTAGAAGCAGAATAATAAACAATTCCAAATAATACAGGCATTGCCAATAAAAAAATCCAAAATACAAATAAAATAATCTTTCCAAAAAATCCTCTAGAAGGTTTTCTTAAAACTTTTCCACATTTTGGACAATCATAAGCTGTATCACTAATCTCATTTTTACATTCAAGACACTCAATCAAAGCTATAATTCTCTCCTTAAAAAAAATAGCTTTGATTATAGCAAAAATTACCGCAGCGAACGTAAAAAGAACTATGCCATTAGTGCGCAATAAATAAGCTCAAACATCACTCTAATAACTTAATTACTTAGATAATGAAAATAACACTATAA
>NZ_NXLX01000026.1 GCF_003364335.1 Helicobacter anseris
ATATAAACCATTTTTCCATCCAGTTGCTTTGCTTGCTCCATCTTGAACATAAGCATTATAGATTGCAAACTCTATAGCATTAGAAGTTACATCTTTAATTCCTTTAGAAGAACCATCAATATCTATAGAACTATTAGAGCTTGTAAGAGAATTTGCATAAGAGAGTGCAAATCCTAAATAATTATTTGCTCCACTAAATCCAAAAGCATAATCATAACCTGCTTGGAATGTAGTATAGAGTGCTTTAGTTTCTAAAGAGAAGTTAGAGGTTTGCATACCATTAAAGATTCTAGCCCATGCACCTTGAGAATTAGCATTCTCTCTTAATTCACCCATTCTTTTATTTAAGCTATTTATGTTGGCTAGATAGAGCACATAGTTTGTATTAAGTGCAGTAAATGATGCATCTTGGTTGGAAGTAGAAGCACCTTTAGATGTCATAGAATCTACAAAATAGGTGGTGTAGTCTCCACCATTATTGTATTTACCATTTTCATCTGTAGTTTGAGTGGTAAGTGTAGTTCCTACTAAATCAAATCCTTGAAGTTGATTTGCTCCTATAAAGCTAACATTAGAATCTTTTTTTATAGTAGCTACTGCAATATTACCTTCTGTTTCACTTCCGCCACCATGATATTTAATCGTTGAAATATCTGTATTATTATCTGCAATTACTTGGAGATAGTGTGTGCCTTTTGTTCCTGAGAGAACAATTACTCTATCAGAATATGCATAACCATAAGTTTCATTATTATTTGCAGGTTGATTTGCCATGGTCGCATTTGTTGCATTGGCATTCATATAGACTCTAAAAAGTGTATTATTTCCACTAAGTCCTGTAGCATCTGTATTGTTTCCAATACTTAATAATCTAAAATCACTTCTTGTTGGAATAGCACCAAGATCATTACCATCTGAAGCAATATCAATAATAGTATTTTTTTGCTCAAAAGAATTTAGCAATAAAGCATCTGTATTGAGTTGATTTGCATTGATAGTAAGATTTTTTACATCTAGCCTATTACTTCCTACTAAGAAGATTTTTGCATTAGGTTGCATTGTGAGGTTGATTTTGATAGAGGAGTTGGCCAGACTCGTGCTACCTGCAAAAATAGAATCTTTATTTAAAGTGATGTTAAAATGCTTATCTGCTGCTTGAGTGCCATTTTCTAGAGAATAGATATTGCCAGTTACCAAACCTTTGATGATGACATCATCTTGTGTTTTGCTTCTAGTAATTTCTAGATTGAGCAAATAGGGATTGTCAGTGTAATATTTTTCATATTGTGCTATGAAAGATTGATCTTTTAAATCCCCAATTTGCACTTTTTTATCCTCAATAGTAAGCTTGATACCATCTTTGTAGGTTACACCTAGAATTTTATTTTCTGAGACATTTGTTGCTGAGGCACTAAAATCATCCTTGCCATAATTGCTTGAATCATACATATCATTACTATTTGCAAAAATAAGATTCGCAGTAGTATTTGGCTGATAGTTGATGTGTAATATTTGTGCAACATTTGTGGTGTTTATATTATCAAATTGTGAAACAAGATTGAGCGATGCTGTTTGAGACAATAAGAGAGTGTGAGATAAAGAAGCATGGGAGACATCGGGGCTTGAGATATCGCTTCTTACTACAACATTTGTTAGTCCGCCTGATGCCGTAATGCTACCAGATGTATTACTATCAGATAACCAAACCCCATCAACAATGATATTGTTTTTTGAATTTCCTGTTGTGGTGATTTTGCTATCTAATATAGAATCATTTTGTATTAAGATGTTGTTATTACCACCATTATAGGCATTGATATTTCCGCGTAGTGTATTTGAAGCACTCGATAATGTAATATTATTTTTTCCTGTATTGCTTGCAGAGATATCTCCTAGAATCTTTGCTTCTTTTAAATCTTGCCTAAAGGTAATATTATTTACACCTTCGATATTTTCAGAACCATCAGCAATAATGCTTCCATTGATAAGATTTTTGCTACCACTATGGAAAGTAATATTATTTTGTTTTGAGATTTTTGTAGCAACTGAAGATGTATTTCCTGCCTTAATACTTCCATCAATAATATTTTCACCCTTTCCATAAAAATCTATATTGTTATATGATGATTTATTGCCATTATAGGCATTGTAGATTGCATACCCATTTAAGTAGTCATAAAGATTAAATGAGCGAATGGTAACATCTCCATAAGTTGCAAAAACAACTCTATTGGTTCCATTATCTGTATCAATACCTCCTATGGAGATTTTTTGAGCACCCGTTGAAATACTTGCTTTATTATCGCTAGTCCTGATACCAAAGATAATATCGTTAAATCCGTTTTCTGCATAGACATTTAAAATATTGCTAGGTGATTCTTGTGCAGATATCGTAATCCTATTTGTTCCAGTATTGTTGGAAATACCTCTTTTTTGAGTGATAATATTTAAGCTATCAGCATTGATAATATTGGTGCCACCATTATTTGCTATGCCGGTAGAAGTTGTTGAGTGGATATCAAGTTTGCCTGTAAGATTAAGAGTGCTAGTGCCACTTTTTGTATAAATACCTTCCTCTATAGTATTGATAATGATATCTTTTGCTTGCAATTCAGTAGAGCCACCTTCTGTAAAGATCCCTTTAGAAGTTGTTGAGCGGATATCAAGATCGCCTGTAAGATTAAGAGTGCTAGTGCCAGTCCTTGTATAAATACCTTCATTTTTAGCATTGATGATGATATTTTTTGCTTGAATGGTGCTTTTGCCATTAAAGACAAAAATACCTCTTGAGCCAGTGGATAAGATATTTAATTGATCTGTAAGGGTAATTTTATTGATACCACCAGAATCGCTATAGATACCACTTAGCAGTGTGTTGATATTGAGATTTGCTGCATTAATAACATTTGTTCCACCACTATTGCTTGCAATTCCTTGAGAGTTTGTGGAAGTTAAATTTAATGTCTTTGAGGCTGTAATTAAATTTTTACCACTTTTTGTATAAATACCTTCTGCTTTTGAAGAAATTGTAATATTGGATGCATTGATGGTATTGCTACCATTTTCTGTTGTAATACCTCTACCTTGGGAGAATTTTCCAAAAATCTCCCTTGTAGTAAGAAAGGCTCTAATATCGATTGTGTTTGCATCAATAAGATTTTCTCCACCATCTGTTGCCATAATAGCCCCATCCATTGTAGAAAAAGTTCCCAAAGAAATATTGATAGAATTTGTAGAACCTTTTGCTATAGCAAGTATGCCTCTCTCTATTTTTAAATTGGCATTTCCACCACTACCATCTACAACAAAAACATTCTCTCCTCTATTTTTAAAAAGACCATTCATGGCAACCACATATCCTCCTCGGACAAAAAGAGTATCATTTTTATGAATCCAAATGTAATATTCTCCATTGTTTGTAATAATATTTCCATCTCTTGCGGTTTCTGCATGTATATTGGCTGTTCCTATAAGGACTGCTAACGAAGAAGCTATGAAAGTTTTTGAAAAAGTGGGAAATTTTTTGAGAGGAAGTGAAAGGGAGTTTCTAGGAAAAAATTTTAGTTTTTGCCCCCCCCCCCATTATTATTCTTAAGTGTAAGATTTGACATTTTTTCTCCTTTTTGCGTGTTTTTTAGTATTTGTGCTATTTCTCAAATTTAAAAAATATCAAAAAATAGAGAGGATTTTTTAAACAATGAAAAATAAGCTACGGGTCTAATTATAATTCTTAATTACTTAATAAAAACTTAACAATTTTTAATTTTTGTTAATAATTATCAATTTTATATGAATTTTTAATATAAAAATGTGAAAGAAAATTAGAATATGTATTTAATGTATAATTTGGCAAAAAATTTGGAGTATTTTTGATGATGGAATTGCGATTTAGTGTAAATGATTTTAATGAGGCAAAGCAGGTGATTGTAGGGGGAGTAAATTCTCCTGTAAGGGCATTTGGTAGTGTGGGGGGAACTCCTATTTTTATACAAAGTGCAAAAGGTTATGAACTTTTTGATGTAGATAATAATACTTATATTGATTTTGTGCAAAGTTGGGGACCTTTGATTTTTGGTCATTGTGATGGAGATATTGAAGATGCAGTCTTGCAGGCTGTAAAAAATGGCTTGAGTTTTGGAGCGCCTACTGAGAGGGAAACAACTTTGGCAAAGCTTATTATTTCTTTTTATGAGGGAATAGATAAAGTGAGGCTTGTAAGCTCTGGAACTGAGGCGGTAATGAGTGCGTTAAGACTTGCAAGAGCCTTTAGTAAAAAAGATGGAATCTTAAAATTTGATGGGTGTTATCACGGGCATAGCGATAGCCTGCTTGTCAGTGCTGGGAGTGGTTGTGCTACTTTTGGAACTCCAAGCTCATTGGGCGTGCCTGAAGATTTGAGTAAGCATACTTATGTTGCGCGTTATAATGATATAGATTCTGTAGAGCAGTGTTTTAAAAGCGGAGAGATTGGATGTGTGATTATTGAGCCAATTGCTGGGAATATGGGATTGGTTCCTGCGGATTTGGAATTCTTAAAAGATTTGAGAAAAATTTGTGATAAATATAATGCGGTATTGATTTTTGATGAAGTAATGAGTGGCTTTAGAGCGGGAAAAAATGGTATTCAGGCTTATAGTGAGGTGATACCTGATCTTTTTACTTTTGGAAAAGTTATAGGTGGCGGTATGCCAATGGCAGCTTTTGGTGGAAGAGAAGATATTATGCGTTTGCTTTCTCCTTGTGGAGGTGTGTATCAAGCAGGGACATTGAGTGGGAATCCTGTGGCGGTTTCTGCGGGTATTGCAGCGCTTTGCAAGATTGAACAAAATCCTCATATTTATGCTGAAATGGAAACATTGGCACAAAGACTTGTGCAAGGGTTGCAAAAAACAGCTAATGCGAATGATATTGCATTGCAAACTTGTGTGCGTGGTAGTATGTTTGGATTTTTCTTTAATGATGGGGTTGTGAAAAATTTTGATGATGCAAAAAAAAGTGATTTAAAGATGTTTGCAAAATTCCATCAAGAAATGTTGCATCGAGGGGTGTATTTTGCTTGCTCTCAATTTGAAACAGGGTTTATATGCACGCCTATGAATGCAGAAGTGATTGATAGAGTGCTTGGTTGTGCTGATGAAGTGTTTAGAGCTATCAAATGAAAAAAGATTTGAAGAAGGCAAAAAAAATTGTTTCTGGGGCTTATGATTTAAGCCTTGGAATCTCCATTGTTATTGCAGTTTTATTGGGGGTTGGCATCGGGATTATGCTCAAGCAGATTACAGGATTTTCTTGGCTTTTATGGCTAGGAGTATTTTGGGGGGTAGGTGCTGGAATTTTGAATATTTATAAGGCTTATTGTCGTGCTCAAAAAGAATTAGAAGAGCTTGCTAAAGACATAAAATATACTTCTAAGCAGGATAAAAAAGATGTGTAAAATTCAATGTTTTTTGATTGTTTTGTTAGTGGATATTTTGGTTTTTTTGGGACTTTTTGTTGGTTTTAGTGAAGAGAGAATGATTGCGTGGAATTTTGAGGCAGGGTATTTGGGTTTTTTATTTATCGCGATAGCAAATTTCTTTTCTTTAAAAAAATCTATTGCAAAGAAATTGGAAGGAATGCAGGATTTAGAGATTGGAGAAAAGAAAAAAAGAAGATTTTCTCATTTGGTTTTAGGAGCGCAAATTTTTAGCTCTTGGTTAAGAATCTTGGCTTATATCCTTTTGTTTTTAAGTTTATTTTTCTTGATGCACTTTGAGCAATTTGTATTATGGGCTTATGTGTGCGGTATTGGCATTAGTCTTTTTGTGGTTGTATTATTACAATTTTGGAATTTAAAGAAACAGTAAAATACAAAAAGCATTAAATTGTAAAATTTTTGTAAAAATTAAAATATTTTTTATCTTTTTTCAAGTATATAAGATATAATTGTGGGATTTTTTTTTTATAAAAATAAGTGAGCTTACAATGGTAAAAGATGCCTCGTATGAAAATGTTTTGAATGCTTTTTTGCAGAATTTTGATAGCACAAAACAAGAAATTTTAAAAGAAAGCGTAGAGATAGCGCAAGATTATTCAGATTTTTTACACTTTTATACTTTGGATGTTAAACCAAGTGTATTGGTGCTTGGCAAAAGCGATGAAGCAAAAGATTTTTTAGATTTTATCAAGACATCTAAAAAGCATTCCTATGAAGCAAAATTATTGCTTCCGCAAGATATTGTGGCAATCAATGGACATCTTGGGGATTTTGAGGTAAAGCTCAAAGATGAGGCAGAGAGCTATCATTTTGCACAAATTGTGCTTTTTTATGAAGATGAGCATTTGCAACGCTTTATGGGGTGTGAGAATGCTGGAGATTATGAGAGTGCTGAGGCATTGATGGAGGTATTGGATTCTCGTATAGGGGATTATCAATATCATAATATTATCCATTATGATTCTCATAAATGTCAGTATCATCAAAGACGACCTGATAAAAATGGGCAGGGGTATTGCCATCAATGTGCTGATGTATGTCCTACCTTTGGCGTAACAAAAGATGATAGTTTGATGGAGTTGCAATTTTCAGCACTAGATTGTATAAGCTGTGGAGCTTGTGTGATGGTATGTCCAAGTGGCTCTGTGCAAAGAGATGGATATACTAAAGAATCTCTTTATAAAATTGCAAAGCTTTATAAAGGAATAGTTCCAGTTGTATTGGCACAAGCAGATTTAGTATTAGTTGATGGGATTGATTTTAAGGAAAGCTTACCTTTGATTTTAGCACAACCTCGTATGCTTAATGAAGTTTATCTTTTAAGTCTTATTCAAGAGAGTGGGGCTCAAGTTGTATTGTTTGATAGAAGTGGGGATATGCGATTAAAAGAGAGTGTGGATTTAATCAATGCGATTTTCAATCAAGTGTATCAAAAACAAGCCATTTTTTTAGCAAATGATATACAAGAGTTGCAATCTTGTATTTTACAAGCAACAATACAGAATAATTTTTATTACACTTATTATCAGCAACATACAGAGGCTTTGCGACAGATTTTTTCAGAGAGATTGAAGTTTGTGGTGTTGGATGGTGATTTTGGAGAGGTAGTAAGTGGGGGGAATACCTATGGAGAGGTATTAGTCGATAAGGAAAAATGCACACTTTGTATGGGATGTGTAGGGGCTTGCAATGTGCAAAGTTTAAGTGCAGGTGATTTTTCTTTGTTGCATAATCCCTCGCTTTGCACAGCTTGTGGCTATTGTGTAGATTCTTGTCCTGAAAATGCAATTAGTGTGGATTTTGGAAAAATAGTCTTAAAGAGTAGATGGTTTGAGGCTAGTGTAATGGCTAGTGATAGCGGTTTCAGATGTGTGGAATGTGGCAAGGTTTTTGCAAATACTAAGGCAGTGGAAAAAATTAAAAATATTATGACACCAATTTTTGGTAATGATGCTACAAGATTAAGGACATTGGAGTGTTGTGAGACTTGTAAAGTCAAAGTAATGTTTGGAGTGTGAGATGATAGAGCAAAAAAGTTTAGATATTCAAATTACTAATGCTAGGGTTTTGTATTATGATTTTTTTGCAAATTTGTTTTTATATGAATTGTTAGAAAAAAATCAAGAGATTTTAAAGCAACAAGTGCAGATTCTAGAGCAATATCCTTTGAGTGAAAAATCTCAAGAATATTTTAAGGTTTTGCAACAATACTTGGAAGAAAAACCACAAGAAATTATTCAAGAATATACACAAACTTTTATTTTGTCCTTTGATAAAAAATATCAAAATATTCCTTTATATCTTTCTCATTATCAAAATGGATGTATGGGTGGTGAGAGCTTGGTATATGTTAGAGAATTGCTCAAAGAAAGTAGTTTTTATGTGAATAGAGAATTTACAAAAGAGAATGAGGATCATTTGGGAATTTTGTGTTTATTTATGAAACATCTCTTGCAATCAGGGGATATTAAAAAAGCAAATACTTTATATAAGGATTGTATTATGCCTATAAGAGAGGGTATTTTTAAGATACTAAAGCAGGAAAATGCAGGTTTTTATACAAGAGTTTTTGGCATTTTTGATGACTTTTGTGTTTTGGAAGATAGCTTGGTGGCTTGATATAAAATCTAAAATATTTTTAGGTTTTATATGGGGTCATCCCCGAATTTTTATTAAGGAGAAGGTATGGATGTAAAAAATTCTCGTAGAGAGTTTTTGAAAACTACCACTAAGGCTTCTGTTGCTGTTGCAGTAGGGGGCTTAGCGCTTGCAGGTTGCAAGGATAATAAGCAAGTGGGAGTTCTCAAGGGAAAATCAACAAAAGAAGAGGTGCTTTATACGGGTAATACTGAGTATTGGAAGACTTATTACTCTGTAGCAAAATAAACAACAAAAAAAAGGAAGAAAATGAGTGAGAAAGATATCAAACGACAATCGCGTCGTGCGTTTATGAAGATGTCTGCTCTTGCTGGTGCTGTTGGTGTTGGAAGTGTTTTGGCAAATGATAGTCAAGAAGTCTTAAAACAAGCAGGAAAGCAGGAGCTTGGAGAGGCATATCCAGGTTCAAAGAAAATAAAAACTATCTGTACACATTGTTCTGTTGGATGTGGGATTATTGCTGAAGTAAAAGATGGTGTATGGGTGCGTCAAGAAGTGGCACAAGATCATCCTATCTCTCAAGGTGGTCACTGCTGTAAGGGTGCTGATATGATTGATAGAGCAAGAAGTGAAACAAGATTGCGCTATCCGATTGAAAAAGTAAATGGAGAGTGGAAGAGAACGACTTGGGATTTGGCAATGGATAAAGTAGCCACTCAACTTAAGGATATTAGAGAAAAATATGGTCCCGATAGTGTAATGTTTATTGGTTCTGCAAAAGTAAGCAATGAGCAAAGCTACTATATTAGAAAATTTACAGCATTTTTTGGAACAAATAATATAGATCATCAAGCTAGAATTTGACATTCTCCAACAGTCGCTGGTGTGGCGAATACATTTGGTTATGGTGGAATGACAAATCACCTTGGAGATATGCAATTTTCTAAATTTATTTTAGTAATTGGAGCAAATCCTGCTGTAAATCACCCTGTAAGTATGGTGCATATTTTGCGTGCAAAAGAATCTGGAGCAAAGATTGTGTGCGTAGATCCACATTTTAGTAAAACTGCAGCAAAAGCAGATGAATATGTGCGTATTAGAAGTGGGACAGATGTTGCTTTTGTTTATGGGATGATTAATTACATTGTGGAGCAAAAACTCTATGATGAAAAATATCTCAAAGAGCGTGTGTATGGATATGAGGAAATTTTCAAAGAGGCAAAAAAATATCCTTTGAATGTTACTTCAGATATTACAGGGATTCCTGCTGAGACTATTAAAAGCGTTGCTACACAAATGGCAAAAGCAAAACCTGCTTCATTGATTTGGAATCAAGGCTTAACACAACATACAGTGGGGACAAGCAATACACGTATTATGCCTATTTTGCAACTTATATTAGGCAATATTGGTAAGAATGGTGGTGGTGTAAATATTTTAAGAGGACATGATAATGTTCAGGGTGCCTCTGATATGGGAAATCTCTCTGATACACTTCCAGGATATTATGGATTAGGTGAAGGGCCTTGGAAACATTTTTGTAAGCATTGGTATGTAGATTATGAATGGATGAAGGGGCGCTTTAAATCTAAGGAGATGATGGAGAAAACAGGTTATGCATTATCTACTTGGAGATTTGGTGTTTTAGATGAGGAGAATTTTGGAAATAATGCTAATACTCCACTTAAGGCTTTGGTGGTAATTGGTAATGGAATTTCTACAACTTCTTTGCTCGATAAAACAAAAGCAGCATTAGATAAGCTTGATTTGGTTGTATTTATTGATCCTTATGTGAATGATGTTGCAGTTATCACAGAGAGAAAAGATAATCTTTTCTTATTGCCAGCAGCTTCACAAATGGAAACAAGTGGTTCAGTAGCTGCAACAAATCGTGCTTATCAATGGCGTTATCAAGTGATGAAGCCAATGTTTGAGTGTAGAGAAGATCATGAGATTCTATTTGATTTGGCAGAGCGTCTAGGATTTAAAGAAGAATTCCAAAGATCTCTTTATGAAATTGCAAAAAAAGAAGGACGCAAGGAATTTATTTGGCCAGATGATGCTACTACAGAAATGGCACAAAGCATTAGAAGTATTGCTCTACAAGGTATGAGTGCTAAGCGCTTAAAAGAACATTGTGATAATTGGCATATGTTTGATAAGGTTACGCTTGGTGGTTATGGTCCTATGAAGAATCAATACTATGGATTGCCTTGGCCTTGTTGGAGTGATAAGCACCCTGGAACCCCTGTAATGTATAATGATAGCATTCCTGTAATGCAAGGTGGTATGGGCTTTAGGGTAAATTGGGGAGAAAAAGCACCAGATGGAACTAGTATGCTTAGCTCAAGAAAATTGCCAAATGCTAAAATTGGCGGGCATTTAGCAATTACTGCTGATAATATTGAAAGTGTTTTAGGCATTAAGCTTAGTGCTAAAGAAAAAGAAGCGGTTAAAGGCACTACATTTGCTACGGGCACAACTAATATTTTGGTAGAAAAGGCTCTTGAAGCAGGAATCTGCCCTTATGGTAATGGAAAAGCTAGAATGGTAGTATGGAATTGGTATGATAAGATTCCATTACATAGAGAACCATTGCATTCTATTAGACAGGATTTGGTAAGCAAATATCCAACATTCCCAGATAAAAAAGATTTATTCCGTGCAAATGTGCGTTTTGAATCTGAGCAGAAAAAAGATTGGAAGAAGGATTATCCTTTGAATATGCTTACAGGAAGATTGGTTGCACATATGGGGACAGGAACAGAAACAAGAAGTGCAAAATATCTTGCAGAAATTGCACATACTATGTTTGTGGAAATTCATCCCAATACAGCATTTAATCTTGGAATTAAAGACAAAGATGATGTTTGGGTATATGGAGTTGGAGGCACAAGGATTTTAGTAAAAGCAAAACTTTCATATCGTGTCGATGAGAATAGTGTGTTTTTACCGCAAAATTTCTCTGGTGTTTATAGTGGAGAGAGCTTGCTTGATCGCTATCCTGATGGCACTAAGCCTTATGCAATTGGCGAGGCAGCGTCTTTGGTTGTAGGGTATGGTTATGATTACAATACAGCTTGTCCAGAAACAAAGAGCGGTTTATGCCGTGTTGAAAAAGCTTAGGGGGTAGAGAAATGAGTATAAATAAACAAAATCAAGTTCCTTTTACTGCTGGAGGTTTTACAGGGGTAAATCACTCTAGAATCAAGTTTTATTGCGATGATGAGCGTTGTATTGATTGTCATGGATGTGATGTTGCTTGTAAAGAAGCACATCATCTTCCAGTTGGCGTTAATAGAAGAAGAGTCATTACCTTTAATGAGGGTATAGTAGGTAAGGAGAAATCCATTTCTATTGCGTGTATGCATTGTGCAGATGCACCTTGTGCAAAGGTTTGTCCTGTAGATTGTTTTTACATTCGTGCAGATGGTATCGTATTGCATAATAAAAATACTTGTATTGGATGTGGTTATTGTCTTTATGCTTGTCCATTTGGAGCGCCACAATTCCCAACAAGTGATGTTTTTGGCTTCCGTGGTTCTATGGATAAATGCACCTTTTGTGCAGGTGGTCCAGAAGAGACTTTCAGTGAAAAGGAATTTGAACTTTATGGACAAAATAGAATTGCTGAAGGAAAAGTCCCGGCTTGTGCTGCAATGTGTTCTACAAAAGCTCTTTTGGCAGGTGGTTCTGATGAAGTGAGTGGAATTATTCGAGAGAGAGCTGTAAAAAAGGGAATGGGCACCGCACAAACTCCATACATTTGGAGCAAGGCTTATAATGATTAAAAAGGAGTTTTGATGCAAAAATTAAAAGTCTTTTTATTTGCATTATTGATGTGCATAAGCCTTGGATTTGGTAATGATAAGCAAGTGGATTTCTCCTATAATGAAAAGATTTATGGTGCTCCGCAGATTGAAGCAATCAAGGGGTGGGGGATAGATTCTCCTACTTCTGGTGTAGTGAGTGGTAGTGTATTGCAAATGCAAGGTGTGGGAATTGAGCTTGCAGATAATGGTGAAAAAATATCTGGAATTAGAGGTTGGAGAGGTCTTGGAGAAGGTTTTACAATTTTGCAAAACAAATTTTTTGCTCCAATTTTCTTTGCAATCTTAATTCTAGTGCCTCTAGCATTTTTTGGACACAATCGCATTGTTGGTGTTAAAAGATTTGATCACCATGGTAGAAAATTCAAAGTTTTTTCAAAATACAATATTATTGTGCATTGGGGTGCTGCTATCCCTTTTGTTTTGATTTGTATTACAGGTCTAATGATGATGTTTGGAGATAAATTAGGCGGTGGAATGCCAATTAGGCTAGCTAAGAATTTGCATTTTTTAGCAACCTGGATATTTTTAATCTTTGGTATTTTAATGTTTTTGATGTGGGTAAAGCCCGCAATGTTTAAACTTTATGATATTGGTTGGCTAAAAATTATGGGAGGTTATCTTTCAAATGAAAAAAGAGAGGTGCCTGCTGGAAAATTCAATGCTGGACAAAAAATGTGGTTTTGGCTTTGCACACTTGGTGGTTTTGCAATGGCAATCACTGGTTTAATTATGCATTATTTTTATGGCGATATCAATACTTTGCGCCTTATGGCTATTATTCATAATGTGCTTGGTTTTGGCGTATTGGCAATGCTAATTACTCATATTTATATGGCAGTTTTTGCTATTGAAGGTGCGATAGAGGCTATCTTAAATGGTCATATGGCAGAAGAGGAATTGGCCTTAATGCATAGCTATTATTATAAGGAGCTTATAGGTGAGCAAAAGTAGTTTTACTGCTTTATTACCTTGTATTAAAGTTTTTAAGAATCAAGAGGGGGTAGAGGGGGTAGATTCTGTAATAAAAGAAGAGCGCATTGCTCTTTTTTTAAACGGAACAAAAATACTCTCTACGATGAGTATTCCGCAAGATCAAGATGCTCATGCTATTGGTTTTTTGCTAAGTGAGGGAGTAATTGAAAGTATTGAAGATGTTTTAGAGATTGTGGTGGATGATGATGGTTTGAGTGTAAGAATCCAAGCAAAGATACAAGAAGAAAATTTAGTAAATCTTTATAGAGAAAAGACGCTAACTTCTGGATGTTGTGTTGGAGTAACAGGTAACTTTGAGGGTAAGATTATTGAGAAATTTGTATCTTCACAGGTGCGTGTTAGAATTGAGAGAATCTGGGATATTTTAGAGCATTTTTATCAAGATAATGCTTTGTTTAATCAAACAGGATGTGTGCATAGGGCACTTTTGGCAGATAAAGAAGGAAGGGTTATGTTTGAGGCATTTGATGTTGGAAGACATAATGCAATTGATAAAGTAGTAGGTAAAGCACGCATGCAAAGAGCATCTCTTAGTGAGGCGATTTTATTTGTAAGTGGGCGTCTTTCTTTGGAAATGGTGATAAAAACAGCAATGCATGACATTCCTATTGTTGTTTCAAGGGCTGCTACTACACAGCTTGCTATACAATCTGCTCAAAAACTTGGAATTACGCTTATAGGGTTTGCAAGAGAGCAAAGATGCAATCTTTATACACATTCTTCAAGGATTTTATTTTAACTTTTATTTTTTTGTATAATTTATAAAAAAGTAATAATTAGATATGCGAAGAGAAGATATTGTTAAACAATTGCAATTACGATTATTGACACTTGATGATTTAGATGAATTTAATAAATTATTGCGTTATGCATTCCAAGTTACAAATGATGATTTGTTAAAAACTGGGTGGAATAATGAAGAAATTAAACAAGCAAAAACACCTATTTTAAAAAAGGCTCAAGTATTAGGCTATTTCCAAGGGGTAAATCTAGTTTCTCAAATTGCACTATATCCAATGCAAATGAATGTTTATGGCAAGATTTTTAAGATGTGTGGAATCACAGGTGTGGCTACTTATCCTGAATATTCTAGCTTGGGATTGATGAAAAATCTTATGAAAGAGGCTTTGGTAAAAATGCGAGAAAATGCCCAGAGTATTTCTTGCCTTTATCCCTATTCTATCCCTTATTATCGTTCAAGAGGATGGGAGATTATCTCAGATAAAATGACTTTCAAATTAAAAGATAATCAATTGCCAAAAACAATTCCTACGCATGGAATCATTAAGCGTGTAAAGGCAAATGATAAGGATTTGATAGAGTTGCATAATATTTTTGCAAGACAGACGCATGGTTGTTTGGTGAGAGATGAGCTTGCATGGGATGAGTATTGGCGTTGGGATGTTGAAGATGAAATGATAGCAATTTATTACAATGAGGCAGGGGAACCAAGAGGCTATGTAGTTTATTTACTTGAAAATGATGTCTTTTTTATCAAAGAAATGATTTATCTTGATACTGAAGCAAATATGGGGCTTTGGAATTATATTAAAGCGCATAATTCTATGTTTGATGAATTAAGGGGTGCGAATTATAGCAATGAGACTTTGAGCTTTTTACTTGATGATGGAAGCATTAAAGAGACTATTATGCCTTATATTATGGCTAGGATTGTTGATGTGGAATTATTTTTTAAGCAATATCCTTTTGATTTTGCAACAAAAAAAGCCAGTATTTCTTTTGAGATCAGCGATTCTTTGCTTGAATGGAATAATAAGACTTTTAATCTTAAATTTGAAAAAGATCAAGTTATTTTTGATTCTAAAAAAAGCAAAAATAAAATCAAGCTAGACATTCAAACACTTAGCACAATGTTTTTGGGCTATAAACGACCTTTGTATCTAAAAAAAATTGGTAGATTGCAAGCGGATAAAAAAAGTATTGATTTGCTAGAAGAGATTTTACCAGAGGGGAAGGCGTATTTTAGCGATTATTTCTAATCCCCAATTGCTTGAGGATTAGAAAGATTTATTGCACAGGGGCAGAAAAACTAATCTCTACTTGTGTCCAAGTAAGCCCATCGTGTAAATCATAGCATAAAGTCGCAAGAGATTTAAATGCCTCTAATGCACCAAATTCCATAATATCAATAATGCCTTTAGCTTCCAATACACCATCTTTGATTGTGTATTGCATAGGAACTTTTACATTTTTGCCATTCATTTTTATATTTGCTAATATACTACCTTGATTTTCACCTTCTATTACATTTTTGAAAGTTACTTTAATAGCTTCTTGTTTGTTAAATTTTGCAAAAAAATAATTTTTCACATTATCATTTTTTACAGAATCTCCCAAATCTACGCTCAAAGGGTTTATACTTGCACTAGCACCCTCAAGAATCATAGAAAGATTTTCACCTTTTTTAAACTTATATTGAATATCTGTAAAACTACCGCTTACAGGAACTTTTTGTGTAGTTTTATAAGCAGTCCATTTAACCTTTGCTTGAGTAGTATCAAGAGAAGTGGCATACAAAAAACCACAAAAAAATCCAAGAGCCATAATACTTAAGAGAAATTTTTTCATTATTTTTTCCTTTAGTCTTTATTTTAAATAAACCCAAAGATTTTATATTGCAATTGCAAACAAAAAATTATTTTTTAAGAATTTGTCGTATCTCTTCTTTTGAAGCATTGTTTATAGTAGTAAAATTGCCATAGTAATCTAATAATTTTTTTAATTCACTAGGGCTGTAAGTGGTATTTTTGATAAAGTTTTTTGTTTTTTGATTTTTATGAAAAGTAATTGCAAAGCGATGTGCCTCATCTCTGAGTTTTTGTAAGAATTGCAAAGAGGTATGATTTGTATCTAGATGCAATACAGAATCTAGAAGATAGATTGTATCTTTAGCTCTTCCTTTTGCTCTATGGGCTTTATGATCGAGCTTTTCTTTTGCAATGCCTATGATATCTATATCTACTCCAGCACTTTGTAAAAGTTTTTTTGCTAAATTGATTTGTGCTTTTCCTCCATCAAGCAGCCAAAGATTTGGAGGAGGATTTTTTTCAAAGCTCTCAATTCTTCTTGTAAGCATTTCTTGCATCTGTGAGTATTCGTCATTTCCTTCTAAATGATAGTGCCTATAAGCATTTTTAACAAAACGATTATTTTCAAATACTATCATTCCTCCTACTTTGAAACTAAAATTATGGTGACTAGTATCAAAAACTTCGATTCTAAAAGGTGTTTGCGAGAGCTTAAAAACATCTTTTATTCCTTTGAGCAAGGTGTTTTCTTGTTGATTTTGTTGTCTTAGAATTTCATTAGCATTTTGATTGGCAATAGCAATAAGGGAAGCCTTAAAGCCTTTGAGTGGTTTTTGTATCACTACTTTTTTGCCTTGATATTGATAGATAAAATCCTCTAATTCTTTTATATTCTCTATATCTGTTCCTATAAGGATATTTTGAGGAATAATAGGAAGTTTTTCTTTGTAGTGATTGAGAATAAATTGCGTGTAAATGTCATTATCATCAATTTCATAATCACTTTTGATGTTTTCAAAATCAGAAGCGATGATTTTCCCCTCACGCATAAAAAGCTTAATTAAAATAGCGTGATGTGAGTGATTTTTAACAATACTTAAAATATCAAAATCATAGGGTTGTGGATAAGAAATTTGTGAAAAATTTGTAAGAGGAGTGATTTTTTGAATCCTCTGCTTGTAGATATTAGCTTCTTCAAAGAGAAGTTTTTGTGCCAAATCTAGCATTTTTTGCTCTAAAGCTTCAAGAAGTTTATTTTTATTTTTTAAAACCTTCAATGCTTCTTGCAAGATTTCTTTATATGCTTCTTTTGTGATTTTTCCTTCACATGGTGCTTTACAGCGATTGATTTGATAAAATAAACAAGCTTTTTTTCCTTTGATACAGGATTTTTTTTGCACTAAAGCAAAAAGAGCATAAAGACTATCTAAAATATCTCTACATCCACTAGGATAGGGGCCAAAATAAAGCATTTCTTTTTTATGTTGCACTTTTCTAGTCATTTCAAATCTTGGAAAATCTTCAGACATATCAATGCAGATATAAGGATAGGTCTTATCATCTCTTAAGAGAATATTGTATTTTGGTTTGAGTTGTTTGATGAGAGAATTTTCAAGAAGTAATGCATCTTGCTCGCTAGATACGACTATGGTATGGATTTGTGTTGTTTGATTTAGCATAATTTGAATGCGTTGTGATAGATTGCTTTGAGGTAAAACTTTTGTATCTTGAATCTTAAAATAGCTTTTAACGCGTTTTTTAATATTTTTTGCTTTACCTACATAAAGCACCCTGCCTTGATGGTCAAGATATTGGTAGATTCCAAATGTTGTAGGAAGATTATTGAGTATCTCTTGTGTGATCATTTAAGAATTGTAGCATATTTTATTTTTTTTAATTTTTTTAAAAACCTTATAAATACCCAAATATACACTATCTCAAGTTTTTTATACCCCCCCCCCCCTCATTATTTGTCAATAACTATCAAAAAAAGCAATTTTTTAATATATAATTTTTGTCTTACTTTAAAAATAAAGAGCTTAAATACTTTT
>NZ_NXLX01000027.1 GCF_003364335.1 Helicobacter anseris
ATTAGTTCCATTAGAGAATACTAAGCCATCATTATTATTACTATCACCATTACCATATTTAAATGTAGTAGTAGTTGCATTTACATTAAAAGTATTGGTTGCATTAGTATTAGTAATAGTATTGCTTGAGCCAATAATAGCAGTTACACTCTTAGAATCATTGCTTCCTAGATTAAAGATAGTGGTTCCTCCAGTAGTGCTTATATTACCATTTAATGTTCCACTCTCTCCATTAAAGTTGATAATGGTATTTCCGCTATTATTATTTGTAATTCCAGCTGTTAGAGCAAGAGTTGCGCCATTACCAATATCTACTATGGTGGTGGCTGAGTTTGTTACCGCTCTAGTGATTGTTCCTGATTTGTTTTCTAAGACATTGATATGCGTAGTTCCTCCTGAAGTGCCAAGAGTTCCACTCAGTATTCCACTTGTTTCTTTAAAATTGATAGTTGTAGTCCCACCACTTGTAGAGACATTACCAGTAAGTTTTCCACTTGCTCCATTGAAATTGATAGTAGAAGTTCCACTATTTGTAGTGATACTGCCATTATTATTGCTATTCATTGTTAGAGTTTTACTTGCTCCAATATTGATAATATTTCCACCATCTCCACTTACACTGCTTCCTTCAAAAACTAAATCATTGCTAATAGTTGCACTTACATTTGATAAATCAAAGATGTTTTGTCCTGCATTTGAAGTAAAGACAGTATTACCATTTGCAATACTATAAGTTCCATTATCATTTGTAAAGCTAAATGTTGTAGTTCCACCACTTGTGCTTACATTACCACTGAAAGTTCCAGTGCTATTGCTTCCATTAGAGCTATCTCCTAAGAAGTTAATTTCTGTTGTTCCACTAGTTGTAGTGATGGTTTTAACTCCATTGCTATCATCAGATAGTGTTAGAGATTTTTCATTTGAGATATTAAAGATGTTTTTACCAGTTGCATTCTCTTCACTTCTTTGTGCTGTAAGATTTGAAGTAACTTTTGTATCTCCTTGGATATTAAAAGTATTGTTTCCATTACCGCCAATAGAGATTTTACTTAAGCTTTCAGTCATAGAGAAAGTTGAATTATTTTCAGTGAAAATAATATTATTGTTTCCGCCATTATTAGCTATGATTACTTTAGCTGTCAATAAAGTTGTAGCAATGTTATTTTCTCCACTAATATCAGACTTAATTGATTCTGTTGAATTTAAAGCTTTAACATTGATATAGTTTTTTCCACTTTTTGCATAAATGTTTGTTGTATTTAGTGTAAGTTTATCTGCTTGATAAGTATTAGTATTCCAATTAGAATCACCAAAATCTATTTTTAAACTTAAACTTCCATCACTAGCATTTCCGGTAGTTAAATCTTTTCCAATGTAGTTGTAAGCTGTTTTATTTTCACCAACAGAAGCCTCCTTATTGATATCTGTGATGGTTAGTGTTGTAGCACTACTTAGATTATTAAAACTTAGAATATTTTTGGTGTTGCTTAGAGTTCCACTTGTAGAAACTGCTGTGAGTTCGGAGATTGAAGCAGAGTTACTATTGACTATTCCATTGAATTTAAAGATATTATGTTTTATGCTATTGGTGTCTATTGTATTATCTGCAATGATTGAGAGATTAGAATCTTTAAAAGTAGTAGTTCCTGAGATATCAAAAAGGTTTTTAGCTTCATGGCCACCACTCCCAGCCTTAATAGAGCTAATATTTTCAAAGGTTAAGTTATTTTGTGTAGTGATGATATTTGTTCCAGTGCCTAAACCATCTGCGGTAATCACATAAGAAGCTGTGCTTCCTCCTAGGGTATTAGTATCACTTCCATTAAAAGCAATGGTATTGGTTCCACCACTTGTAGAGACATTTCCGATAATAGAAGAAATTCCAGAATTAAAAGTGATTGTATTACTTCCATTAGAAGTTGAGATATTTCCTGTGATGGAGTTGGTTCCAGATGAGCTAATGGTGATTTCATTTGTTCCGACACTTCCACTAGATGCTACTGTTGCGAGTATATTTCCAGTGATTGCAGTATTAGTAGATGCTCCATTTATTATTATAGTATTGGTTCCGCCATCTGCTTCAATTACATTTGCATTTGAATTTTTTAAGACATTAGTTCCAACTGATGCTGTAATTATATTTTTTGTTCCACCATTTGTTTTAATTTTTCCATTGATGGTTAAAGAAGTAGAACTATCCTTTGCCTCTATGGTATTACTTGCAGCATTGCCACCATTCTGATTTGCGGTAATATCACCACTAATGGTGTTGATTCCATTAGTAAAAGTGAAGGTATTTTTTCCCTCTATATTATCATATGGGCTTGCAGTGATGTTTCCAGTGATAATATTAGTTCCAGATGAGCTGATGGTAATCTCATTTATTCCGCTATATGTAGCTGGTGTGCCTTGAGCAAGGATATTTCCAGTGATTGTGGTGCTACTACCCCCTAAGGTAATAGTATTGGTTCCGCTATACGCATGAATTACATTTTTACCTTCATTCTTTAAAGCATTATCCCCAACTGATGTTGTAATATTTATAGTGCCTGTATTTGCCTGAATCATTCCATTGATGGTTAAAGAAGTAGAACTATCCTTTGCCTCTATGGTATTACTTGCAGCATTGCCACCATTCTGATTTGCGGTAATATCACCACTAATGGTGTTGATTCCATTGGTAAAGATAAGGGTATTTTTTCCCTCTGCATTACTAGATGAAGTTGCAGCAATATTGCCAGTGATAGTATTGGTCTTGGAAGACTCAAAGGTAATAGTATTATAACTAGCATTATTACCTGAAGAAGCCATAGCCTCAATGTTTCCAGCAATACTAGAAATCTTATCGCCATTAAAGGTAATTTGATTGTCTCCACTGTTTGCATAAATCTTTCCATTGATACTCCCACCAGTATTAAAGAGAATAACATTTTTACCTCTTCCAACAAAAGAGCTACCATTTTGTGCTGTAATATTTCCAGAAATAATGTTTTTTTCACTTCCATTGAAAGTGATGTTATTTGTTTGCTGTTGTTCTTGACTTTGAAGATTAGAACCTATTGAGGTAATACTACCTATAGTATTATTTACTGTCGAATTCTCAAAAACAATATTGTAGATATTTTGTCCAGAGTTTGTGCTTCCTGCAATCTGGATTCCTCCAGCAAGAGTATTTATACCTCCTTTAAAATTGATATTTGTTGTCGCGCCAATTGCACTACTTCCACTATCAGGCTTACTAATAGCCTTGGTGATGGATACACTATTATCAAATGTAAGCGTTCCACCACCTCCGCTCTCACTCGTGATGCCACCGGTAATTATAAGGACATTTTTACTATTTGAAATTGTAGTATTTCCATCTGCTAGATTGATACCTCCATTGAGTGTCGGATTGTTTGCTGTAAAATTAAAAGTATTTGTGCTACTAGATCCTTTTGTTTGATAAGAATTATTGATAATAATATTCCCTATTACTTCCCCGCCAAAAGTGAAATTAGTACTTACACTAGCTCCGCTATCTCCTGCTTTTATGATGATGTTTCCTACTACATCTCCACCAAAGTTTGCCTCAAAATGATTTTCATCAACACCACCATTAACTACCAAAATCCCCCTGAAAGCAGTCCCCTTGTCCACATTAGATAGATCCAGTTTCATTATTTTGTTTGAGTTAGAAGAGCTAGTATTAGCTCCTCCAAAATCAAAAGTAAGGGTTTTGCTTTGCATATCAATGCCACTATTGGATTTTAATTGCAAAATTGGGTTTATAGAAGAGCTAGCATCATCTCCCATAGCAATTGTATAAGCAGTATTACTAAGAGAATCTGTTGGGGAACTTGTTCCACTATTGAATTGCAAAGTAATATCCACTGGACTAGCAGTTCCATTACTTGTTGTTAATGTATAAAGATTATTCTCACCCCCGCTATTATTTTCACTCCAAGCAACATTACTAGGATTAAAAGCAGTCAAACTTCCACTACTACCGCTTGTTCCATAACAAAAAACAGGGCTTGTAGCATTACTACAAGAAGCTTCAGCACTTGCAATATTGCCACTTAAAAATAATGCTAGGGAACTAGCAACCAAAGGCTTGAAAAAATTGTTTGGAGAAAGAAAAGCATTTAAAGGAATACCGCCCTTCCCTCCTTTAAATACACTAAGATTTTGCTTCATCACACCAGCTCCCTTTAAGGTATTTTTTAAATATTTTGCCCTTTAAATAACTCGTGATTGTATAAAAAAAATTGCTTTTTAACAAATAACAAAAAAAAAGGGGGGGGGGGGGTGCTAAATATTTATAAAATAATGCATTTTAAGCAACTATAGAGATTTTGAAATCTCTATAGTTTTTAGTAGAGTCAATCCAATGCTTTTATACAAGCATAATTAGTTATTTTGCCTTATAAGGTCCATAACGATGCTGAGTAGTAGAGAGATTATCATCATAAGGCCCCACATCCATATCTAAAGGCTTGAGTTTTAAGTCTGGAAAATCTTTATCTCTATTTGCTTTTACAGGTCTTTTTTGAGAATTTATATAAGCCGCAACATCATAAGCTTCTTCTAAACTCAAGTTTGCATCACCTTGTGGCATATTTGCTTTAATATATGATGCTGCCTTGATAAGTCTATACATTCCTGCACCTGTATTATAGGAATCATCACCCCAAAGTGGAGGAAATATGTAATAAGATCCTGTTTTTTCTGGATTCTTCATTCCAAGACCATTATTTTGATGACATGCGGCACATTTTTCTTCATATATCTTTTTTCCAGCTTTTGGATCTGCTGCTCTTGACAAAAACTCTACTGCTTTTAACCCCTGCCCCTGTGTTTTTGCACCCACTTGAATTCCTTGAGAAAGCCATTGCATATAAGTCATAATTGCTTTCATTTCAATAGAATCTACAGGCATTCTTTTACCATTCATACTTCGCTCAAAACACCCATTCACCCTATCTTCCAAGGTAATAACCTTATCTGCTCTTGCATTGTATTGAGGAAACCTCCCCCAAATACCAACAAACCCTGACTGATTTGCCACACTGCCTCCTTTAGCATGACAGCTTGAACAAGAAAGATTATTGCCTGCGAAACGCTTACTCTTATCTTTAGCCTGTGGTCCTACATACTTAGTGGTTTCATTTAGAATTTTATTTCCTAAAATAACCATCTCAGAATACTTCGAGTTTTTTGGCATTTTCTCCTCTACCACATAACCATCTGTATCTAATGCATCAGGCAATGTCCATTTAGCCTCAGATAAAGAAATACCAGTATCTGACTTTTTAGCCCACAAACCACTTCCCACAAAAAAACACAAAAATACTAAATAAAAAAATCTCTTCATAAAAACACCTCTATTTATCTTTCTATTTATCTTTAATAAAAATTTAATATTTAAGAATATCAGGATCGTCTTAATAAATATCATTTATTATTAAAAAATATAATACTATATTTGATTATTTCTTGACTAAATCTAATTTATAATTATGAATATCTTTATCATTATTAAGGGATTATTTTATGAATAAAAGCTTATTTAGAAAAATACATATTTATGCAAGTGTATTCTTTTTGCCTATGGCATTGCTCTTTTTACTTACTGGGGTTTTGTATATTTGTGGAATCAATCAAGATTATAATCTTGAGCAAAAAAAATATGAGATTTTTCAAAAAGAACCTATAGAAGATTTACAAGAATTTGTCCTCAATTTCTTAAAAGAAAATCAAATCCCACTACCAAGTAATACGAATTTACAAAAAGGAAAAAGAGGCACTATGATGGGAAGTGCAAAATATTCCATCACTATTGAGCAAAAACAAAATCAAGTTATCATTCAAACCAACAAAAGAAGTTTTTATGGAAATTTGATGATGCTACACAAATCAAAAGTTGGCAAGGCTTTTCAAATTTTTTCTATTATTTTTGGAATTGCACTTTTAGTTTTTTATTTTAGTGGATTTATCATCACTTCTTGGTGCAAACAACATAGAAAGGAAAGTTTGATTTTTCTTACCCTAGGAATCTTACTTACAAGTATTTTGGGATATATTAGTCTTTAAGTCTTTCAAAAATTTGCAGAGAATTTAATCTCTGCAATCTTAATTTTCAATTTTTTTTAACCAATCTAAAACATCTCGCAGATAAATCTCTTTATCTTTTTCATTAAAGACTTCATGACGACAATTATCATAAAGCTTTAGAGTTACATTTTTATAGCCTTGTGCACAAATATGATTATATGCCTTTTGTACACCTTTGCCAAAATCACCGCAAGCATCATCTCTCCCACTTATAAACAAAATAGGTAGATTTGGCTTTGAGATAGCATTGGGATATTTTGAAAAGACTTGTTTTACTCCGGCAAAAAGATTTGCAAAGCTATTGAGTGAAAATAAAAATTGACATTTTTTATCTTTGTCATATTTTTCTACCACCTCAACATCACTACAAATCCAATGAGATGAACTTTTTGGGATGACAGTCTTAAATCTTGCATTAAAACTACCCAAAGAGAGAAAGTGTATAAAACCTTGTGCTAATTGTTCAAACTTTTTATTAAAACTTATCTGTTTTAAAAAGAAACTTAATTTTGAACCAAGTGGAGCAAAAGCGTTTGGTGATGGACTTCCTGATAAAACCAATGCATCAATTCTATCCTCATAAAGTTGCAAAAATCTTCTTGAGAGTAAAGAACCCATACTATGGCCTAACAAAATAATTTTAGATTCCCTATTTTCCCTTCTTATAATTTCATTGAGTGATAGCATATCTCCTACTGCTTTTTCAAAACCATTTTCTCCCATTTCTCCTAAAAATACATTACCACCGACACTTTCTCCATGTCCTCTATGATCATTGATATAAACTTTATATCCAGCTTTTGTAAATTCTTCACATAACCACAAATAACGCTCTTTGTGTTCTATCATCCCATGTGCAATCTGTATTACCTTGCCATTAAAATCTTCTGGTTCATAACAATCATAAACAATATTGCCAAAATCACTTTTAAAAAATAGATTTGCTTTTCTCAAAATCTCATTCCTTTTAATAAAAAAATAATCCCTGCTCCATTATTGATTACTATGCTTTCACTCTCTTGAATTTGTATCAAATCCTTATAGCGCTCTATCACTAAATCTAAATTTTCAAAAAACCTTACATGAGATGCAGAATCATAATTTGGCACAGAGAGGATAACTCTAGTCTTTGGTTTTAACAATGATAAAAGATGCAAGTCTTCATTTAAATGTTCTAATACTTCCAAAATAACAACACAATCAAATTTTTCTTCAAAGATATTTGAGCAAAAAATATTCTCTTGCTTAAAAATAAAACCTTCTAATTCTTTTTTCTTTGCTTGTGAGATTGCCTCTTTACTAAAATCTATACCACAATAATTCCTTAAACCATTATCTTTCAAAAAACTTGCAAATTGCCCCACCCCACAGCCAATATCTAAAATTTTTTTATTACTCAAATCACCTATGAGTGCCAATACTCTTTTCCAAGTCTCAAAATAAGGAGAATGCATATAATGCTTTAAATAATTCCCTTGCCATCCCCCTTCTTTATACATACGATTATAATAATCTTCTTTTACCTCTTGCTTTGCTATATCCACTTACCTAGATACCAATTCTAAAAATTCATTAACACCTTCTTGAGCAAGTTTTTGTAAGTCTGATACCTCTCCATTTTCTTTAGATTTTTTTATCACACCCATAGCAATAACATTTAACCTATCATCTGCTATCTTATAGGCAAATTCTACATTTGGGCTTGAATCCAAAAATCCTAAAAACAAAATTTCTAAAGTTACAAATTTTTTTACTTTGCCCATACTGCTTCTTTCAAAGCTAATACATCTCTCATATCCTTGTTTAATTAGCATTGATTGAATCATATCTTTTGGATGATCAACCCACTGCACATCACCATAAGTGCTGATCTCTCCGCTAGATTTCTTATGCAAAATATTTTTATTATTTAAAGAAGTAACGGCTAAAACCCCTCCTAATCCAACGATATTAAAATTTGAACAAGTAGAATTTTTTAACCCTGTTGTATCTAAATCATAATAAGTTTTTTTTGGAATCTCAGATTTTATCTTTACATCTACACAACCAAAAAATAATATAAGATTTAAAAATAAAATTATTTGTCTCATTTCTTTTGTTCTCCAAAAATAGTGTTATAAGGGTCTCTTTCAAACTTATCTAAAATATTTCCCCCTCTTTTAAAAAATTGATCCATATAATTTAAGCTTGTATCCAGTCGCATTAAAAATGGATTTAAAATTTCTTTTGCATTAAAGTCTCCATTTTGCACTTGCTCGTTAAGAGATTTTACTAATGCATTTGTATTGTTTGTAATATTTGTAATTTCTAGTTGCATATCTTTGAGATTTTTGCTCAAAACATTGATAGATTCTAAAGTATCTGAAATATTTTTCATATTATTTTCACTAAATAAAATCTTAAGACTTTTTAATAGAACGCTTACCTCATCACTAACTTCACTAGCCTTTGAAGTAAGCTTTCCAAAGATATTTGGCTCAAAATTTAAAGTGGCATCTTTTTCATCTGTAATAAAATCATTTTCCTTGCTCTGTTTTAAAGCCAAATAACTCATTCCTGCCAATCCTTGAGAATCAACTGCTAATGTAGAGTTTTTGCGAACAGGAATAATTTTTTTTATTTTTACGATAATTTTTACCACTCCTAATCTATCCTTATCAAAACCAATATGGCTAATACTTCCTATTGTAATTCCTTTGTATCTCACAGGTGTATTGATACCAAGTCCAGAAATTTCATTTTCAGTATAAATACGATAATATCTATATTCTTTATCATCAAAACTAAATCTTCCCATTATGATAATAAAAAGCACCAATGCACTTAAAATTGAAAAAAATATGATGCCTATGAATAAAAAATTTATGCGTCTTTCCAAAATCTTTCTCCTCGCGTGCTATTAAATAAATTATCTTTACTAATGCCATTTGTTTTTGCATAAGATGAAAATTCTTTCAAAGTTCCTTTAAATTCAATTTCTCCATTTCTTAATAAAATAAATCGATCTACCATATCTTTAATCGTGTCCAAATCATGTGTAACAATCACTACACTAAAAGGATTAGTTTCTTTGAGTTCTAGAATTAAATCGTCAAATTTTCCTGCACTCAAAGGATCAAGCCCACTTGTTGGCTCATCTAAAAATAAAATTTCAGGATTTAATATCATTGCTCTAGCAAGCCCTACCCTCTTTTTCATTCCGCCACTCAACTCATAGGGATAAAGCTCAAATGCTCTTTTATCTAACCCTACACGATCTAGCCACATTTTGGAAATCTCTGTGATGACACTTTTTGGATAATTACTATATTCTTCAAGCATAATGCCTACATTTTCTAAAACATTTAAAGAGCTAAATAAAGCACCAAATTGAAACAAAACTCCGCAACGATTTAAGATTCTATTTCGCTCCAAAAGCGTAAGTTTGCAAATATCTTCACCAAATATTTTGATTTCCCCACTTACAGGCTTATTTAGCATAATCATATTTGAAAGCAGGGTGCTTTTTCCACTACCACTTCCTCCCAATATTGCAAAATTTTCACCCCTAAAAACTTCAAAACTAATAGATTTGTGAATAATAGTATTACCATATGCACTTACAAGATTTTTTACTTCAATAATTTTTTCTTTCATATATCTAACCTTGTAAAAACAATAGAAAAAATCGCATTGATAAAGATAATCCAAAAAAGTGCATTTACCACACTAGTGGTGGTGGATCTACCTATTTGCTCCGTATCTCCATAAACTTGCAATCCTCTAAAACAACCCACCAAAGCAATTGCAGCTCCAAAAAAAGGAGCCTTGATAATACCTACTAAAAAATTACTCCATCCTACGGTTTCATAGAATCTTTCTGCATATTGCAAAAACCCAATACCAAGCTGAGATTTTATAGCAAGCATACCTGCAAAAATACTTGATGCATCAGCTAAAAAAACCATCAATGGCATTACAATCACTAATGCTAAAAATCTTGGCACAACCAAAAAATCCATCAAATTAAAATTCATAACACGCATTGCATTGCTTTCTTCAGTAATATTCATAACCCCAATTTGTGCCGTAAAACTAGAAGCACTCCTCCCTGCTAAAACAAGGGCCAAAACAAAAGGACCCATCTCTCTTAAAGAAAGCTTTGCTGTGGTGTCTATACTTAAAAGTGGAGCACCCATAGCTTGAAGCTGGATAGCACCCTGTAAAGTAATAGCACCACCTACAATAAAAGATGTTAAAAGCGCTACGGGCAAAGCCTTAAAACCTGCTTCATTCATATGATATAAAAAGGATTTCCAACGAAATCTTTTTGGATTTAAAATACTTAAATAAATACAAAAAAGCATCAAACCAAAAAAATTCAAAAAATCCACCACATCACTTGAGAATCTAGAAATTTTATTTTTAAAAGGTGTAAAAAAATATCTCCAATCAAAAACTTGTTGCTGTATTTTTGATGGAGAATAGAGTCTTTTAAAATCAGATATCAGTATTTCTGTGGTGCTACTAGCGCCTTGATAAGAAAAAACATGTGTGTTTAAAAATAAAAAACTAATTGCCACAAAATCAATCTTACTAACATTTGAAAAATCTAAAATAACATTTGAATATTTTTTTGATTCTAGTTCATAGGATTTCAAAGTATTTTTTGATAAAGAAAAATCCCAAACACCATAAAGATAAAATATAGCTTTGTCTTTGTCGATTGTAATTTTAAAGCTACCTTTTGAGGCCATAAAAACTCTCTTGATTTTTTGGGTAGAATTATAGCAAAAAGTTGCATAGCAAACTAACGATGAAGTTAATGATGAGAAGTTTATTTTTTTTATTTTTTTGCTTAGTATATTTTGTATTTTCACAAGAAACTACGCTAGATAATCAACAAGATGACATATTTTTGTCAGAAGATGTCAAACAAATTTATGAAGATCAAGAGCTTATTAGACAAAAAAGTGGCAAGTATCTTGCCATAAGTCTTGGAACCTCTGCACTAAGAACACAAAGACTTATTACCAATCAAAAAGAAGAGAGTTATGTCCCCATTCTCTTGGGATTAAAAACAGGGGTTCAAAGTTTTTTTACCAAAAATGTTGGAATCCGTGGGTTTTTTGCATTTGATACTTACACAAAAACAGCCACAGGAAAAAGGGAAAACTCCACAATGGCATTTTTTGGTTTTTTTTCACTTGGGATTGATGCAATAGCAGAATTTCCAATCACAAAAAGTCAAAGAAATTTTTTGGGAGGTTTTTTTGGGATAGGATTTGGTGGCGTTGTTTATACAGATAATGCAAACTATAAAGGATTTAAAAATATGTTTATTTCTGGAGGATTTATAGTAGAAACTGGCATAGAGCTTACACTAGCCATCAAACATCGTGTTACAATAGGTGCAAAAGTAACACCTATACAAAAAGAAATTTCACAATCTGTGGTTGAGCAAACCGATATACTGCCATTTATTAGCTATCAATACAAATTCTAAACTCTATACAACCCTGATGTATAAATTGCGTTTTTTTGTAACAAAAATATAAAAATTATTAGGAGTTAAGATGTTTATTAAGATCAAGAAACTAGATTTTGTTAATATAAACAACATTTTGTAACATTTTTAAATAAGGATAAAAGATGAATGCCCTGATTCTACTTGTTATAGGAATAGCAGGTCTTTGTTTTGGGTGGTTTATTTACTCAAAATTTGTTGCTTCAAAAATCTTAAAACTTGACAAAAATTTTGCAACACCATCACATACTTTGCGAGATGACATAGATTATATCCCTACAAACAAATTTGTATTGTGGGGACATCATTTTACAGCCGTTGCTGGTGCTGCACCTATCGTAGGTCCTGCAATTGCTGTGCAATGGGGCTGGATGCCTGCATTTTTTTGGGTTATTTTAGGAACAATATTTTTTGCAGGAATCCACGATATGAGTGCATTATGGGCAAGCGTAAGACATCAAGGTCAATCTATTGGTAGCGTTTGTCGCCATATAGTGGGCTCTAAAGTAGGACAACTTTTTATGATTGTCATTTTCCTTGTGCTTTTGATGGTAAATAGTGCCTTTGGCGTCATTATTGCCCAAGAATCTGTGCAGCATCCCTCTACCATTATCCCAGCATGGGGTGCTGTTGCTGTGGCAATCCTCATGGGGGTTGCCATTTATCGCTTCAAGCTAAATCTTGGAATTGTAACAATCATTGGCGTTGTGACTCTTTATGGTTTAGTTCCCCTTGGTGGAATATTACCTATAAATTTACCCGACAATTTTGCAGGATTTAATGCCTATCAACAATGGATTATCATTCTTTTTGTTTATGCTGGAATTGCTTCTATTATGCCTGTATGGCTACTCTTGCAACCGCGAGATTATATCAATGGTATTCAGCTTTTTATAGGATTGATTTTGCTTTATGGCTCAATTTTTATTGTTGCTCCAAAAGTAGTTGCACCAGAGCTTATACCAGCTATTCAAGAAAATGGTGGATGGAGTATTCTTATCCCTGTTTTATTTATCACAGTTGCTTGTGGTGCAATTAGTGGATTTCATGGAATTGTTTCTTCAGGAACTACTTCAAAGCAAATTGACAAAGAAACTGATGTAAGATTTGTGGGTTATCTTGGAGCTGTAGGAGAAGGCTCCTTGGCACTTGCAACTATTATTGCCTGTATCGCAGGACTAGGACTGCTCAACGCTGATTTAAATCCAGAAACTTGGGCAATGCTTTATAAAGGTGGGGCTGGGAATTTTTCTAGTGGAGGTGCTGCGATATTGCACGCAGGACTTGGTATCCCGGAGAGCATCGCACAAACACTACTTTCTTTGATGATTATTCTTTTTGCTGCCACTACTATGGACGCTGGAATTAGACTACAACGCTATATTGTTCAAGAATGGGGAGAACTTTATAAGATTCCTTTCTTGAAAAACAAATGGTTATCCACGCTTGTTGCTGTATTTTTATGTTTTACACTATCTTGGAATGGACTTGGAGAGGGAGGAAAAAATGAAGTTGCTATCTGGCCTTTATTTGGCGCAACTAATCAAATCCTAGCCTCATTAACCTTGCTAACAATTTCTGTAATACTGATTAAAAGCAAGAGATTTAAAGGTTCTCTTGTCACACTTATTCCGATGACTTTCATTTTATGCATGTCATTTTGGGGTGCATTGATAAAACTAAAAGACTATTTTATTGCTCAAAATTATCTTTTATTTGCAATCAGCTTTATTGTGATTATTGTAACTATTGCTGTTGTGCTATCTGCACTCTCTATAATTTTTAAAATCATCAATTCTAAAGAAAATGCTTAATCTTTTAAAATCTTGTAACTCGTTTTTTACGAGTTACTATGAGCTAGGATACAAAAGAGCTATTAAAAGAGAGAAAGAAGAAATTGAGGATTTTTTTATGATTTTGGCTTTTTCTGAGATGATGGGAATCCCAAATCCCTATGAGTTTTATACACTAGAACTCATTCCAAGCCTTATGCCAAAATTTCACCAATGGCACAAAAAAGCTGGTTTTGAAAAATCTCCTTTTGACTACTTTCCTTGTATGTGTTGCTAATGGATTCAAAGATTATTTTTGTGGGGGGAAAGGGAGGAGTTGGAAAAAGCACTATTGCAAGCTCTCTTGCTTGCAATCTTTGCACAAAAGATAAAAAAATATTACTTATTTCAACAGACCCTGCACACAATCTTTCTGATCTCTTTCAAATAAAGCTTTCAAACAACATCACTCCTTTGGATAAAAATCTCTCTGTTTTAGAAATTGATCCAAAAAAAGAAGCACAAAACTATATTAAAGAAATTTCTCGAAATAATAAAGCTTTTGTATCTCCAAATTCTTATGAAATGCTTGATAAATATTATCAAAGTGCAATGGAAAATGGAATCACTCAAGAATCTGCCCTCTTTGATAAACTCATAAATCTTACGATAGACACTCTTGATTCTTGGGATCATATTATTATTGATACTGCACCAACTGGACATACTCTAAGACTTTTTACTCTTGCTAATACGCTTAAAACCTGGAATAAAACTATTTTAAAAAATCAACAAAAAAATATCCATTTAGAAAATATACTAGGCACTCCACAAAGTGATGAAAATCTTTTAAATAGACTAGAGATGCGTTATAAAAAATATACTGCTTTTCAAAATCTACTACATGATAAAAAATCTTGTGGGATTATTTTTGTTTTAAATCCTGATTTTTTATCCATAAAAGAAACAAATCGTGCCATTCAATCTCTAAGCAAAATTGATATAAAAGCCCTAGCTATCAACAAAATAGCACCATTAAGCAAGGAAGATTTTTTCTACAATCGTTATAAGATTCAAGAAAAATACTTAGAAAAAATAAATAAAATTTTTAAAAAATATACCAAATGGTATATCCCTCTTTTGGATAAAGATATTTTGCAAAAAAATCAAATCCAAAACCTCTTAGAGCATATATTTTAATTTATTCTACTGTGACACTTTTTGCAAGATTTCTTGGCATATCTACATCATTACCTAGCTTTATGGCAATCTCTAAAGCCAAAATCTGCAATGCCACCATCATAGAGAAAAACTCTTCCATATAGCTTGATGCCTTTGGAATAAAAATCATATCATCAGCCACTTCACACTCTTGAGAGCTAATAACACAAATTGTTGCATCTCTGGCACTTAATTCCTCAATATTGCTTTTGATTTTTTCAAATAGCAAATGCTCTGGCATCAATGCAATGGTAAAAAGATGAGAATCTGCCAATGCTATAGGTCCGTGTTTCATCTCCCCACTAGCATAACCCTCTGCATGCAAATAACTAATCTCTTTTAGTTTCAATGCCCCCTCTAATGCCAAAGGAAAAAACACATCTCTACCGATGAAGAAAAATCCATGCCCATGCAAATAGCGTTTTGATAATCTCTTGATTCTCTCATGTAGTTTAGAATCTACTTTTGTGGCTTTTGTAGCTTTTAGCATTGCTTGTGCTTGTTCTTTAATCTCTTGAGCATTTATCAACTTTTTCTCCTGGGCGATAAATACTCCAAGCATCCAAAGCACCAAAACCTGAGAAGCAAAAGCCTTTGTGCTTGCAACCCCTTTTTCTATCCCTACACGCGTTAAAATCACCCTGTCACTTTCTCTTACAATAGAGCTATTATCCACATTACAAATTGCTAGGGTTTTGAGATGGTGTTTTTTCACAAGCTTTAATGCCTCAAGTGTATCTGCAGTTTCTCCACTTTGCGAGATTGTGATAAAAAGCTCATTTTCTTTTATCACAAAATCCGCATATCTAAACTCACTTGCAATCACAACATTAACTCTTATTTTTGCAAATCTCTCTAAAAGATATTTCCCTACCATCGCAGAATGATAGCTCGTGCCACAAGCACAAATTGTAATAGATTCTATGCCTTCAAAAAAATCTCTATCTAAGTTTTCTAAAGCGATCCTATCTTCGCTTACTCGCCCCATCATAGTTTCTAGCAAAACACTATGTTGTTCATAAATTTCTTTTTCCATAAAATAGCGATAACCATCTTTTTGTGCAAAAGATTTATTGATGTTTAATGGCTGAATATTTTGCAACTTATCAAAATCCCCCTCTTGCATAAAACCAATATCTCCATCTTCAAGATAAACCACTTCTTGAGCCAAACCAATCAAAGGCGCATCAGAGCTTGCAAAATAAATCCCACCTTCTCCTCTTGCAATAATCAATGGTGAGCCATTTTTTGCATAAAAAATCTTTGTAGAATCTTTTTTGCTAATCAATAAAATCGCATAAGCGCCCTTAATAGTATCTATAGTTTTTTTAAAAGCCTTAAAACTATCATCACAATTTTTTAAGTTTTCCTCAAAAAGATGCACAATAACTTCTGTGTCTGTTTGAGATAAAAAATGATGTCCTTTAGCTTGAAGCATCTCTTTTATTTCTTGATAATTTTCTATGATTCCATTATGCACGACATTGCTAAATTCTGCAATATGTGGATGCGCATTTGCTTCTGTCGGTTTTCCATGTGTTGCCCATCTTGTATGACCTATCCCAATGCCAAAACCTTGAGTGCTAAAATCTTTGAGCTTATTTTCAAGATTGATGATTTTTCCTACAGCCTTAAAAGTAGAAAGCTCTCTATCTTGCAAAACCGCAATACCCGCACTATCATAACCTCTATATTCTAACTCTTTAAGTCCATTTAATAATATTTCTTTAATCTCATTTTTACCGATATAGCCCACAATACCGCACATTGATTTTCTCTCCCAAAAAACTTATAATGTGCATTTTAGCATAAATTCAAAGGGGCTATAATGGATAGAATCCTCATTAGAGAAGAGTGGAAAGAACTATTAAAAGAAGAGTTTTCTAAACCCTACTTTTTAAAAATTAAAGAAAAATATATACAAGCAAAAAAACAAGGACAAATCGTCTTTCCACCTGCAAAACTTACCTTTAATGCTCTAAATCTCACACCTCCACAAAAGCTAAAAATACTTATTCTTGGGCAAGACCCCTATCATGGAAGCATTTTTGTCAATCAACAAGAAATCCCTCAAGCAATGGGGCTTAGTTTTTCTGTGCCAAGGGGAGTTCCTATACCCCCTAGCCTCAAAAATATTTACAAAGAGCTCGCACAAAGTATAGATTTTACACCACCAAATCACGGAGACCTTACAAAATGGGCAGAAAATGGAATCTTGCTTTTAAATGCAATTTTTAGTGTGCAAAAAGGTTTGCCCGCCTCTCATCAAGATTTTGGTTGGGAAGAGTTTAGTGATGCAATTATCAAAAATATTTCTCATCATTTTGAAGGTATTGTTTTTATGCTTTGGGGTAATTTTGCAAAGAAAAAAATCCCCCTTATTGATTCAAATAAACACACTATTATCACAGCACCCCATCCTAGCCCTCTTGCAAGAGGATTTGTGGGTAGTGGGGTTTTTAGAGATGCAAATCTTGCATTACAAAAATATCACAAGACAATGGATTGGCGATTAGAATAAAGCCCATGCAGACAAATTTCTTTTTTAATCCTGTCATTATAGCTTATTGTGCTACAACCCTAAATGATAAAAACTTTAATGATATAAAGTTTATAATAATTGTTCTCTATGACAACCCACAGCTTATGCTCTAGGGATTAAAACAAGATAAAAGTAAAGAAAGTGAGGAAGACAATGAAAGTAATAGGAATCTTAGTTTTAGCATTTATCTTACTATGGTTATGGAATCTTGGAGTTTTTACATACCTTATGCCAA
>NZ_NXLX01000028.1 GCF_003364335.1 Helicobacter anseris
ATTAGTTCCATTAGAGAATACTAAGCCATCATTATTATTACTATCACCATTACCATATTTAAATGTAGTAGTAGTTGCATTTACATTAAAAGTATTGGTAGCATTGGCAGTGTTAGTAATAGTATTGCTTGAGCCAATAATAGCAGTTACACTCTCAGAATCATTGCTTCCTAGATTAAAGATAGTGGTTGCAGTATTTGTGGTTTCAACATTACCACTGAGTGTTGCATTAGTTCCATTAAAGTTAATAGCAGAAGTTCCACTATTCTCTAAATTATTATTTAAGGTAAGATTTACTCCATTTGCCAAATCAAATATTAAATTTTGATTATTTGCTATAGATATCTTATTGCTAACAGTAGTGGTTCCATTAGTAAGAATTAGAGTAGTGTTTGTTGAAGCGATTAAAGTTGTTATTTGATTAATTGCTCCCATTAAGGTGAGAATAGAGTTGTTGCCAGAGAAAGTAATATTGTTTTGTCCATTTTCAGCTAGTGTAATATTTCCTGTAACGATATGATTTGCATCATTACCAGAGAAAGTAATATTGTTTTGCGAATTACCCTTATCATTATTATCAGGACTTGCCTGAATTGCACCAATTATTGCATTTCCACCTATAATAATGTTATTTACTCCTCCCCATCGTGCCTGGATAGTTTTAGCTGTTAGTGCATTTGTAGCAATATTATTTGTGCCACCATTCCCATCAATTGTTCCAGTTACATCAATGTTTCCTACATTGATAAAGTTTTTACCATATTTGGCATAGATGCTTCCTGCATTGAGTGTAAGATTGGTTGCTTGGTAATCTTTAGAACTCCAATTAGAATCATTAAAACTTGAATTAAAAGCTAAACTAGCTTCGCTTCCTGAAGTAAGATTTTTTCCAATATAGATATATCCTGTTGCATAAGATTTATTATCAGAATCAACAGGAATGGAATTGCTTTTGTTAATGTTTTCAATAGTTAAGCTGCTTGAATCATCCCCATCAAAACTTAAAATATTTCTTGCAAGAGAACGATCACCACTATTTAGAGTAATAGATGAAACTTCTGTAATATTTCCGCTTACTTCTCCATTAAACTTGAAAAAATTTGTTTTTTCAGTGTTTGTATTTGCTACTTGATTTGCTTTAATAATGGTCTGATTGCTCTTATTGGAAAAAGTTGTCCTTCCATTGACAGCAATAAGATTTTGGGATAACCAACCACCGTTATTGTATCCAGCGGTTATATTTCCTGAAAATGTGGCATTGTCCGCTGTGATGATATTTTTATTTGTATTTGCAGTATTGCTATCCGCATTGATATTACCATTGATGACAAGCATTCCTTTTGATGAGATTGTATTTTGTCCTCCATTGCTAGCTGTTATTGAGCTAGTGATTGTATTCGTTCCTGTTCCTTGGAAGTTTATAATATTACTACTTCCGCTATCTTTTGCTTGGATATCTACTGTTGAGATTGACGCATTTCCTGTGCCTTGAAAAGTAATGGTATTTTTGTTTCCATTAAGTGCAAGAATTCCATCAAAATTTGAATTATCAATATCTGTGTTTGTTCCATCAAGTATCAGGCTTCCTCCATTAGTAAAATTGATGATATTTTGCTGTCCATATTGTCGATCGTGTGCATAATTTGTCTTTTTTGTTATGATCCCCAAATCATTGATTTTTAAAGTCGCACCAGCTTGTGTCAGATTGATTGTGTTGATTGCTGTTGAAGCATATTTTCCTTGAGTTGAAATCCCTGAGGTGATTGTGAGAGTTTTTCCTGAAAAGTTAATTGTATTTCGTGCATTGTCGAATGCAATATCAGCAACGGTGCTTTCTATTTTTAAACTTGTGATTTGTGAATCCTCTCTGAGATCAAGAGTGATTTTTCCATCACTTGAAGTTTCAATTGCTCCAAAAGTTGAGCTTTTATTTGCAACGATGAGATTTACTGATCCACCAGATGTTGCTTTTATACTTCCTGTAATCTCTACATTTTCTTTAAATACAATTTGAGATCCTCCCTGAGATCCAAATGTGTTCTCATCTCCATAAAAAGCAACCTCTCCTCCAAAGACAATATGGCTATTGTTTGCATTGGTAAAATTAGAGTATGTGATTTTGCTTTGATTTTCTAGGTAAAAATCATTGGTGTTATAAAGCGTCCCATCTTTGGGGATTAGATCACCACTTAGTTTTCCTACAAAACTATTACTATCAGCATCATAAAAGGCAGAGATTCCAGCATTAGTTAATGTTGCTGTCCCTCCTAGGCTGTATATAGGCATATCGTATGCCCCACCATTAAGCGTTTGTGCCATATCTACAATCTCTTGTCTTTTAAGTGCTTGCTTAGGTGTTGTGGTGAAAAATAGAGTTCCTCCTGTGAGGTTGATGTTGCCATCAACGATTTGAGAACCACTTGCGACTCGATTGTCAATGTTGAATTCTAAGCTTGTTCCATTGAGAGTAATACCCTCTCTAAGATTGACAGATTTTACTCCACTAAATTTAAGTCTTCCCCCTGTAACCCCCTGAAGTTTTCCATTAAAAGTTATTACCCTTTGATCAATCGTGATACTATCATCAAATCCAAAAGAAACAACCCCATTTGTAAGATCTAATATTGTTTTATCAGTAATAGTCTTATTGGCTTGTTTATAAAAAATATCAACTTCACTAGAACTAGAGTTTACTGTGATTGTTCCCTGAATATCACCTTGATCAAAATTGACAACACTCAATCCACCTGAAGCTGTCAGATTTCCAACCCAATTTGCAGATCCCAAAAAGTTCAATGTTCCTTTAGATGTCTTTATCCCATATGTTGCCATAGAGTATGTATTGGTAGTAAGATTGCCTTGAAAATTAGAGCCAAAATTAAAAGTGTAATGATCTTGAGAAGAAATAAGTTTTTGTGTAAGATCCCCACCTGTAATAATAATATTACCTTTAAATGCAAAATTTTTCCCTGTAACTTCAGATAGATCTAATGTTAGATTTTTATTCTCACCATTTTGCGCATATTGTATAATCAATCCTGCATCTTCTTTGGTTGATCCAGTTAACTCAATAGGTTTGATTGAACGAATAACATAATAAAATGGCAAATCGTATGCTGTATTAATTGATTGTGGTGTATTTGTAAAATAATAGCCTGAACAATCCCCCCAAGCTTTGAGAACACGCATGCTTAAATCATCATTAGTTATACCACCATCGCTTGAGGTATATTTTTGCGCATCATAAAATTGGAGATAAAGTGTACCTTCTGTCCAAGTGTTACCATTTTTATTAAAATATCCTCTGACAATATCATCATTTCCCAAAACGAACTTATAGGCATTTTGGCTATCTTTAAAATAATTATCATAATTTAGATCTGTGGAACTTTTTCCCCATTGGAGAGAAATTATATCCCAATTACTATTTGGTATATTAGATGCTGTATCAGGAGTGTTTTCTCTCACATCCATCATGCGAGATGAATTTACATTCATCATTATGTTCATATTATCCTTAACTCTCTTTTCCAAACTCAATTCATATAATTCATCTTTAGCATTTACAATGCTAGTGCTTAAAAATAAAGCTAACGAACTTGCAACTAAAGGTTTAAAGAATCTTTTTGAATTGTTGCTTGAAGAGAAAGAGGCATTTAAAGAATTATTTGTATCCCCCCCCCCCTCTGTAGTAGTGAAATATTTCTTTTCATTATAAACTCCTTATTTTTAATAAATAATTTTTTTAAAAGAATTTAAAAAATAAAGTGCAATGATAATAAAAATAAACTTAAGATTTTCTTATACCCCCCCCCCCAATTTTTTGATTTTTTTGTAAAAAATTATTTTTTAAGGCGGTGCAAAATTTTATTGTAATAGAAATATTTTGTAGATTAGATTAAAAAGAGCTTTGGAAAACTCCAAAGCTCAAAGAAGCTTACTTTGCTCCTTTTGGAGGCATAAATGCAGTAAGTTGTGGTGCTTTTTCTTTGTATTTTTCGATATTGACTAATGCAGTGTTTGCGATATTTGCATCTGCTAGTTCAGAAGTAGGAATATCGATTGTCAAAACATTGGCATTACCATTTTTACAAAGTGTATTTTCTTTTGAAGGATCCATTGGGTCATACCAAGCACCTTCATAGATTCTCACTACACCTTTTGGAACAATATCGCTTACCACAGCACCCACAAGGATTTGACCTCTTTGGTTATAAGCACGCACGATATCGCCATTTTTAATTCCTTTTGCTTTTGCATCTGCAGGATTGATCCAGATAGGCTCGCGATCGGCAATAGCGTATTGATCTCTTAAGCTTGTATTGCTAAGCTGTGAGTGAAGTCTTAGGCTTGGATGTGGGCTTACAAGTGCAAATTCAGCAGGTTTATTTTTCATGCCTAGCCATTCGATAGGTTCAAACCATTGAGGGAATGCACCACAATCTTTATAATTCATCTTAGCAATAGTTTCTGAGTAGATTTCTATTTTACCACTTGGAGTGCCTAGAGGATTTAAAATAGGATCTTCTCTAAAATCAGCATATCTTACAAATTCTTCACCTTCAGGGGTTGGTGCAAATACTAATGGCTTATTGTTTTTCCAGAAAGTTTCAAAATCAGGCATTTCACTACCATCAGCTAGTGTTACACCAGCTTTTTTAGCTTGATTGTAAGCAGTATTGTAGAATTCTTCTAACCAAGTCATTTCATCTTTGTTTTCTGTGTATTGATCGCCAAAACCACAAGCTTTTGCTAGATCTGAAAATACCTCATAATCGCTTTTTGCATTTGGTAATGCTTTTACTACTTGCTTCATTGGATTGATATTGAGATTACTATAATCTCCACTCATTGTAAGGTCGTTTCTTTCATAAGGAGTTGTGATAGGGAATACAATATCTGCCATTTTTGCAGTAGGAGTCCAATACATTTCATTTACGATAATAGTGCTTGGTTTTTTCCATGCTTTGATAAGTAAGTTTGTATCTTGGTGATGCACAAAAGGATTTCCACCCACCCAATACACTAGATCAATCTCAGGATAAGTAATCTTTCTACCATTGTAATCAATTGTCTTTCCAGGATTGAGCAGACAATCAGCAATTCTTGCTACTGGGATAGAGATAGAAGCACCATCGTTGAACCATTCTGGACCATCACCGCTAGCTTTTCCTACAGTAATACCACCAATAACAGGAGCATTTGTAGTTGGGCTTCCACCATTTGCATAGTGATAGCTGATACCAAATCCACCACCTGGTAATCCGATTTGTCCAATCATTGAAGCAAGGGTTACTGCCATCCAATGCACTTGCTCTCCATGATGTTGTCTTTGCATATTGTAACCTGTCATAAGCATTGTTCTATTGTTGAAGAATAGATCTGCAAGCTCTTTGATTTTGCTCTCACTTACTCCACAGATAGCTGATGCCCATTTTGCACTCTTTGGAGTTTTATCAGCAGTTTTACCCATAACATAATCTGCAAATTTATCAAAGCCTTCTGTGTAAGTTTCAATAAATTCTTTGTTATATTGTTGTGTTGTAAGCATTGTATGTATGATACCTAGCATAAGTGCGACATCTGTATTTGGAGTTACACAGAGCCATTCTGCTGTATTGCCAAAGTATTCTATTGTATTGCTTTTGATAGGGTCAATAATGATGATTTTTTTGCCACTTTCTTTTAATTTTTTGAAATATTCCAATCCTTGTCCATCATTTGAAGTCCAAGCAATTCTTAGGGTATCCATAGGATTTGCACCCCATATTACCACTACTTTTGAATGCTCTAATACAAGTGGCCAGGAAGTTTGTTGCTCATAAGTTTCTAGTGTCCCTACAACATGAGGCATTATTACTTGGGCAGCACCAGCAGAATAATCTCCCAAGCCTCCTACAAATCCACCACCCATTGTTAGGAATCTATGAAGTAGAGTTCTTGCATTGTGTAAATTTCCACTAGATTTCCAACCATAAGAGCCACCATAGATACTATTAGCACCTTTTTCTTTTCTTACACGCTTAATTTCATCACTTACAAGTTTGATAGCTTGATCATAGCTTACTTCTACCCATTCATCAGCACCGCGAAGTTCTCTGTGATTTGCTTTTTTCTCAAGATAGCTTTTTCTCACCATAGGTGCTTTGATTCTATTGGTATTTTTACCATCAACTAAATCTGCAGTAACACTTTGCAATGGATTTTCTATCATTCCGCTAAATGCATTAGTGCTCTTTACAATTTTTCCATTTTTTACGCTTACTTTTAAAGCACCCCAATGCGCAGCGGTATATACATCACCATTTAAAACTAATTCTGTGCTAAATTTTTTAATACCAGCAGCAAGGAGGGTGCTTTTGTCAGCTAGTTGATTGACAAAAGGAACTGCTGCAAATAAAGCAGTGTATTTAAGAATATTTCTTCTGTTTTGATTAAAGTTTTTCATGATCTCTCCTTTTTATTTTGTTGGCATATCTTTTGCATTTTTTTGTAGATATTGGATTACAAGTTGGTAATCTTTTTTATCAATACCTGTTCTACCTGCCATTGATTTAAACATGCTTGGCCATTGATTTGCACTGAATTCTTTTGGTTGGTGCAATCCATGACACATTGAGCAATTTTGATCAAATAAATCTTTAGCTTGTGCAAAAAGTGGTTTTACATCATCGCTAAGATCTGTATTTTCACTCCAAACTTGAACCTTGAGTTTGTCAAAAGCCTTGCCATCTGCATTAGTAGATCCAATTTTTTCGAACTTAACTCCAGAATTTTTGCTAAAACCTGCATTTAAGATTCTTTTATTTGGGACAAAATATAGGGCAATATTTTCTCCAGCAGGAGCATATCCCTCTATGGAAAGAAGCACTCTATCTCCTTCTTTTTTGAGAATTGTTACCTCAGTGGTAGGAAGTAATTTTCCAACGACTTTTGAGCTTGTAGCATCAAGATAAAGAGGCTTTACGCCTGTAGAAAACATTTTATCTTGAGCAAAGAGAATGCCACAAGACACGCTAATGAAAAAGAGTAATTTTTTCATTTTAATCCTTTCTGTTATTTTTTTGTTATCGCTAACAAAAAAATTTTACAGAGATTTTTTTTGCTTCTTATAAAAAACATAAAAAAATGCTTTATATAAAAAAATGTATATAGAAAAAGGTAACGCCAACAACATGGCATTATTATCTCTATTTGGCTAAAATAGGGGTTTTTGATATTTTTTTATAGGGTATATATGAAGAAAGCTTGGATATTTTTGATATTAGCAATCATAACAGAAGTTTTGGGGACAACATCTCTAAAGCTTTTTGAAAATGAAAAGATTTTAAGTTATGCCTTTATGGGGATTTTTATCATAATTTCTTATGTCTTTATGGGATTGGCAGTTAAAAGAATTTCAATTGGTATTGCATATGCAATGTGGGAGGCGTTGGGTATTGTTTTAATTTCTTTGTTAGGAATTTTTTTATTTGATGAGACTTTGAGTTTTTATCAGAAAATGGGAATTATCTTTAGTGTAAGTGGAATTATATTGATTAATTTTGGGGAAGAGGAGAATTGATGTTAGGGATTTTTTGTGTTGTTATTGCTGGGGTATTAGACATCATAGCAAATCTTTTATTAAAAAAATCTCAAGGTTTTAAATATAAGATTTATGGCTTTAGTGCGATTGTAATCGTTTTATTAGCGTTTGTAGCACTTTCTTTTGCGATACGAAGTATGCCTTTGAGTGTTGCGTATGCAACTTGGGGTGCATTGGGGATTATTGGGACTGTTGGTGGAGGATATTTATTTTTTAATGAGAGATTAAATAAGAAAGGAAAAATAGGGATTTTTCTCATTCTTATTTCTATTGTTTTATTGCATTTAGAATAAAAACATTAGCTTTGCAAGTAAAACAATGATGATGCATAATGCAAAAACAATAGGATGTATAAATTTTCCAATAGGATTTGGTTTTTTGACAATATAATAAAAGCTCAGCGAAAAAACAACGAGTGCAAAAATACAAAAAGCTAATATTATTTTTACAAGCAAAAGAAGCTGAAATGTAGAATCTATGGGTGAGGTAAAATATTTTCCTGCCATAGCCCCTCCGCTAATAAATAGCATTAGCACTATAAAAGGCATAATTTTTGTGACTACCTTACTAATGCCATTTTGAAAACTTTCAAAGTTATTGATTTTTCTTTTTGCAATATTTAAGATAACAACATCAAAAAATAAATAACCTACAAAAGCAATAGCACAAAATAGATGGATAACAAGAAAGATAGAATAATAGTTTTGCATATAAAATCCTTTTTTACTTCATTTTATAAAAAGTAAAAAGAATTAAGTTTGATTAGAGTCAAGAATTTTTAAAACGATTTTCTGATTTTTCAAAATAATATTGATGGTGGTATTTGGCTTTGGTTTTTGAAACAAAATAATATCACTTAGCTGTAATTTAATATCTTTTTGAATAATTTTTTCAATCTCCCTTGCGCCAAATTCTGGTTGCAGTGCTTTTGATGCAATAAAATCAAGAGCTTGAGAATCTATGCGGATTGATATTTTTTTATCTTGTATTTGTGTATTGATTTGATTGATATATTTTTTTGTTATGTTTTTGTAATCCTCAAATCCAAGATCATTAAAGTAAATAATACTATCTAGTCTTCCTCTAAATTCTGGGGAAAGAAGATTTTTTAAAGTGCTATCTTGTTTGTGAGATTGTTTAGAGTGAAAACCTAAAGCCTTGTTTTCTTGATTGCCAGCATTAGAAGTCATAATCAAAATCACATTTTTAAAATCTGCCTTATTGCCTAGATTATCACTAAGGCTTGCATTATCCATTACTTGTAAAAAAAGATTAAAAACATCTTGGTGTGCTTTTTCTAGCTCATCAAGCAATAAAACACAATGAGGAGTTTTTTTGATTAAATCAATAAGCAAGCCCCCTTGTTCAAAGCCTACATATCCACTTGGTGCTCCAATGAGTTTTGAAATACTATGTGCTTCCATATACTCACTCATATCAATGCGATGAAAAGCTATTCCCAAAGCTTTTGCAATTGCTTGGCTTAGGGCAGTTTTTCCAACACCACTAGAGCCAACAAATAAAAAACTTCCTATAGGTTTGTTTGAAGAGCTAAGTCCTGCTTTGTTGATTTTGATCACAGAAGTGATGGCATCAATAGCTTCATCTTGAGAAAAGATTTCCTCTTTTAAGGTTTTTTTAAGATTTTTTAATAAATTTTTTTCATTACTATTGAGTGTTTCTTTGGGGATATTAACAAATTTGGATATGCACTCTTGGATTTGTTTTTTTCCTATGGTGCGTTTTTTGTTGTCCTGTAAAGATACACCCGCTTCATCAAGCAAATCTATTGCCTTATCTGGAAGGTATCTGTCTGTAACATAATAGTTTGTAAGATCAACACATGCACAAATCGCCTCTTTTGTATATTTGACATTGTGGTATTTTTCATAAAGAGGGGCAATTTTTGTGAGAATCTCATAGCAATCTTGGATACTTGGTTCTGCTATTTCTACATTCATAAATCTTCTGCTGAGAGCCTTGTCTTTGCAAAATTGTTTGTATTCTTGAAAAGTAGTTGCTCCTATACATCTTAAAGATCCATTTGCTAAAAGAGGTTTTAAGATATTTGCCGCATCCATATTTCCTCCACCGCTAGATCCAGCACCAATGAGCATGTGTATCTCATCAATAAATAAAACTACATTTTTATTTTTATCAATAGCATCTAAAACAGCCTTTAGGCGTTTTTCAAAATCCCCTCTAAATTTACTTCCTGCTACCATGCTTGTTAAATCTAGACTATGTATTTCAAAATTTTTTAGAGCATTGATACAGGTTTGATTTACAATGCTTAGTGCAATCCCTTCTGCAATTGCAGTTTTTCCAACACCTGCTTCACCAATTAAGATGACATTGTTTTTTTTGCGTTTGCATAAAATTTCACTTACGCGTAATATTTCTTTCTCTCTACCAATAATAGGATCGATTTTTCCATTTTTAGCAAGAATATTGAGATTTTTTGTGTATTGCTTTAGTGGATTTTCTTGAGAATCTTCTTGAGAGGCTTCAATGATTCTTACCTTATCAATCTCTAATGACAAGAGAATCTTTGCACTATAGCTTTGCTTTTCAAGTAGTAAAAAGATAAAAAAATCTTGAATTTCAATTTGGCTTTGATTTGCACTATTTGCATGATTTGCCATATTGAAAAATACTCTTTGTAGCGCAGGAGTTTGATGTGGGATACTATTGTTTGGAGATTCTTGTGTGGGGATATATTTGAGAAGATAGTTTTGAATATTTTGTATGGTTGTTGGGATATCTAAACTACATTTTTGCAGAATCTCACTTGCTTTTTTATCCAAAAGAGATGCTAAAAAAATATGTTCAATAGTAAGTATATTGTGTTGCATATCCTTACTGATTTTTACTGCTTCATTGATAATGTTTGAAAAGTGAGGGCTTAGAAGATTTTGCATCTGTTACCTTGAGATATTTTTGAGGGTAAATTGAAGAGGAAAATCATTGTCTCTGGCCTTTTGTTTTGCAAGTTGAAGTTTAAGCTCTGCAATATCATACGGATAGGTGCCACAAATCCCACTGCCATTATTATGGACATTTAGCATTGTTTGTGTTGCTTGATGGTGTGTTTGATCAAAAATTTCTATTAACACATCAATAACAAAATCCATAGGAGTATAGTCATCGTTGAGCATAATGACTTGTGCCATGCTAGGCTCATCAATAAGGGTTTGAGTATCGTGGTGGAGTTTGTGTTGAGGCATTATCTCAATCCTGCTCGGATTTCTACGATTTTACTAAGTTGATTTTTTAGATCTGGACTTAAATTGGATAAGGTTTCTTGCGTTTTTAAGATGATTTGTGCATTAGTGTGCCTATGTAGGCATACTGCTTTAAGAAAATCTTTTTTTTGAGTGCTATTAGGTTTGATGGTATGGTAGTTTTTAAAGAAAGTATCTACTGTTTCATAAAGATCTTCTTTGCTACTGTAAGAAGATTTTAGAGAACTAATTAGCACTTCTGGATCAAGAGAAACAGCATTGACATTTTTTGCGACAGGCTTTTTTGTGCGTAGTGAAAAAACAGTAATTACTACAACAAGTATAAGACCAACAAAACAAAATAACACAAAAAATAATTCTGGATTCATAAGGATATTCCTTAATTAAAATCTTTTTAGCTAAAATTATACCAAAATATCCATATTTAGTGATTTTAGGAAAAACAAATGATAGATTTTAAAAAGTTAGCACAAGAATATCAAACACCTCTTTATGTTTATGATTTAGAAAAAATTCAAGAAAAATTCAAGGCTTATAAAAATGCTTTTAGCGGCAGAAAATCTCTCATTTGTTATGCTTTGAAGGCAAATTCAAATTTATCAGTCGTGCATCAAATTGCAGAACTTGAGGGTGGTGCTGATTGTGTTTCTATCGGAGAAGTAAAAAGGGCAATTTTAGCAGGCATTAAACCTTATAGGATTATTTTTAGCGGGGTAGGAAAGGGAGATGAGGAAATTAAAGAGGCACTGGAGTTAGATATTTTATTTCTTAATGTTGAATCTTATCAAGAACTTTTAAGAATAGAAGCTATAGCAAAAGATATGCAAAAGCCATCAAGGATTTCTATACGCGTCAATCCTAATATTGACCCAAAAACACACCCTTATATTTCTACGGGTCTTAGTGAAAATAAATTTGGTGTGGAATTAGAAGAAGCTAAGAAAATGTATCTTTATGCACATAAATCAGAGTTTTTGCAACCCATAGGAGTGCATTTTCACATAGGTTCTCAACTTACTGAATTAGAGCCCATTGCTCAATCTGCTCAAAAAATAGCAGAATTTACAAGGAGTCTCATTGCTTTAGGGCTTGATATTAGATTTTTTGATGTTGGGGGTGGTATTGGTATTTGTTATGCTCAAGAAAAAGTGATAGATCTTTATGATTATGCACAAAGTATTTTAGCTGCTCTTGGTGGGCTTGATGTTACTATTATTTGTGAGCCTGGTAGGTCTATTGTAGGGGAGAGTGGATATCTTGTAACAAAAGTTTTATATGAAAAATATACAAATAAAAAGAGATTTGTGATTGTTGATGGTGCAATGAATGATTTGTTAAGACCAAGTTTATATGATGCGTATCACAGAGTGTGGTTTCAAGAAAAGCAAGAAGAGTTATTTCAAGCAGATATTGTGGGCCCTATTTGCGAAAGTGGCGATTTTTTGGCAAAAAATGCAAGGTTACCAAAAATGCAATCAGGAGATTTGATTGTATTTGAAAATGCAGGAGCTTATGGATATTCTATGAGTAGCAATTACAATACACGCATGAGATGTGCAGAAGTAGGGATAAAAAATAATCAGACTTATTTGCTAAAAAGTCGAGAAAAATTTGAAGATGTGGTTGCAGATGAACTTGATAATTTGAGGAAAAATTGTGAGTAGAAAAATCTCAGAATTAAGAAAAGAGATTGATAGACTTGATTTTGAGCTTTTGCAATTGCTTGATAAGAGAATGGAATATGCTGTTTGTATTGGTAAGGAGAAGGTGCTTGCAAAAAGCAATATTTATTGTCCAAAGAGAGAGCAGGAGATTCTTCAAAGATTAAAAAAAAATGCTTTGAAATATTTAAATCATGAAGCTATAGATTCTATTTATCGAGAAATTTTTGCATTTTCAAGAAAGTTAGAAAAAGTAGAAAAAGTAGCTTTTTTTGATTCTGCGAGTAGTTTTGCATATGAAGTTGTGGCAAAAAAATTTGGTTTTGTTGGAAAATATTTGATGATGCAAGATCTAGCTTCTCTTTTTAGGGCAGTGCAATTAGGAGAGGTAAAATATGGGGTAATACCACTAGAAAATGATAGTGGTATTATAAAAGAAAGTTGTGAATTACTTTTTAAAAATGAAGCAAAGGTTATTGCAGAAGTAATTTTACCTTTGCAGTATTCCTTTGCAAGCAATGATGAAAAAATACAAAATATTAAAAAAATTTATTTAGAAAAGGCAATTGCTAATCAGTGTAGAGATTTTTTAAAATTCTATGGTTTTAATGAAGATAAATGGGTATTTGTAGATTCTTCTGTTGAGGTAGCAAAGATGGTTGCTAAGAAAAAACATACGGCAATTATTTGCTCTAATATGATTGCAAGATTGCATAATATTCCAATAATATTTGAAAATATTCAAGATAAAAATAATCAGATGCGGTTTGTTGTCATTAGTGATTTTTTTAGCCAAAAAGCAAATAAAAACAAAACCTCTCTTCTTGTTGCGATAAAAAATAAAAAAAGAGCAGATGTATTATTGGGGCTTTTGGAGGATATTAAAAAATATAAGATTGGTTTGATAAAAATTGAAGAAAAGGAAATAGATTTTTTTTCTCATTTTTACCTTGAGCTTGAGGGGTATTTTGAGGATAAAAATTTACAAGAATTTTTAAGAAAGAGATCGAAAGAATTAAAGTTATTAGGTAGTTACCCAAGGGAGTTGTAATGCTAGATTTTAAAAGAGTTGCATTGGAAGATAAGGATATTATTGAGAGTTTTTTAAAACAAGAATATGTAATGATTTCTGATGTAAATTTCACAAATCTTTTTCTTTGGAGAAAATCAAGAAGTATTTCCTTTGCGATAGTGGAGGATTGTTTGGTTATACAAACAATTTATCCATCTCAAAAGCCTTTTTATTTTTTTCCTATTGGGAATGGAAAGAAGATAAAAGCTATTCAAAAACTTATTGATTTTTCTAAAAAAAGAGATGAGGTTTTGGAATTTCATTCCTTAGAACAAGAATCCGTAAGATTTTTGGAAGAAAATTTTGCAAATCAATTTGATTTTAAGTTAAACAGAGATAGGAGTGATTATATATATAGCACTGCAGAGCTTATTGCTTTGAATGGAAGGAAATTCCATAAGAAAAAAAATCATTTGAATAAATTCTTGCAAACCTATCCTAATTTTGTCTTTGAAATTTTAAATAAAAGTAATATTGATGAGGTGTTAAATGTTTGGAGAGATTGGTTTGAGATTCACGAAAATCCTTCATCTGGCTTGATAAATGAGAATATTGGAATCATTGAAGTATTAAAAAACTGGGATGCATTAAATATACAAGGTGGATTGATTCGAGTGGATTCGAAAATTGTTGCTTTTAGTTTTGGGGAGATTGTTAATCAAGATATGGCAGTGATACATATTGAAAAAGCAGATTTGAGATTTAATGGTGCTTATCAGATTATCAATCAGCAATTGTTGGAAAATATTTTTTCTCAAGTGCGGTATGTAAATAGAGAAGAAGATTTAGGAATAGAGGGATTAAGGAGGGCTAAAATGAGTTATAACCCTCTATTCCTATTAGAAAAATATGATGCTTATTTTATCCCTTAATAAACAAATTATAAATTAGTATTGTAAGAATAGTAGCTGGTGCTAAATAACGCAATGAAAATAACCAAAGCTCAAATGCAGCATTATT
>NZ_NXLX01000029.1 GCF_003364335.1 Helicobacter anseris
AGTGCTTCCATCATTGATAAGAATAATTTCAATATCCCCAAATGTTTGATTGACAATAGAATCTAAACATTTAGCAAGATAATCTTGAACATTATAAATGGGGATGATGATGGAAAAAAATGGCATAAAAATCCTTATCTAGTATTTCTTCATTTTATCTACAATTGCACTTTTTTGTTCAAATAGTTTTAAAAACACAATAACACAAATACAAAACAAGGGTGCTTCTATTTTGGAATCTAGTGGTGTATTAAAACAGCCATCTGTAATATATAAAATCAAGATACTAAGCATGCAGGATGGATAGAGATAGTGATGATTCCTTAGTTTTGATAAAAAGACTTTGCTAACGCAAAAAAGTAAAAAGTAAAGCCCAAGCAATCCTATGATACCATTTTTTGCAAGAGCGTTGATAGTTTCATTATGGCTTTCTCCTATATGCTCATCTCCTTCAATAGGAATTTTAAAAGTGCTATTTTGTGTAATTTCTTCTTTTAATTCTTTTCTTGTTTTTATATTCATACCAAAAATAGGAGAGAGCTTAAACATGCTAATCCCATTATCCCAGATTTTAAATCTATATCCTATGCTTGTATTTTGCTGTGTGCCATCAAAACTTTTTGTTTCGCTTTGAATCTGCTCTGTGCGATTTAATAGGGGTTGATAAAATGCAGGAATACTCATAAAAATAATACAAGTGCAAATGCATAATAAAAGAGTTTTTTTGGCTAGGGTGAAAAAGTTTTGATGTGCCAAGTGGATTAAAAAGCTAAAAAATAACCCCATAAAATATCCTAAAATAATGCCTCTTGAAATACCTAAAAATACAGCAATAGAACAAAGAGTAAAAGTAATAAAAGAAAATATCTTGATAAGTCTTGAGCTTTTGTGATGTAAAAATAGATTAAAAGCTATAAGTGCAATAATGCTTGAGAAATATCCAAATTGAAAAATACCATTAGATAAACAGATTCTATCTGCTCCTAGTATCCTTGTGTAAAGCCCTAATAAGCTATTGACAATGCCTCCAGCAAAAATACAAAAATAAAATACTTTTTCTTTAATATGAATATCAAATTTAAAAAGTAGCACCAACATGCTAGCAAAGATTAAAAATCTTGAAAAAGAATCTTGGAAACGCCATGAGTCTTGCCAGCCATGATTAAGAAATAAAGGGGGGAGAGAAATACAAAAATACACAATAAAAGCTAAGGCGAGTAATTTGATATCTTTTGATAAGGAGTATTTTAAAAGATTTTTATAATAAAGTGTGATATATCCACACAGTGCGATAAATGCTAAAATATAGGCAATATGCATTGAAACCCTGAAGCCATAAAAAAGAAAAGCAATGCCCAAAAATACCGTAAATATAGAAGAAAAAGTGATATGTTTTATCATTTAGATTCCTTGAAGAAGCTTGGCTTGTTGTTGATTTTTATATATTTGTTTAAGTTAATGTATCAAAAAAATGTGGATAAAGCAAGTGGTGCGGAAAAGAGGACTTGAACCTCCATGCCTTGCGGCGCCAGATCCTAAGTCTGGTGCGTCTGCCAGTTTCGCCATTTCCGCGAGCGAGAAAGAAGATTTATACAAAATAAGTTTTTTTGCTGTCTTTTGACTTTAGGATTGTAGCATAAAAATTTAAAAAAATAAAAAATCATGAATTTATTAGGATAAAATTTAGTCTCGGTTTTTAAGAATAAAAAAAGGAGAAAAGATGCAAGAGACATTGGTAAATCGTAAGAAAATTTATAATCCAGAATCTAAAGAAAGCGTGAATGATAGGAAAATCTTTGGAGGCGATCCTACAAGTATGTTTGATCTTAATAAAATCAAATACCAATGGGCTTATGACTTATGGAAGACAATGTTGGCTAATACATGGTTTCCTGAAGAAGTAAATATGAATGTTGATAAGAGGGATTATAACGGAGGATTGACACCACAAGAAAAACTTGGCTATGATCGTGCTTTAGCGCAGTTGATTTTTATGGATAGTTTGCAAACCAATAATCTGATTGATAATGTAAATCCTTTTATCACAAGCCCAGAAATCAATTTGATTTTGGTGCGTCAAGCTTATGAGGAAGCACTGCATTCTCAAAGCTATGCAGTTATGGTGGAAACAATTTCTGCAAATACAGATGAAATTTATGATATGTGGCGTGTGGATATGCAACTAAAAAGCAAAAATGATTATATTGCCAATGTTTATTTAAATCTTGCAAAGAATCCTACAGAAAGCAATATAGTCAAAGCGATGTTTGCAAACCAAATCTTAGAAGGGATTTACTTTTATAGCGGTTTTGCTTACTTTTATGCACTTGCTAGTGCTGGAAAAATGCTTGGCTCTTCACAAATGATACGCTTTATACAAAGAGATGAAGTTACGCATCTTATTATCTTTCAAAATATGATTAGGACGCTTAAAAAAGAAAGACCCGATCTCTTTACTAAGGATTTGGAGGAAGAAGTCATTGAAATGTTTAGAAAAGCAGTGGATATAGAATCTGCTTGGGGGGAATATATCACTCAAGGGCAAATTTTGGGGCTTACAACAGAGGTTATACGCCAATATATTGAGTATCTTGCTGATACAAGATTATCAAAAGTTGGAATGTCAAAACTCTATAATGTAGAGCATCCAATTAAGTGGGTAGAGCAATATGCGAGTTTTAATGATCAAAAGACAAACTTCTTTGAAGCCAAAGTAACAAATTATGCAAAAGGAAGTTTGATTGATGATTTTTAAAAAAATTTATACATTACAACCGCATATACATCAGGATTTTAATGCTAATTTAGAGTTTTTACTCAAACAGATTAACCAAGCGCAAAAAGATTCTATTATCCTTGCACCAGAAGTTATGCTTACAGGTTTTGCTTATCAGAAGATGGAAGAAGCAAGTGAGTTTTCAAGGATTGCTACAGAAAAAATTTTAGATGCAACGACAAACAAGACTTGTATTATTACTATGATTGAAAAAAACAATCAGATGTTTTTTAATAATCTAAAGGTTTTTCATAATAATGAAGTGATACACAAGCAAGCAAAAACAAAACTTTTTGTTTTGGGCGATGAGCATTTGCACTTTAAGCAAGGAGATATTGGGGAGTGTGTGCCATTTATGATTGATGGAATCAAATGCAGTGCTTTAATTTGCTTTGAGCTTCGTTTCCCTCAAATGTGGGATTTGGTCAGAGATTCTGATATGGTTTTTGTTTGTGCGCAATGGGGAGGACCAAGGAAAGAGCATTTTGAGACACTATCAAGAGCAATGGCAATCTTAAATCAAAGTTATGTAATTACAAGTAATCCTAAAAATTTACAGATGGCAAAAGGAAGCGCTATTATTTCTCCTTATGGACTTGTTTTTAAAAATGATAGAAAAGAAGTAATTGAGCTTGAGGTAAATTTGGAAGAAGTATCAAGAGTAAGAAAATATATTCAAGTGAGGGGTAAATAGTGTTTTTAAAAAGTGCCTTAATGAGCAAGGAGATTGCAAAAATTTTTCCTATTGATGAAGCGTTGCAAAATGCCATAGCAAGTGTGGATAGGGAATTGTTTGTATCTAGTTCTTTAAGAATGCATGCCTATTCGTTAAATGCTTTGCCAATTCAAGAAGATCAGTGGATTAGCTCTCCATTGACAGTGGCAAAAATGACACACTTTTTAATGCCATCTGGTGCAGATAGTGTTTTGGAGATTGGTTGTGGGAGTGGTTATCAAGCTATGATTCTCTCAAAGCTTTTTAGAAGGGTTTTTAGTATTGAGAGAATTGAAAAAATTTTACTAGAAGCACAAGATAGAATCCGCAAAAGTGGAGTTTATAATATCAATACAAAATTAGATGATGGGCAAAAGGGGTGGAGTGCCTATGCCCCTTATGATAGAATCTTGTTTTCTGCATGTGTAAAGAAGATTCCCTCTGCAATAGAAGAGCAGCTTCAAGAAGGGGGAATACTCGTAGCTCCAATGATAGAAGATGGCAATAAGCAGGTTATAAGAAGATTTAGGAAAAATGGTGGATATCTTGATGATGGTGAAGTGTTGGAGAGTTGTTCTTTTGTTCCTGTATTAGATGGAATAGCTCGTTGATATTTTCTGCACTAGATAATGAATTTTATATTTTTGATTTTGGTATCAAAGCAAGCCTATGGAGCTTGATACCAATTATTTATTGTAATTTTAAGATTTTTAAACATTATGAAATCCCATGGATATTTTTACTAATTTGTCTTATAGACTTTTTGATATTTTTTTCTTATGAAAATCTTTTTGGATTATGGTTGGGTATTTTTTTAAATTTTGCATTGCTTTTAGCGATATTTGATGTCAAGTATTTAGCCGTCCCTGTTTGGTTAAATTTTTTATTAGTTGGTATTGCAATTTTAAAACTTTGTTTTTTTGTTGATTTGCAAGAAGTATGGGGGTTTTTATACCAATCTCTTGCTTTGGTTGGTTTTTTAAGTTTTTTGCAAGTAAGTATGCGAGTTATTTTAAATAAAGAAGTTTTAGGAGATGGCGATATAGTTTTTATATTTGCTTTGGGGTTAGTTTTTGGCTTTTTGCAAGGATTAAATATTTTGTTTTTAGGAAGTGTCATAGGGGTTTTGATTGCTTTTTGTAGGAGAAAAAAAGATAATTTACCCCTGATTACTTTGCTTGTTGGAGGTGTGTTTTTGGAGTTTTTGTTAGGGGTTTTTAATGTTTAAAAGATATCTTTTTAATTCCATCGCACAAATATTTTTCCCCTTTTTTCTTGTATTGTTTTTTATAGCATCTGTTGTATTGCTTATCAGTATCGCTGGTATTACACTTGTTGTAAAAATGAATTTTGTGGATTTGATGATTGTATTTTTGTATCTTTTACCAGGGACGATATTTTTTATCATACCTATGACTTTTTTTGCCTCTTGTGTGTTAGGACTATCAAGATTGGCCTATGATTATGAGCTTTTGGTATTTTTTTCTCTTGGAGTGTCCCCAAAAAAAATATTAAGATTTTTTATTCCAATTAGTTTTTTGATTACTTTTGTATTGCTTGCTTTCTCTTTGGCTTTGATTCCGCTTTCTAAAAGTGCCTATTCTGATTTTATTGCAGAAAAAAGAACTAAAATTGATGTTAATGTAAGACCTGGGGAATTTGGGCAAAAGCTTGGAGATTGGCTAGTTTATATTGATGGGGCAGATGGCAATAATTATGAAGGGCTTGTATTGTTTTCTGGGGTGGATTTGGGGCAAGAGAGTTTTGTTGTAGCACAAAAGGGGAAAGTTGAAAATTTAGAGGGGGTTTTCAAAATGAGTTTGGAAAATGGAGATGCATATTTTGCAAAGGACCAGGAGATAAAAAAAATCAATTTTAAAGAAATGGCAATTCAAAGTGAGTTAAAAAAAATCAATTTAAGTTCCTATGATTTGTGGGATTATTGGGAGAGTGCATTTAATGGCAAAAAATCCCAAGCAAGAAGATTTGCGCAAGCAATCCTTACTTCTTTATTTCCACTGGCAAGTTTATTTTTGATACCTCTATTTGGTATTGCTAATCCAAGATTCCAAAAGAATCTTTCTTATGTTTATGTATTAGCAAGTATTGTGGTGTATTTTGGTTTGGTGCATATTTTAAGTGAGAATACTCCGTTTTTAGGAATTTTTTTAATGCCTATTGCATTTTTGTGTTTTTCTTATTATTTTTACAGAAAAAAGATTCTAGAAGTTTATTAAATGTTTGTTGCAGCCAAGATTGCTTATGATGGAAGCAAATTTTATGGTTTTGCAAAACAACAAGAATATTTAAGCGTGATAGGGTTTTTGGAAGATGTGATGCAAAAATTAGGCATAAAAACCAAAGTGATTGGTGCTGGAAGGACAGATAAGGGAGTGCATGCTACTGGACAAATTATAAAATTTGAGATTCCAAATTTTTGGAATCTTGATAGATTACTTTATTTGTTAAATCTTAAAACCTATCCTATGGTTTTGTTTAAAAGAATTTGGGAGGTTGCAGAAAATTTTCATCCAAGATTTGATGCAAAAAGAAGAGAATATCGCTATATCTTTGGAAGCAGCAAAAAGAATATCTATTTGCATTCTTATGTTTCTTATGAGCAGTATGGAGATAAAGAAAAGATAAAAGAAGCAATGAGAATGTTTATAGGTAAGCATGATTTTGCTCTTTTTAGCAAAAGTGGTTCTGATGCAAAAACAAGTGTCCGAGAGATTTATAAGGCGTATTTATATGAACATTGCATTTTTCAAGAAGAATATTTAGTTGCTTGTTTTCAAGCCAATGGCTTTTTGTATGCACAGATTAGAATGATGATGGGTGCTATATTGGCTTTTAGTAGAGGTGAGTTTAGTTTGGAGGATATGAGATTGCAACTTTTGGCAAAAAAGAGGATTTATTGGATTCCTTCTAGTCCAAATGGTCTTTATTTAACTAAAATTTTTTATTAAACTTTACTTAAATTCAGCTATATTTAAGCTTTTGATTCTTATAATTGCAGTTTTGATTTAAAATATAAAGGTCTGATTATGGAAATAACAAAAACCGCTAAGGCGAATGAAATAACCAGAAATTGGGTTGTTCTTGATGCAAAGGATAAGACTTTTGGTCGTCTTATAACAGAGGTTGCTGTATTATTAAGAGGTAAGCATAAGCCTTGTTATACACCAAATGTTGATTGTGGTGATTTTGTAGTAATTGTAAATGCTACACAAGTGAAGTTTTCTGGTATGAAACTTGAAGATAAAGAATACTTTACGCACTCTGGGTATTTTGGAAGCACAAAAAGCAAAACATTAAAAGAAATGTTAGAAAAGAGTCCAGAAAAACTCTATCATTTAGCAGTTAGAGGTATGTTGCCAAAGACAAAATTAGGCAGAGTAATGATTAAAAAACTTAAAGTGTATAGAGGTGCAGAGCATCCACATACAGCACAAGTATCAAAAAGTAAGTAAGGAAGCAAAATGGCAAAAGTTTATGCAACAGGTAAAAGAAAGACAGCAATTGCTAAGGTTTGGTTAAGTAATGGTAGTGGAAAGCTAGTAATAAATGGCAAGGATCTTGATACTTGGCTTGGTGGGCATGAAGCTATCAAAATGAAAGTAATGCAACCTCTTGTTTTGACAAATCAAGATAAATCTGTCGATATTGTCGCTACTACTTTTGGTGGCGGATACTCTGCACAAGCAGAGGCTTTAAGACACGGAATTTCAAAAGCTCTTAATGCATATGATATTGCTTTTCGTGCTATTTTGAAGCCAAAAGGTTTATTAACTAGAGATGCAAGAGTAGTTGAGCGTAAAAAATATGGAAAGAGAAAGGCAAGAAGAAGCCCTCAGTTCTCAAAGAGATAATCTTTTATTCCAATCCTTATTGGATTGGGATTTTATGGATTTTTATGCAAAAAATTGATTTAAAAAATACCCCGATACCTACATTATTTTTTTCTTATTTTATCCCCTCATTATTTACAATGTTGGCATTATCGACATATTCTACTATTGATGGAATCTTTGTTGGGAGAAAATTAGGCAGTGATGCATTAGCTGCTATTGGTATTGCTTGGCCTGTTTTTCCCATCATTATTGCTTTTGAGTTATTATTGAGTTTTGGTGGAGCTGCTTTGGTTTCTTTCTATCTTGGAAGATCAAAACCTTATAGAGCAAGGGTAGTTTTTAGCTCAGTTTTTTATTTTGCAACACTTATTAGTATTGTTTGTGGAGCGTTGTGCTTTTATTTTGTAGAAGATATTGCTTTATTTTTAGGGGCTAGTGCAAGGCTTAAGGATTATGTAGTAGAGTATTTGAGCGTGACATTTTTAGGAATGGTATTTATCACCTTGCATCCTTTAAGTGATATTTTTGTCATCAATGATAAAAAGCCATTATTAGCCACGATTTCAATGATTGTAAGTGCTATTAGTAATATTATTTTAAATTATTTTTTTATTTTTATTTTTGAATGGGGTGTGGTTGGAAGTGCTTTAGCTACAATTTTTGCACATTTCATTGGGTTTTTGATGCTATTTCAGCATTTTTTATTAAAAAAAGGTGATTTGTTTTTTATCAAGGCTTTTTCAATAAAAAAAGTTTTTATTTCCGCAAAAACGGGAATCCCGCAATCTTTTGCCGAATTATCCGCAGCACTCATTATGTTTTTATTTAATACAACTTTGATGCATATTTCTGGAGAGAGGGGAGTAGCAATTTATAGTATTTTAATGTATTGTGGGATTGTATTTTTTACTGCTTTATTTGCTGTGGCACAGGGGATGCAACCCATTGCAAGCTTTAGCTATGGTGCAAGATTATATGAACGCACAAAAAAGATATTAAATTTTTCTTTGTTTGTTGTGATTATTATAGGCATTTCTATGTATATGCTTGCATATTTATTTGGTGATAGGCTTATATATTTATTTTTGAAACAAGATCAGATAATTGATAAGAGTTTTGTTTTTGATGTTTTTACTGCAATGCGAATTTATTATTTTGGTTATATATTTTTAGGAATCAATATGCTAGTTGCAATCTATCTGCAATCTTTGCAAAAGACCTTATCATCGCTCATAGCTACATTTTTTTATACCATAGGTTTGTTGGTTTTTTTACTACCTACCCTAAGTCGTTTTTTTGGACAGATAGGAATTTGGATAAGCTATCCTCTTTCTCAATTTGGCGCCTTGTTTATTGTTATGGGTATTTTACTTTATCAGAGGAGAAAAAATATTGAAAAATAAAGTTTTACTTTTTGATTTAGATGGAACCTTGATTGATTCTACAGATGCAATTTGTGAAAGTTTTTTATTTGTTTTTAAAAATAGAGGATTACCATTGCCTAGTATTCAAGAGATAAAAGATAAGATTGGATATCCGCTTGAAGATATGTTTGGCTTTCTTGGAATCGCAGATAATATTGAAGTGTTGGTGCAAGATTATAAAAATTATTATAGAAAAATTTGCACACAAAAGACAGTAATGTTGCCATTTGCCATACAATCATTACACGAGGCTTTTAATTTTGCAAAACTTGGAGTTGTTACAACAAAAACAGGTGTGTATTCTAAGGAACTACTAGATTTTTTTGGAGTGTTAAAACTTTTTGATGTGGTGATAGGTAGAGAAGATGTGAAATATCCCAAACCGCATCCAGAGCCAATATTAAAAGCAATGCAATATTTTGATAACGACGCACAATTTTTTATGATAGGAGATACTCTTTTAGATATTCAATCTGCAAAGAGTGCAAATATTAGGCCCATTGCTGTGAGTAGTGGTTATGAGAGTAGGGAGAACTTATTGTTAAGTGGAGCTAAGGTTTTTGATAATACTTTAGAAGCAGTTTTGGCAATTAAGGCTTTTTAGCCTGGTAAAAAGATATAAATGTTTTTCTAATGCTTCTTTTTTTCACAAGTAAAATTTTTTTTAACTTATATAACATTTTTATTTGATAAAGTTTGATAGAATCCGCAAGTATAAAACCCTAGATTTTTTTTAGGATTTTAATCATTTTTAACAAAGGAGAAGATGATGTTAGAAATCAGATGGCACTCAAGAGCTGGTCAAGGAGCAGTTACTGGTGCAAAGGGATTGGCAGATGTTGTAGCTGGAACTGGAAAGCAGGTTCAAGCTTTTGCTTTCTATGGCTCTGCAAAAAGAGGTGCGGCAATGACTGCATATAATAGGGTAGATGATTCTCCAATATTAAATCACGAAAAGTTTATGCGACCAGATTATATTTTGGTAATCGATCCTGGTTTGACTTTTATTACAGATATTTGTGCAAATGAAAAAGAAGATACGAAGTATATTATCACGACACATTTGAGCAAAGAAGAGCTTATTGAAAAAAAGCCAGAGTTAAAAGGAAAGCAACTTTATGTGCTTGATTGTATTAAAATTTCTTTAGAAACTATTGGCAAGCCTATACCAAATGCTCCTATGTTAGGTGCTTTGATGAAAGTATCAGGAATGCTTGAGCTTGATTATTTTCTTGATGCATTCATTAAGTTATTGGGTAAAAAATTGCCACAAAAAATTATTGATGCAAATCGCGAAGCAATCACTAGAGCTTATAACGAAGTGAAATAAGGAGTATAAGATGAAAGGTTGGAATGAATTTGAGATAGGGTCTGTCCTTTTCCCATTTGAAAAAACTGAAGATGGAATCAAGGCACAAGAAAAAGCACGAGAAAATAGAGAATATACTGAGAATAGTTCAAGAAAGGCTAGTGTGGCGCATTGGAGAGTACAAAAGCCTGTGCATAATCACGATCATTGTATTAACTGCTTTTTTTGTTGGGTGTATTGTCCAGATGCTTCTATTTTGGCAAAAGATGAAACAATGAGTGGTGTTGATTATACGCATTGTAAGGGTTGTGGTGTTTGTGTTGCTGTCTGCCCAACAAATCCAAAATCGTTATTGATGTTTGATGAAAATGAAAGTAATGAACAGGCTTTAAAACAATGGCCTCAAAAAGAAAGTAAATAAGGAGAAAGCTATGGCATTGAAATATGAATTATTAAAAACTGAGGTTTGGGATGGAAATATGGCTGCAAGCCACGCACTAAGACAAGCTCAAATTGATGTTGTAGCAGCTTATCCTATTACTCCTTCAACTCCAATTGTTCAAAATTATGGAAAATTTTTGAGTGATGGCTATATTGATGGTGAATTTGTGATGGTAGAATCAGAGCATGCTGCTATGAGTGCTTGTGTAGGTGCTGCTGCTGCTGGAGGTAGGGTGGCTACCGCGACAAGTTCTCAAGGTTTTGCATTGATGGTAGAGGTAATGTATCAAGCTTCTGGAATGAGAGTTCCAATCGTGCTAAATTTAGTAAATCGCGCCCTAGCTGCTCCATTGAATGTAAATGGTGACCATTCTGATATGTATTTAAGTCGTGATTGTGGTTGGATTAGTCTTTGTGCTTATAATCCTCAAGAAGCATACGATTTTAATCTTATGGCTTTTAAAATTGCAGAGGATATGAGAGTAAGAATCCCAGTAATTGTAAATCAAGATGGCTTTATTTGTTCTCATACTGCGCAAAATGTGCAACCTTTAAGTGATGAGGATGCTTATAAGTTTGTTGGAGAGTATAAGGCTAAAAATGCCCTTCTTGATTTCTCAAAACCTGTGACTTATGGTGCGCAAACAGAAGAAGATTGGCATTTTGAACATAAAGCACAATTGCATCATGATATTATGGAATCAGCAAAGGTAATTGAAGAAGTATTTGTAGAATTTGAAAAGCTTACAGGTCGCAAATATTCTCTTGTAGAAAAGTATGATATGGATGATGCAGAAGTTGCAATCGTAGCACTTGGAACAACTGTAGAATCTGCAAGAATTGCAGCAAAAAAAGCAAGAGAAGCGGGGATTAAAGCAGGGGTAGTTTCAGTTCGCAGCCTTAGACCTTTCCCTTATGAGCAAGTAGCACAAGCACTTAAAAATTGCAAGGCTATAGCAATGCTTGATAGAAGTCTTCCTGCTGGTGCTATGGGAATGCTATTTAATGAAGTGGGGGTTGCAGTATTGCAATACTCTTCTGTAAAACCAATCCTATCAAATTATATTTATGGTTTGGGTGGAAGAGATATGACACAAGAAATTTTAGGCGAGATTTATCAAGAGCTTGCGGCTAATGCAAAAGCTGGAAAACTTACACACGCTACTCAGCAGTTTGTAGGACTTCGTGGCAAAAAAATGGCTTTTAATTAAGGAGCATCAGATGACAAAAGAAATCAAAAATCTAAAACAGTTTTCAAAATCAGCAGAAAAATTTGAAGGAGCAAATCTCCTTTGCCCAGGTTGTGCACACGGAATGATTATTAGAGAAGTGCTTAATGCAGTAGATGGTCATATTGTGATAGGAAACTCTACAGGTTGTATTGAGGTTTCTACTGCTGTTTATCCTTATACTTCTTGGGATGTGCCTTGGATACATATTGGATTTGAAAATAGTTCAACAGCAGCAGCTGGTGCAGAGGCAATGTATAAGGCATTAAGCAAAAAAGGTAGATATACTGGAGAGAAGCCAAAATTTGTGGCTTTTGGTGGCGATGGTTCTACCTATGATATTGGTTTTCAATGGATAAGTGGTTGTTTTGAAAGAGGACATGACCTCACTTACATTTGCTTTGATAATGAAGTATATGCAAATACAGGTGGTCAAAGAAGTGGTTCCACACCTATTGGCTCTTCCACTTCCACAACTCCTGCAGGAAAAGTGAGCTATGGTAAAAAAGAAAAGAAAAAGGATTTGCTAGCTATTATGGCAGCACATGGATCTCCTTATGTAGCTCAAGTGGCACCAAATAAGTGGAAAGATATGAACAAAAAAATCAAAACCGCTCTTGATACAGAAGGGCCTACATTTATCAATGCTCTAAGTGCTTGCACCACAGAGTGGAGATTTGATTGCAATAACACTGTGGAGATGATGGATTTAGCTGTAGATTCTTTAGTGTTCCCACTCTATGAAATCATCAATGGACACGAGTTACATATCACTTATCGCCCAAAAAATATTATTCCTGTTCGTGATTATCTTGGAGTTCAAGGGAGATTTAAACATCTTTTTAAGCCAGAAAATGAACATATTATCGAGCAATTCCAAAAAGATGTTGATAAAAAATGGGAAATGCTTCAAAGAAGAGAAGAGGCAGGTATCTGATCTTTTTCCTCCTTATTTTCTAAGGAGGAAACCCTCAAAAAAAAACTATAAAATTTTTAAATTTTACTAAATTTCCAAGTATCACAAATACCCAAATATACACTATTTCAAGTTTTTTATACCCCCTCCCCCTCACTTTTTAAATTTTTTTCTCTATATTCTTTGTATTTCATTAACTTTAGTAAATAAGTTTTAAAAAAAATTCAAAAAAAGCAATTTTTTAATATATAATTTCGACTTACTTTAAAAATAAAGAGCTTAAATACTTTTAAAGTAAAAAATAAAATCTTAAAAAAGGAGTTTTTGTTATGGAACAAAAATTTAATGTAATGAGGGGGGGGGGTATAATAATTCTTTAAATGCTTCTTTCTCTACAAAAGATTCAAACAATTCAAAAAAATTCTTCAAACCTTTAGTTGCTAGTTCTCTAGCTTTGTTTTTAAGTGCAAATATTGCAAGTGCTGATAGTAATAATTATTATAATGGCACCAATGTTACTAATGGAAATGGGACAGATCAATGTCAAAGTGCTAGTAGTCCTTGTGCTTACACATCTCACGGGACTTTTACAGTGGGTAGTGGTAGTAATACACTAAATTTTACAAATAGCCAACTTAATTTAGGAAGTAATTACACTCTCACTGCAAAAGGCGTGACGATTAATGTAACTGCAAGTTCTACAACTAATGCCATAGATGTAAATCAAAAATACGTGACTCTCAATTTAATAAATTCTTATCTAAAATTTGAAGATAATGCTACAGCTATGACACAGGGTAATTTTCATTTTTTGAGATTACAAAATCCAAGTGCTAGATTAACTGCAACCTTCAATGGTGGTATTGGAACCGAAACTATAAAAAATCAACAATATAATAATGTTGCTTTTTATGGATTGATGTATATATATAAAACAAATAACAATCAAAATACCATAAAATTTGAAAATGGTGCAAATATGGTAGGTTGGCTAAGAAACTCGGCTAGTGCAGGAAAAGTTCTTAATAACGTGACTTTTAAAGGTGGTGGAAATCTTATTGCTATAGATAAGAATCATTATACAACTAAATGGGATAGTGATAATGCAAAAGGTAAGGCAATAACTTTGGAAATTACATCTGCTACCGATACTCAACAATCTTCCCAGGTAACTATCAATTTTGGTGAAAGTGGAAAAGTAGAAACAGTGAGTGATACTGATAAGACTACTTTACTTGATAAAGATGGTGTAGTGGTTGGTGATATTAGTGGAAATAAAGTTACTAGTGAAACAACTGTATCTAGTGGCAAAACCCTAATCACCAATGCCATTAGAGGTGATATTTATGTAGCTGGGTATAAAGGAAGTGCAGGGAAAGATTCTGATGCCAACCTAACCCTTAACTTCTACAATAATGGTCTCATTGATGGTGCTATTTCTACAAGTTCTGTTGCAAATATAAAAATCTATTTTGCAAATAAAGGAACTATTAGAAGTAATCTAGTTTTTGGTATG
>NZ_NXLX01000002.1 GCF_003364335.1 Helicobacter anseris
AGAAGTATGAAGAATAATAATTAAAAAAGAAATTAAAAGTATTAATTAAAAGTATTAAAAAGTATTTTTAATTAAAACTAAGCAGAAGAAGAAAACAAACAAAGATTTTTCCTTCTCCTGCCACCACTTAAACATTTTTATATTTTTTATTTTATTTTTTACTTTTCACTTTATAATTTTTTTGTTTTAAACAAACTAAAACAAAAAGAAATAAAACAATACTTTAAGCTTTAAAGATAAAAGAGAAATAACAAAACTCTTTAATCTTAAAATCAAATCTTAAAGTTTTATGACAAAACTCCTTAGTTTAAGTGGTGGTTGGAGAGGGAAAGAGTGGAGATTTTTGAGCTATAATTTTGCAATTAACACAAGATTGGAAATTAAAGATTTGCAAAAAAAGATTTTTTGGTTGAATTTTGTTGTAGTTTTGTTTGTTGCAATCAATTTAAGAGCGCCCATAACTGCTATTGGCCCAATGGTGGATTTTATAAAAGATTTTTTCAAAATAGATTCTGCTGATGTGGGAATATTGAGTTCTATTCCTTTGATAGCTTTTGGGGTAATTTCATTTTTAGCTATTTATTTACATCCAATAAAAGGAATGCTAATAGGCATTGTATGTATTATTTTAGGAGAGATTTGCAGAAGTTATCTTGGATATTTTCAAGATAACTTGATGCTTATAGGACTTTTTGGCGGAACTTTATTGATGGGCTCTGGTATTGCAATTGCCAATGTTTTATTGCCTAGTTTTATTCGTGCAAAATTTGCAAATAAAGTTCCAATGATGATGGGTGTTTATAGTGTTGTTATGAGTATATCAGCAATTTTTGGGGTGGTTTTTACATTGCCTTTATTGCAATATTTTTCTGTGCCAAATGTGATGGCTTTTTGGGTATTTTTTGCTTTAATGGCTCTTGTTGCTTATATGCCTCAAATGCAAAATAATCGTTTAATGAGAAGCAAAAAACAAAATGGAAATATTTTTGAGTTTTTTGTGAATTTAGATGCTTGGAAAGTAACTATTTTTATGGGATTGCAGAGTTTGATAAGCTATAGCATTTTTACTTGGTATCCAAAGATGATAGTAGAAAAGGGATTTGACATTACATTTGGGGCGTCTATGACCTTTTATATGCAACTTGTGTCTATACCATCTGCATTATTAACTCCATTATTGATATCAAGAATACGCAATCAATATAAATTTATTTTGTTGTTATGTCTGTGTGGGTGTTATGTAATTGGATTTTGGTTTTTATTATTTTGTGATAGTGGAAGAGTGATTTTGTGGATATCTTTATTTTGGGGGATTCCTGTGGGTGGTGCTTTTAGCTTGGCTTTGTTTTTAATATCCTATAAGACAAATAGCATAGCAAGTGCTGCAAAATTATCTGCTATGACACAAGGTTTTGGTTATTTGATTGCTTCTTTTGGTCCTTATATTGTTGGAAAATTGCATGATGGTTTTGGTGGATTTGATAGTGGGATTTATTTTTTGATGATTGTAGCAATCTTATTAAATATATCTGGAATCTTAGGTTTGTTGGCAAAGAAGATTTAATTGATATTGCTCAATTATTAACTTACTTCTTTTAGATATAAATCTGCAAAAAATAAGGAGCGTATTATGGCATTAGAAAAAGAAATTAATCAAGAAAATATTGCAAAACTTATGGATATTTTTTATGCAAAAGTAAGAAAAGATCCTCAATTATCCACAGTATTTATACCTGCTGTAGGAGAGGATAATGAAAGCTGGGAAAAGCATAAGGAAAAAATCGGAAGATTTTGGCGACAAATGCTTTTGGGGGAACCTGTTTTTGATGGCCAACCACTTAAAAAACATTTGGAATTACCACCTTTTCCAAGAGAATTTTTTTCTACTTGGTTGCAACTATTTGAAGATTCTTTAAAGATGATTTATGAAGAGAATGTTGCTTCAAGTATTTTAATGCGTGCGCAAATGATTGCACAAAGGTTTCAAGTGGCAATTTATGATATGCAAATTCACTAAAATATTTTTTGCTAAAATACCTAAAAACTAAAAAATATAGTAGTGATTGTTATAAATGAATAGTTTTAGGTATTTGGCTTTAATATTTCTTTCTTCCAACATTCTCCTATCCCTTTCTTCAGAATGGATAGGTTTTATTCCCTCTCAAGATTCTAATATTACTTTAAATAGCAATGATGATAAAACTGTTATTTTAAAGCGTGATCCAACTTCAAATCAATCTAAAGCTAATGACTTTGGAGGTGATGGGTCACCCACAAATCTCAATTATTCTAGCAATGGTAATTCTACTCTTAGATTGATAAGAGATTCTGCAATAAGCGATATGGTGTTTTATCATATTAGAGGAAATCGCATTAGTGTAAATCAAGGGGCTAGCTTGATAATTGATTTACAAAATAGGGGAACTGAAGGTAGGTTTTATTTCTATGGTGGGGAGATGTTTGCCAATAATGGAGGTAAGATACAAATAAGTGGTGTTCATATTGTTATAATAGGAGATATAAATGGAGGGTTAATTGAAGCTAGAGATGGTGGAAGAATAGAGCTTAGTAATATTGGATTTGTTAAATCTGTTAGCAGGACATCCAAGGCTAGTGTTATCAATAGTGGCGGAGAGCTTATTGTAAAATCAAATTTTTATAATTCTGGTTTTTTGGAGAAGATAGGAAGTGTCTTGTATGCAGATTCTGCTGGATTTTTTGAGCATAAAAATGGGAATACGACTATTGAGGGATTGTTTTATAATTCTGGATTTGATGGGGGATATAGAAGGGAAGCTTTGCTAAAAGTAAATTCTGGAAACTTTAAGGTTGTGGGTAATTTTCAAAATGGTGGTGATTTTGTCAATGAATATGGAAAATATAGCTATGGTATAGGGAGTGTCATTGCAACAGGGGGTGTGATAGATATTGGTGGAAATTTGACTAGCAAAAGCGAAGATGCCAACTTGCGATCAAAAATTGATTTAACGAATACCATTTTAAAAGCAAATATTTTAGACAATCAGGCAGGGAGTGATATTTTTGTATCAGGTGGCACAAAAATACAGGTAAAGAAATTTATCTCATCAACTAATTCTTCCATAAATTTTATAGGTATCAATAATGGTTTTGGTGAAATTGAGGCTACAGAGAGCATTGCTTTGGATGGTGCTGTGGTAAATTTTAAAATTGCAAGTGCTTTTAGCCAATCGCAGAATCTAGAGTATGTCATTACACAATCTCCGCAAACTACAGGATTAAAGGATGGTGAAGTAATATTGCTTGATGCCAATAATAATCAAAGTGATAGATATGGTGCAAAATTAGTTTCTGATGGCAATCAATATAAATTGGTTTTAGAAAAAAAGTTTGATGATACAAATAATGGCAACAATACAGATAATAGAGGCAATATCATAGGCAATAAAGAAAAAATTGCAAAAGAATTAGAAAAACATTTGGTTATTTTAAATTCTGCAGATTTGAACAATGCAGTAGAGAGAATAGATTCTCAAATACACACTCTTTTAGAAGAGTATCAAACGCTTGATAATTCAATGGCATATTTCAATCTCCTGTCAAGAAATACGATATCTCAAGCACAAGTAGCTTTAAATACAATGCAAAAGCAATATTTAGTTAGAAATGATATTGCATTAGTGCAGAATACTAGTGATTTTAATGAATTTTATCTAGATAGTGATATAAAAAATAATTTTTTTGTTAATGCGCTTGTTGGGTATGGTGGTAAGAGTAGTAGGGGGGGGGGTATGAGATATGGTGTCAATCTTGGCTTTGATAGGCATTTTAGCGACTGGTTTTTTGGAGGAATCTATGGGGTTTTTGAAAAAAGAAACTTTAGTGCCAAAGGATTAAATCTTGATTCTTTAAGCTGGCAGCTTGGAGCTTATATGAGATTTGGTTTTGATAACTGGGAGATAGATGTGCTTGCAAGTTATCTTAATGTGCAGAGTAATTATCAAAGAGATTTTAGTATCAATACACAACAATTTATTCAAAAGGGGAATAGTTGTATTGATGATATAGGTTTGCAAGGTCGTTTGGGATATAGATTTGGTTTTGCAAATAATCATAGCTTAAAACCATATTTTGGTGCTTTGGGGGATTATTATTTGATGCCATCTCTTAGTGAAGATGGAGATTTTGGTATCACTGCAAATAAAAATTATTTTTTTAATCTTTATGGGGTTGGTGGTTTGGAGTATCGCAAAATTTTTGAGAAGAGTAGTTTTTTTGCAACTGGAGAGTTTGCTGGGGGATCAAATATAACTTCCCATAACTATACTTTGTATTTTGGAGATGAAGTTCTATCTTTTAGAAATAAGGTAAGTTTTTTTGGTAGTGTTTTATTGGGTGCTGATTTTGCATTGAATGATTTTTTTGGTATTCAAATCAATGTGAAAACTAAAATTTATAACACAGGAGTGTATCTTTTTGATACAAATTTTGGTTTGAGATTCTTATTTTAAAAACTCCAAAAAGTTATTGTGCTAAAATTAGCAATGTTAAAAACAAAATAAAATTTGAGGAGAGAAAGATGGAAGAGTTGCAAGCTATTGTTGAGAATCAAATTTTAGATATTAAAAAAAGGGGAGAGGTTTTTCAAAAGGAAATTAGCAAAGAATTTGTTGATACTTTTGTTAAAACTTTAAAGTTACCAAATACCTTAAGTGATAGTATTGTGGAGCTTTTATCAATTAAAAAAAGAACAAGTGTTATTTGGCTTAGTCTTTCTGAATGCACAGGATGTACAGAGAGTTTTTTAAGAAATGAAATTCCTGGTTTTGATTCTTTGATATTTGATGTTATTAGCCTTGATTATCATGAAGTTTTAAGCGCTGGTGCTGGTTTTAGTGCAAGAAAAAATATTCAAGACGCACTTGCTACTGGGGAATACATTTTAGTAGTAGAGGGGAGTGTGTGTATCAAAGAAGAATATTTTGCTACTTTTGGTGCAGAGGCTATGAGTGGAAAGGAAGAATTGAGGCACTTAGCAGAACATGCACTTATGGTTTTTGGTGTTGGAACTTGCTCCTCTTTTGGGGGAGTGCAGGCCGCAGCACCAAACCCCACAAAAACCGAAGGTATTGAAAGCTTAATAGGTTGTGAGTTGGTAAATATTCCAGGATGTCCCCCAAGTGATATAAATATCGTGATGAATTTATTGTATGCAATTATTTTTAAAAAGGCTCCAGAGTTAGATGCACTTAAAAGACCTTTGTGGGCTTATGGAAAAACCGTGCATGATAGTTGTGAGCGTAAGGCAAAATTTGAATCCGGTGATTTTGTGCAAACTTTTGATGATGAAAAAATGCAAGAAGGGTATTGTTTGTATAAAGTGGGATGTAAGGGGCCCTATGCATATAATAACTGTCCAAAAGTAAAATTTAATTCAAAGACAAGTTGGCCAATCCAAGCGGGTCATGGTTGCATTGCTTGTAGTGAGCCAAATTTTTGGGATGATTTTGGAGTGTATGAAGAACCTATGAAAAAACAATTTGCATATTTTGCTAAAGCTCCAAAACTAGGCGATATTAAAGAAACTACACAAAATATTCAAGATTTGTATGCAAATATGCAAGATGATGTAGTAGGGGTGTTTTTTGATACAAAGCAAAGTGCGATAATCTATCAAGGAAAAAATATTTTACAAGCAAACATAGATATAAATCCAAAAAATTTTTTAGAGAATCTTGCTAAAAAAAGCAAGCTTACCGGGAGACTGGTGGAAAATTATCAAACTTATTTTAAACAATTGTATGATAAAAATATGCAATATTCATCAGATGCAATGCTCTCTAACAATCTTGCAGATACGATGACATTGACACATTTTTTATTAAGTAGTGACGAAGAAAAAGAGCCAGCATTAAGAGTGATAAAAGAAGCTATAAGCTTTCCTTTTATTCAAATTAGTGATATGGATTTTTCTGTTAAGATACAGGATGAAAAAATAGTAATTGATGTGCTTAAGGGAATGAGATTGCCACTTTGTTATATTTTGGGTGGATTGGAATATGATGGAATTGCTTATGGTGTTTTGGCAAGTCTTTGTAAGAGTATCAGAGAAGGGATAGGCAAATTTTTTATTGATACCAAAATCAATCATGTGATTTTAGGTGGGAATCTAACACAAAATCCATTAGTGCAAAATTGGTTAGCAAAGTAAGAAAAATATGAAAAAATCCATAGTTATTGCTGGAAATGGACCATCTTTGGCTCAGATTGATTATTCAAGACTTCCAGAAGATTTTGATGTTTTTAGGTGCAATCAATTTTATTTTGAAGATAAATATTTTTTGGGTAAGAAAATTAAAGGGGTGTTTTTTAATCCTTTTGTATTAAAAGAACAATTCTTTACATTGCACCATCTTAAAAAAAGAGGGGAGTATGAAGTAGAGGATATATATTGTAATATTACCATGGGTATTTGGGATAGACAGGATGAGGATGGGAAATTAAAAAATTTGGAGCAAATTTTGGAATATGATTTTCCAAGTGTAAAAAATACCTACCCTTATTTAAGGCAAATGCAAGAGTTTAATGCTTTGCATAAATTTTATGCTCTCTATTATGAAAAACGATTTACCACGGGAATTTTAATGTTAATTGTGGCTATTGCACAGGGTTATAAAGAGATTTACTTAACAGGAATTGATTTTTATGAAAACGGAGGCTTGAGCTATGCATTTGATGTTAAAAATAAAAAAAATTTGATTTTACAAATGCCAAGTTTTGCTTATGATGATTTTAGGGATTTGGTACATAGTAAGAATGTTGATATTGAGGCCATTAGGATTGCTATGCAGGTTCAGGGAATAAAACTTTATTGTCTAAATAATAATGGATTATTGAGTAAGCTTTTACCACTTGCACCAAAAAGAAATTTAAAATTTGAGGTTTTATCTAAACCAGATGGTTTTATTTGTGATTTTATTGAATTGCCCAAAATCAATGTAAGAAAAGATATTGATATCCCCCCCCCCCAATTTAATTTAAGAGATAAAATAATAAGAGGTTTATCTAGCTCTGGAATTAAGAGAGATAATGTGTTTATAAAATTTTTATTAGATACTTTTAAGATTATCAGAGGCATTGCAAGGATTATAGAGCAAGGTATAAAAAAATTTATTTTATAAAATCCCCCTCCTCATCAATATCCAAACTCACTTCTCTACTCATCACATAAGAGAGAGGATTGTCATTGAAGCTTGTTTGAGGGGTGAGTCTTGAGGCTAGATTGATATAAATTGCACCATTAAGCACATAGCATTTTTGCAAGTCTTGGCGACGCACAGAGCTTGAAAGTAGCAAGAGGTTTTGAAGTCTATCCTCTATAATCCTTCGCATAAATAGAGGGTTTTCTACACTCTCACACACACTTGCCAAATCCTCACACCCAAATCTCACAAATTTCTCATAAGCCTCTTTGATATGCACTTCATTTCTTAGAGGAGAGGTGGGCTGAAGCAAAATCACCACATCAAACTCTTCTCCCCTCTCTTTGTATCTCTCTAAGCTCTCGATCACACACTCAATGCTCTTGCTCTCATCTCTTGCACTCTCCTCACTCCTCAAAAACGGCACACTCGCTCCAAACTCTCTTGCAATACAGGCGTATTTCTCACTATCAGTGCAGACAAAGACTTCATCACACACTCCACTTCTCAATGCACTCTCAATACTATGAGCCAGAAGGGGTTTGCCTCTAAACTCTTTGATATTTTTATCTTTCATTCCCTTGCTTCCACTTCTAGCAGGAATCAGTCCTAGCACTCTCATAGCATATCCACAAATTTCTTTTGAAGCTTTTTATCCCAAATCTCCCCATTCTCTAGCACAGCGATAAACTCTTTGGCACTCTTGCCCTTGCCAAACTCTAGTCTTGGGGTGAGTTTGAGTGTTTGAACCTTTCTAATGGCCTCTAAAATCTCTTTTTCACTCTCTTTCACACTCACAATCCCCTCTCCCTCTTTGTATCTTCCCTCTTGTCTTGAGCCTAGGTTAATGCAAGGGATTCCATAGATTGGGGCTTCTCTAATCCCTGCTGAACTATTGCCAATGATGAATTTTGCATTTTTGAGCAATGTCAAAAATGCTTCAAATTTGAGGGATTTAAAGAGTGCAAAATGAGGGTTTTTTTCTAGTCTTTTATAGGCTTTGAGGATTGTTTTTGAGCCTAAGTCATTATTGGGGTAAATCACGATAAAGTTTTCCCCACATTTCTCTAATGCCTCAATGCTTTGAGTGATATTCCTCTCCAAGCTCTCTTCTTCTGTGGTTACAGGGTGATAGAGAAAGATTGCATACTTTCCCTTAAAGGGTTGTATTTGATAGTAGTGTTTCTCCACAGCCTCAAGAGTAGGCAGAGAAGAGCCAAGCATTAAGTCAATATCAGGAGAGCCAATGACAAAAATATCTTCTTGCTTCTCTCCTAGCTGGATTAGTCGCCTCTTAGCCTCCTCATTTGCCACAAAGTGCAAATGAGCAAGTTTAGAGATAGAGTGGCGAATAGATTCATCAATCGTCCCACTCACTTCCCCTCCCTCAATGTGGGCGACTAAAATATTATTAAACGCCCCCACAATCGCTCCTGCAAGTGCCTCTAGTCTATCGCCGTGAATGACAATCAAATCAGGCTTATATTCTTTAACAAAGTTTGAGAATTGTTTGATACTATCAGAGAGGGCTAAATCCATTCTTTCTTGGTATTTGTGGGCTTTTGCCAAAAACACCTCATCAAATCCATCTTTGAAAATCTCAATAAAAGTCTTTCCATACAGCTCTAAGAGGTGCATTCCACACACAAAGATTTTATACTCAAAGCTTTTGCTCTCTTTTACTTCTTGCACTAGGGCTTTGATCTTCCCCCAATCTGCCCTTGTCCCACTCAAAAATACAATCTTTTTCACTCGATCATCTCCCAAGAGAGATGAGTGTCGCTCTCTATATCACATTTTGCTCTCTTGCCCAAAATCTCCTCATAAAATTCAGCCTTGATTTCTCCAAGTGCAGGGCGTTTCACCCATAGATTTTCTTTGCTAAAAATCTCACCCTTTTTGATAGGAGCAATGCTGACACAAGTGGAGAATGCAAAGTCGATAGTTACTTGCTCTTCTTTTGTAGCTTTTTTCTCTCCTCCACGCATTGAGAAAATTTCTTTGGCTGAGAGGATTAAATCTCTTGTTTCTTTCTCATCCATAGAGCAGATGATATCAGGGCCAATTCTATCTTTATGATCGCTAAAATGTCGCTCTACGATACTAGCCCCTAAAGCAATAGCAGATTTACACGCATTGTTGTTGAGTGTGTGATCGCTTAGTCCAATAGGGATATGAGGATAAGCCCTCATCATCTCTTGCATTGCTCCAAGCCTCACCAAATGAGGGGGTGTGGGGTAGAGATTGGTAGTATGAAGCAAGGCAAAGGGGACATTAAAGCTTTGTAAAATGTCTGTGGCTTTTTTTACACTTTCCAAATCATTCATTCCAGTAGAGACAATCATAGGCTTACCAAAACTAGCGATATGTTTGAGAAGTGGATAGTTATTCATCTCTCCTGAGCCGATTTTATACGCACTCACCCCCATTCTCTCTAGTCTATCTGCCCCTGCTCTAGAAAAAGGTGTGGAGAGAAATATCATTCCTGCCCTCTCTACATACTCTTTAAGCTCAAATTCCTCTTCTTCACTCAAAGCACAACTTTGCATAATCTCATAAATGCTTTTATCACTATTGCCAGGAATGACTTTTTTGGCTAATGAGCTCATCTCATCTTTAATGATGTGGGTTTGGTGCTTAAGCACTTCCACTCCTGCCCTTTTGGCACTATCTACCATTTCTTTAGCGACACTCAAAGAGCCATTGTGGTTGATCCCAAGCTCAGCAATCACTAAAGGCTCATAATCACTCCCAATTCTTCTACCCTCAATCTCAATGAAATTTGACATAATAAAACCTTAAATAAAAAATATTGGTATTTTATCTCATATTGGTTTAATTGTGATGTAAATAGGGTGGTAGGTTAGAGTGTTATTAAATCTTGTTTGAAATTCATAAAGTTTTTTTTGAGTGATTGTGTAATTAGATTCCAGGCTATTTACCCCAGTAAGTTTTAAGTGCCTAAAAACCTCTAGAGGCGTTTGAAAGGTAAGCGGAACTAGTGTTTCAGATAAGTGCAAGATATGATAATTTTCACTCAAAATCTTTTCATAATCTATTAAATCAAGATAATCTAATCCGTTGTTAGTATGTTGCCTTATTTCAATGAGATTTTGTTTTCCAAAAGTGCCAAAAACAAGAAGAGAGTCTTGATGGCAAAGTTTTAAAATATTAGCCAAAAACTCTCTTTGATGAAGCCATTGAATACAGGCATTTGAGATAATAAGATCAAACTTTTCTTCAAGCGCTGTATGAATAGAATTTGCATCTAGTAAAATAAAATCTGTTTGCGGTGGGATATAACTTTTGTAATCATTGATATCGTTGCACACAAATTTTGTAAAATCCAATGCTTGAAAAAGTTTTCTTGTAAGCCCACCAGTTCCGCATCCAATCTCAAGAACGCTATAAAACCTTTTTTTGGGTAAAAGTGATAAAAGTCTATCTTGCATAAGATTTTGGATTATCGCATTGATATCATAGGTGCTTTTTGCTTCAAAAAATTTTTTTGCTATATATTGCATAGCATATCCCAATCATCAAATTCAAAAAAAGGAAAATGAGGAGTGTTTATTTTAATAGGTTTGCAATTCTCCCAAGCATTTAGCTGATACTTTGTTTCAAAAATTTTATCATCTCTGCTAATGAGAATCTTATCCCATATTTCCTCTTTGCTTGGTATGTTTAAAAGAGTGTCATAGATATTTTGTAACTCCATAATCAAGCTTTCTTTTTTAGGGAAAAGAAAATTATTTGCACTATTTAATGTATTTTCAAAAGTATTTTTTTTAAAAATCTCAAGATTAAAGTTTTTTATAGTGTATTTGAAAATTGCAGGAGGGATTCCATTTTTTTTATCAATACCTTGCAAGGTCCCATTTATGGCAATTTTTTTAATGACATTCAGGTTTTTTGGCAAAAAGCGATTAGCCATTGCTACCCCCATAGACCAAGCAATTAGTGTGATTTTTTTATCTTTTAAAAAATCTAAGTTTAAAAGATTGTTTTGATAATTAGAAATGAATATAAGTGTTTTTTTTGGCAATGTGAGATGTTGAAAAAAACTCTTATTGCTCCCAAAACCAGAAAAAAATATTATGACCTCATTATAATCTGCAGGGGTTAGTAAATCTACTTGCATAGAGCCTCTAAGAGATTTTGTAAAATATCTTCATTAAGATTTGCATTGAGTGAGATTCTAATCCTTGCTTGATTTTCCGGAACACTTGGGTATTTAATCGCAGGGGCAAAAAATCCATATTTAAAGAGTTTTTCTGATAAATCAAGTGCTTTTTTATTTTCATAAGTCATAAGGCTGATGATATGAGAATCCCCAATAAAATCCATTTTTCTATTCAGTAATTCCTTTCTTAAAAAATTAGAAAGATTGTGCAGTTTGTTTTGCCTATCTACTAAGTGTGGTAGATTCTTAAAGACAAAGAGGCAAAAAGCAATGCTAATTGGAGCAATGGCGGTGGAATAGATAAGAGTGCGTGCTTTGTTGATAAAATATTGCCTAAAAATATCATCGCAGAGCACACATCCTCCACAAGATCCTATGGCTTTTCCAAAAGCAAGAATTAAAAAATCAACAGAATCTAAAACCTTTAAATCTTTGCACAATCCTAAGAGTTCTTGCCCGTAAGTTCCAATGCTATGTGCCTCATCAATATAAATTAAAACATTTTTGTAGATTTTTTTAAATTCGATGAGTTTATTGATATTGCAAAAATCCCCATCCATACTAAAAAGTCCTTCACTCAAGATAATGATATGCTCATAAGTGCCGTGAAATTCTTTGAGCAAAGATTCTAATTCTTGCATATTATTATGGGCAAATCGCTTAAACTTTGCACGCGAGATTCTAAGGCCATCAAAAATACTCGCATGCACAAAACTATCTGCTAAAAAAAGTGTATTTGGTATTTGCGCAAGTGCATCTATAATTCCTAGATTTGCATGATATCCACTATTAAAAATGAGTGCTTTTTTTGGGGAATAAAGCATATTGAGGTATTTTTCAAAATCCTCAAAAATTTTAAAATTTCCACTAAGACTTCTTGAAGAAGCACTGGATAGAGGGGTTTGTGTCAAATCGACTTGTTGGTAAAAAGAGTTGATAAAATCCCTATCTTGAGCTATGCCTAAATAGTCATTTGAAGCAAGATTGATAAGCATTTGATTTGAAATAATGATTTTTTCTTGTTGATGTTGCATAGGAGTAAGCGTGCGATAATTTGATGAATTTTGCAATTCTTGTAAAATATGTTTTATTTTTTGATGCATCTTAAACCTTTTTGTAAATTATACTTCAAAATCAGGAATATACTAAAAGTTATCAAAAGATATTACACTTCTGTGATTAAAAATAAGGTAGAGAATGGAAAATATAATTTCACAGGATTTATTGCATATTTGGCATCCTTGCACGCAAATGAAAGACCACGAAAAAATCCCTCTTATTCCCATTAAAAAAGGCAGAGGGGTTTATTTATATGATTTTAATGATAAGGCATATATTGATGGTATTAGTAGTTGGTGGGTCAATTTATTTGGTCATTGCAATGCGTATATCAATCAAAAATTAAAAGAACAAATTGATACTTTAGAGCATGTGCTTTTAGCGGGTTTTACACATCAGCCAATCATTGATTTATCTGCACGAATCTGTGCCTTATTGCCCAAAGAACTTAATAAATGCTTTTATGCAGATAATGGATCATCTGCCATTGAAGTTGCTTTAAAAATGAGTTTTCATAAGAGTTTGTTAGATAAAAAAGAAAAAAAGAAATTTATTACCCTAAGTAATGCATATCATGGCGAAACGCTAGGGGCTTTGAGTGTGGGGGATATCAAACTTTATAAAGAGGTTTATGGCGCGCTTTTATTAGAATGTTTGCAAGCTCCCACTCCTAAAAATGAAGATTATGAAAAAGAATTGCAGGTTTTTAAAGAGTTAATAATGCAAAATTATCAAGATATTTGCGCTTTTATTCTTGAGCCTATTGTGCAGTGTGCAGGAAATATGCATATGTATAGCACAGATTTTATAAAAGAAAGCGTGCTTTTTGCTCAAAGCTATGGAATTGATGTGATTTTTGATGAAATTGCTGTGGGATTTGGTAGGGTCGGAAGTATGTTTGCATTAGAGCAGTGTGGAGTAGTGCCTGATTATCTTTGTTTGTCCAAGGGTATTACAGGGGGATATTTGCCCTTATCAGTAGTGATAACAAAAGATGAGATTTATCAAAAATTTTATGCCCCATATGAAGAAGGAAAAGCTTTTTTACATTCTCACAGCTATACTGGGAATCCTTTGGCCTGTTCTTGTGCAAATGCTGTATTGGATATTTTTGAGCAAGAAAATATCATACAAATAAATCAACAAAAATCCAAATATATTTTTACTAGAATGCAGGAATTAAAAAATTTTCATCAAGTTTCAAATCTAAGGAGCAGAGGGATGATTTTTGCATTTGATTTGATAAAAACAAAAAAAAATCGTGCAGGTTTGATTTTTTTCCAAGAAGCCTTAAAACGAGGTATTTTATTGCGTCCTTTGGGAAATACAATATATTTTATGCCTCCATATGTTATTTTGGAGAAAGAAATTGATTTTGTTGTCGATTGTATAAAAGAGATTTTACAAACAATAGAGCTTTGATTTGTTATAATTTACTCCAAAAAATAGCTCTGCTTGAGGATTAAGGCAAAAAATGAAGAGTATTAAATTTAAATTGACTTTTATTTCGGTATTTATTGTGGCTTTAGCGCTTGCTATTATCGGTGCTATATCTTACAAATCTACAAAAAAAGTTGCTTTTAACCAGTCAGTAAAAGAACATATTGATACAGTAAAAATGGCTGATATTCCGATGGAAGCAGCAAAGCTAAGAGTATTTACTAGTATAAAAAGTTTGTTAGAACAACTAGATGAAGTGCCTTCAGATGCTTTTTTTAATCAAACCAAAGCATTGCAAGCTATTGGTCCTTTGCTTAAGCCTTTTAGAAAGGGCGGTGATTTTCTTGGGGTATATTTTGCACTTAATAATGGTGAGCTTATTATTAGTGATGCAGATATAGATAAAAAGAATCTTGCTTATGGTATTTATGGGAAAGCTGATGATTATGATGCTAGAACTAGGGAGTGGTATAAAGATGCTTTAATGAAAAAAAGCTTAATTGTAACTTCAGCCTACTTTGATGATGCAACACAAGAGTATTGTTTCACATATGCGGTGCCAATTTATAGAAATAATAAACTGCTTGGAATCTTGGGTTTAGATGATAAAATCTCAACCTTACAAAGAAATTTTGAAATGATGCCTGGTCATATTTTTGCAATGGATAAAAGTAAAATGGCATTTGTCTCGACAAATAAGCAAGAAGTTTTAAAGAAAGATGCGGATTTGATAAAACTTTATGATATGGTGTTAAAGCTTAAGGATTTAAAACCATTTGTTTTTTTAGATAAAGGTGGAAAGCAAAAATTGGCAGTATGCAAGCGTTCTGATATAAAAGGTCAAGGTTCTTATATTATTTGCAGTGTCGAGGATTTGCAAGAAGTGATGGCGCCTATTGAAAAAGATGCAAGAATGCAAGTCTTCTTGGCGATTTTCTTAGCAATTGTGGTAGCTTTCTTACTTTATTGGGTAATTTATTATTATCTTAAACCCATCAATGCTATACAAAGTGGTTTAAATGAATTTTTTGATTATTTAGGACATAAGAAAAAGAGTGTAGCAAGAATATCTGTTAATACAAATGATGAATTTGGTCAGATGGCTAGAGTTTTAAACTCAAATATTGATAAAACAAGACAAATGTTAGAGCAAGATTCTAAAGCAGTGCTTCAATCAGTAGAAACAGCAAAAAGAATTGAAGCGGGTGATTTAAGTGCTAGAATCATTGAAAATCCTGCAAATCCTCAACTTATTGAATTAAAAAATGTATTAAACAATATGCTTGAAATTTTACAAAATAAAGTAGGTAGCAATCTTAATGAAATCAATCGTGTTTTTGATTCTTATATGAAGTTAGATTTTACTACAGAAGTGAAAAATGCAAAGGGTAGTGTAGAGCTTGTAACAAATGCTTTGGGTAGTGAAATTAGAAAGATGTTGCAAGCTTCTAGTGACTTTGCAAATAGTTTAAATGTTGCTTCTAGTGATTTGTTTCAGGCCATCAATAGTTTAAATGCAGCATCAAGCACGCAAGCGCAATCATTGGCAAAAACTACAAAATCTATTCACGGAATAACTAAAACAATGCAGGATATCAATGAAAAAACCAATCAAGTTATTGCACAATCCGAAGATATCAAGCTTGTTATTGGCATTATTAGAGATATTGCCGATCAGACAAATCTCTTGGCATTAAATGCTGCAATAGAAGCTGCAAGAGCCGGAGAGCATGGAAGAGGTTTTGCTGTAGTTGCTGATGAAGTAAGAAAACTCGCAGAAAGAACACAAAAAAGTCTTAGTGAAATTGAAGCAAATACTAATATGCTTATAGAATCTATCAATGAAGTAGGGGTATCTATAGCAAATCAATCAGATAGTGTATCTCAAATCAACGAAGCAGTGGTGCATTTACAAAGCATTACAGAAGAAAATGCAGGTATTGCACGATCTTCATCAAATATTAGCACTAAAGTAAATCATATTGCAGAAGAGATTCTTACTGATATCAATAAGAAAAAATATTAAAAAATAATATCCAATGCTTGCTTGAAGTCTTTTTTGATAGTCTCAAAGTTAGATTTATCAAAAAAGGGCAAGTGGAGTATTTTTACTTTTGCGTATTCTGAGATAAAATTATCAAAATCTTTATTTTGTTCTCCAGACATTATTAATCCCATTAGTTGCATATTTCTATTTTTTAGTGCTTCAATACTAAGCAATATATGGTTGATAGAACCAAGATAATATCCTCCTACAAGCAGAGTTTTTAGATGATGGTGAGAGATGAAATCAATCATACAATATTTTTCATCAATAGGACTATAAAGTCCCCCAGCTGTTTCTATGATAAGATTTTGACTTTGTGGTATTGTAATTTCTTTGGCATTATAATTGGCTTTTTCTATTTTTTTACCTATATGTGGAGAAGCAGGAGTTTGTAAAACATATCCCTCAGGATAGATTTTGCTATGCGGAGCAAAAGAAGTGATAATCTCACAATCTTTTGGTATTCCTGCTTGAATGATTTTGAAATAATCATATCCCAAACTTGCGCATAACATTGCACTTGCATAAGTTTTTCCGACATTGGTATGACATCCAGCAATACAAACTTGCATTTTTTATCCTCATAAATAAAAGTAATTGCACATTTTACATAAAAAACTTTTTTTTGTTATTTTATAAAATGTGACAAAACCCAACTCGAAAAATATAATATTAAAAGATGGAGAAAAACCATGATTGTAAGAACATTAGGATTTGATATTGGTATTTCTAGTATTGGTTGGGCGTTGGTAGAGGGACAAATGCAAGATGATAAAATCAAACTCGAAAGAATTGCAGATAGTGGAGTAAGAATCTTTAGGGTGGCTGAAAATCCAAAAGATGGAAAATCTTTAGCTCTCCCTAGAAGAAATGCTAGAAGTGCTAGGAGACGCAATGCAAGAAGAAGAAATAGAATCTTAGAAATTAAAAAATATCTTTGTAAAACTTTGGAAATTTCACCTAAAGAAATGTTTGGAGATATAAGTCTCCCTCCTCTTTTTCAAACAAAGCCAAGAGAGAGGCTATGATGATATTACTTATGAACTAGAGGATAAAGAGGGAGGTAAGTTAAAGGGTGCAATCCAAAATAATCAAAAAATTTTACAAGAAAAGAATTTTAAAACCATTGGTGAAATGATGTATGAAAGTTATTACCAAAAGCCAAGATTTGGAATAACTGGACAAATGGATAATGTGCGCAATAAAAATCAAAAAGACAAAGACGGCAAAAAAAGTATTGTAGACTACAAGAGATGTATAGGAAGAAGTGAATTAAGAGCAGAGTTAGAAATGCTTTTAAATACACAAAAAGAACTAGGAAGTGCTTATATTACTGATAATTTTAAAAAAATAATTTTAGGAAATCAAAATGCAAACAACAAAATAGGACAAGAGGGAATAGTATTTTTTCAAAGACCATTAAAGAGCTTTGAAGATAAGATAGGCAAATGTCAATTTTTTAAAGATAGTAATAGGGCTTGCAAATTCTCTCCAAGTGCTGAGGAGTTTGTTGCTGTTACAAAAATTATCAATACACTTTTAAATATTTCCAATAAAACTGGAATTATATGGGAAAATAAACAAGAGATAATTGAGCAAATTTTGCAAGAAGCATCAAATAAAAAACTAACCTACAAGCACTTGCGAAAAATTTTAGAATTACCACAAAGTTTTGCTTTTAAAGATTTGGATTATTCCAAAGCAGATAAATCGGAGAATGTAGCATTTTTAGAATTCAAGGCTACATATCAGCTTAAAAAAGCAAATTCTCATTTATCGCAAATCAAACAGGATAAGATTGCCGAAATATTAGGTGAAGAAAAAGATTGGGCGAGAATTGAGAGTAAGTTAAAAAAAGAAAGTTTTACTACTCAAGAAATTGATAATATCAAGCAAGCCAATCTAAAATTTTCCAAACACATCAATCTTTCTTTAAAGGCACTCTACCAAATTCTTCCTATAATGAAAGAGGGCAAAAGATATGATGAGGCAGTAGCAATCTTGCAAGAAAAAAATATTTTTCCAAAAACAACTTCACAAAAAACAAATCTTTTACCTCCTCTTAAGGATATTGCAAAAGAAGATAGCTACTTTGATATTTCAAATCCTGTCGTAAATCGCGCTTTAAGTGAGTTTAGAAAAGTAATCAATGCTATTATTGAAAAATATGGAGCAGTGCATTTTTGCAATATCGAGCTTACAAGGGAAGTGGGAAAGAAATATGCAGAACGGGATAAAGAAGCAAAACAGCAAAAAGAAAACCAAATAATCAATCAAGAAGCCTTAAACGTCTTAAGAAGCTATGGATTAAGTGAAAATGCAAAAAATATTTTAAAATGCAAGCTTTGGATTTTGCAAGGAGAGCAGTGTCTTTATAGCGGGGATAAAATTACACAAGAGCACCTTAGAGATGAAGCGTCTCTAGATATTGACCATTTCTTTCCTCTAAGTCGTAGTCTTGATAATTCTCAAGGCAATAAAATATTGTGTTTTAAAAGAGAAAATGCCCAAAAAGGAAACAAGACGCCTTATGAATATTTAGCAGATAATACGGATAAGTGGGAAAAATACATTACACGCGTTTTTGCCACAAGATTTGACAAGTATAAAAAACAGAGACTAATCTCAAAAAATTTTAAAGATAGAAATATTGGGGATCGTGCAGAGTTTTTGGCAAGAAACTTGGTAGATACTGGATATATTGTAAGAGTTGTAAGTTGTTATATTGATAAATATTTAGAGTTTTTACCTCTTGAAGGTAGGAAAAGAAGGGTTAGGATAGTATCAGGTTCGCTTACTTCTGCATTAAGGGCGTATTGGGGAATTAGCACTAAGGACAGGGAGCATCATATTCACCACGCACAAGATGCTATTATTATTGCTTGTATCAACGATAGCACGATACAAAAATATAGCCAATATCTCAAAGAAAAAGAGTTAGGATATAAAGATTCTAGACATAAGGCAAATAGTTTAAATCAAGCAGACTGTGTCACAAAACTTGCTTTGCGTTATCCAATAGAGGATTTTAAAAACAAGATTGCTGATAGTATTGCAAAGATTTTTGTTTCTCACGCCTCATCACATAAAATTACAGGAGCATTACATCAAGAAACAATCAGAAAAAGAGAATCTTATTATAAGAGTTTTGGAGGGGAAGAGGGGGTAAAAAAAGCTATTGCATTTGGTAAGGTACGAGAGGTTAATGGAGGTTTAGTTGATAATGGAGAGATGGTAAGAGTAGATGTTTTTAGAGGTAAAAAAGGTTTTTATGCAGTTCCAATTTATACTTTTGATTTTGCACTAGGCAAACTTCCAAATAAAGCCATTGTTCAAAAAGGAAAAGGTGAGGTGCTAAAAGATTGGATAGAGATGGATGAAAATTATGAGTTTTGTTTCTCGCTTTTTAAAAATGACTATGTCAAAATCCAGACAAAAGAGATGCAAAATCCAGTTATTGCCGTTTATACTACCACAGGGACTGCAACGGCAAGTATGAGTTTTATACATCATAGTAGATTTGCTTTTGCTTCAGAGGATGAAAAAAGTTTCTTTAAAGATGTGGATAAAAAAGAAGATAAGATGCTTTTTTCTCGCACAAATTGTGGAATTCAGGGATTGGTGGTTTTTGAGAAAGTGCAAGTTTCTCCACTAGGAGAAATTAAAGTATGCAAGCCAAGTAAAAGGCAAGAAATAGCACTCAAAAGACATAAGAAGTAAATCAATGTTTGAAGAAGCTTTTCGCACACTTTTCCTAAGCACTCCCACAAAACTTTCGCATAAAAACAATGCTTTGTATCTTACACAAGATACAAAGTCTTTTTGTATCCCCTTAAAAGATATTTCAGTCATTGTCATTGACACTCCTCAAATTACTCTTAGCTCAAGTCTTTTGAGCACTTTTGCAAAACATAAGATTTTGCTTTTTGTCAGTGATGAATCTCATATCCCAAGTGGTTGTTTTATGTCTTATCTACCACATTTTAGAGGTGCAAAAATCTTGCAATATCAAATAAAAATCAAACAACAACAAAAATCTATCCTCTGGCAAAAAATTATTCAGCAAAAAATCTATAATCAAGCACAGCTTTTGTTTTTACAAAATCAAAATATTACTGCCAATAAGCTTTTGTCCTTGCAAAAAGGTGTAAAACTCAATGATAGCACCAATAATGAGGCTAAGGCTTCAATGCTTTATTTTCCAGCTCTCTATGAAAAGGATTTTTTAGAGAGGATTTTTGTGTTATTAACTCTGCATTAAACTATGGTTATGCGATTGTAAGAGGAGCAATTGCGAGAAATATTGTCGCTTCAGGTTTGCTGCCCTCTCTTGGAATCAAACACACCAATCAATTCAATCCCTATAATCTTGCAGATGATTTAATAGAACCTTATAGAGCTTTCGTGGATTCTAAAGTTTCTTTTATGCATTTAGGAGAGAGTTTGGAACTAGGGGATAGGGTAGAGCTAGTAAATATTCTCAATGCAAAAGTTTTGCTTGAAAATAAATACTTTCCTTTATATAGAGCCATAACACGCACGATATGGAGTCTTGCAAAAGCCATAGAGACAGGAGAGAACTACCTAGAATTACCCACTTTTAGCAAGGAGAGTAATGGAAGAGAAATTTATGAGAATCCTATGATGTTTGATATGCCTACTAAGACAAAAGAGCAAAGAAAGGCAGGAAGTCAATTCCGCCAAAGATTACTAAAAGAAGGATTTTTTTATGTTGCAATTTTCTGTATATGCAAGGATTTGCAAGGGAGCAAAAAGTGCACAGACCTATATGAAAAAATTGGAAAGTTTTTTACCACAAAGAGGGCATATTCGCGCCATAATGCTTACAGAAAAACAATTTGACAATATGAAGATACTCATAGGAGAAAAAAGTCTCACTGAAAAGGCTCAAGAGCCAAGACAGCTGACATTATTTTAGTTTTTTGGGATGCTAGGCAAGTTACCCTGCGGAGAACTAAAAAACTCCTTATTCTAGCCACTTTGTAAATCCTATTTTGATAAATCTCGTAGAGGCAAAAGCCCCCTTATTTCATCGTTTTAGCCAAGGGTATTTTATCATAGAAAGATTTACAAAGTGGCTAAAACTATTTACCATTTAACCTAGTCTTTAGGAAAAAAGATTAAAATACTAAAAGAATATGAGATATGGATACAATAAGGAATATTAAAAACACAAAAGAGAGATAATGCAAAAATATTACTTAATAAAGAGCAAGAAAATGCTTCTTAAGGCTTTGGAGAATGAGAATTATCTCAAAGATTTAACTATCAGAATGGCTCATCATAGCACCGCTATTGAGGGCAATACTTTAACTCAAGATCAAACTGCTAGTATTATTCTTGATGGTTTTATTCCAAGCCATACCAATGAAAGAGAATTTTTTGAAGTGCGAAATTATCGTTTTGTAATTCCTAAAATTCTAGAGTTTTATCAGCAAAATCTACAAAATAATCAAAAACTTAATACCAATCAAATTAAAGAACTACACTCTATTGTTATGGATAATCTCATTGAAAACAAGGGGCAATTCAAAGTAATTCCTAATCTTATTGTAGGAGCAAATTTTGAAACAAGCAAGCCTTATTTAGTGCCTACACATTTACAAGAAATGCTAAATAACTTAGATTATCAAATCAATAGTGCAAAAGATGATGATCAAAAATTAGAGGCAATCTTACAATCACATTTTCATTTTGAAAAAATCCACCCCTTTAATGATGGTAATGGAAGAGTAGGAAGACTTATAATGTTTTATTTTTGCATAGAAAATAATATCACTCCTTTTGTTATTCAAAAAGAACAAAAGTCTTTATATATTTCAATTTTAAGAGAGAGTAATCTCACAGAATTTAAAAAATTAGCAAAAGATTTACAAGAAATTGAACTCAATCGCTTGCAAATCTTTTTAAGCCAACAAAAAGAAAAACAAATCAGAAAAAGTTTTAAAAGATAAGAATATTCTATTCCTAAAAAGAATAAAAAAGAATAATTTATTCTTTTTTATATCTCTATACTTCAACTGCAATAACAAGAAAAGTAATTTAATCGAATAATTTAATTTTACATAGAAAAAATATTTGATATATAATTGCATCAGAGGTTGCCTTAAGAGGTAGCAGCCTCTCAAGGTAGCCTACTTTTTGCAAAGGAGGCTAAATGAAGAAGATATTCAGACATATCTTAATGGGCATTATACTACTATTGCTTTTTGCAGTCAAGGCTTATTAAGATAAAACCTCTTAGCTCATTTCATAAGCGTGAGCTAGGAGAATATCTTCTAACCTCTAGCTTATGTTTATAAGAATAAAATATTCCTAAAAGGAATAAAAAGTAATAATTTATTCTTTTTTATTCCTTTTTAGCATAAAAAAGAATAGAGCTTCATTGCAAACAAACCCACCACACACACTTATATAAAACAATACACATTTTTAATCCCTTTTTTTACTTTTTTATGCAGTTTTTTTATTTTTTACATCTCAATAGAATTTTTTTTGTTTTGCAAAAGTTGCAAATCTAACTTTTTATTGGAGAAAAAGATGGAAAAACAAGAATTAACTAAGGAAGAAGCAGTTGCTTTTTTTAAAGCAGGGATTGAGATTCAAAGTGAAGATGAAGCTACTTTGATATTAGAACAAGAACTTAATTACATCGTAGGAGAGTAAGAATGAAAACTTGGGAAACAATGACTTTGGAAGAAAAAAAGAATAGTTATGCTGAATATATCTCTTTTGAAATTGTGCAAAGTATCGCAAAAGACAGAGCACCTTTTAAAAAAGACAAATCAAAAGAAGAGTGGCAAAGGGCTTATAATCCAAGCAATGGGATACCATACAATGATTTAAATTCTTTAATCTTGAATATTAAGCAACAAGAGGGTAATTATAAAAACAATGCGTGGATTTCCTTAAATGATGCTGCTTTTTTAGGAGCACAAAAGGAAGAATTAGATTCTATTTTTCAAAATAAAAATATTGTAAAAGCAAAAATCTCTTATATTAAAACTCATAAGTTAGAACCTATCTTTAAACTTGATGAGAATGGTGAAAAAATACCATTGCTTGATGAAAATGGAAAGCAAAGATACTCTGAAAAAACAGGCGAAATGTTATTTGAGTATCAAACAGAAGTGCAAAAAGACCAAAATGGAAATATTAAACTAAAGGAAAACGGAGAGCCATTTACAAAAATTAGCACTCAAAAAGTTGCAATAACTCCAACGCTAGTTACAGAACATCTTTTTAATATTGAAGAGTTTGCCACAATCAATAAAGAAAGACTAAAACCACTGAATGAAGAATTAAAATTTAAAAACATTCTAAAAAACAACCCTCAAACACCAGATGAGAAAAAGTTACCTACTTATACTTTATTGGAAGAAAATAGACTTCTGTATCCAGATACATTAAAGCAAGTTAAGAACTATCTTTATGCACAGAATTTAGAAAAAGATTTCCACGCAAAAGACTTTAGAAAACAACAAAATCAAAAAATTGAAAAAGAGCAACCTGAAATAAAGCAAGAGAAAAAGCACGAGCAGAAAAAAAACAAAAAGCTTTAAAAGATAGTTTTTATAAAAGGAGGGGAGAGCAGAGCAATAGTAAGGAGAGATTATGAATAAGGATTTTTGGAACTCATTTTTTTACACCTATAATTTATTAAAGCTTGATGAAAAAAAAGAATTTTTCAAAGTTATTATTGATGAAATTAAAAAAAACTCTAATATTGATGATTACATAGAAAATCTCCTAAAAGAGCTTAAAGCAACCAAAGAAGAAATACAACAAGACAATAAAATAGAACAAGCCATTACACTCAAAGATTTTTTAGAAGATTTTCAAAAAGAGATTGAAATAACCAATGATAAGCAAAAACAAGAACTACAGGATTTTGTTAAAAGCATTCAAAAAGAGTTTGAAGATCTCCAAACATCAGATTTGGTTTTTAAAGAAAGCAATGAAAAGAAGTTTGTTTTGCCAATTGCTTGGAATATCTTTGATGAAAAAATTATTCATTTTGGTAATCAGATTTTAAAAAATCATCAAGAAGACTTAGAGAAAATAGGTATTTTTAAAGAGGAAGAAATATTTGATAACACTATTAAGGTTTTTGGTAGGGAGAATTTAGTTAGTCAAGAAAAGCTTGCTGAATTAAAAAAAGATTTTATAAACACCTATATCCAGCAAGTGCAAGAAAATACAGGTTTAAAAATTGACTTAGTAGGTATGAATCAGAATGATGATGCCATTATTGCACTTAAGACAGAGATGAATCAAGAGCAATTCTTATCCCTTATTAAAAATAATTTTAATCCAGAGAAGATAGAATGGAACAAGGTTTTAAGTATTGATGAGATTAAGAGAGAAAATGAAATAGGAGAAAACTTTATAAATCTCTTTGCTCAAGATTGCCAAGAGATTATGCAATCAAATACTATTGAAAATCAAAAACTAAACAATCTTATTGAAGAAAATGAAAATACCATCAAAGAAACACCTCTCCAAAATATCCATAATATACCTAAGGAAAATACAAAAGCATTAGAAAATAATAAGAAGCAATCAATATCTCAATCAGAGGAAAAAAAGCCTTGGCTTACTTGGCTTGAAGATATTAAGTTACAAAATCACAATCTCGCTATGACAAAAGATATGTTCAAAAAGAGATTTTTTGAGTATTGCAAAAATGGAATGGACGATGATGAGTTAAAAATTTTAATTATTCTTAAAGACAAAACCCCATCAAAACTTAGTTTAGAACACAGAGAAATGATTGAAAAAGGTATCCAAATATCCTTTGAAGGCAACAAGATACTAAATGATGATTTAAGATTGGCAGCAAAAGTTTTTAACGAGAAAAAGAGCAACCCAGAAGAAGTTTCAAAAACTAAAACTTTTTTACAAGGCTTAGAAAGCAATACCCTCAATCAACAATTTTCAAAAGCTATTGATAGAAATTTACAACATAAAAAACAAGAGAATACAAGGAAAAAGTAATGCCAAATAAAGATTTTAATAAAGTTCAAGAGTTAAGCAAAATTCCTTTGCATTTGGTATTGCTAACACAGGGATACAGTCTTTTGAATATGTCTTTAAGGGAAATGCAAAGAAGTAAATGGATACCCTTAGTTAAAGAAGATATTTTAAAAAATAAAGAAAAAATTATGGTGAATATCAAACTTGATGAAAATAAAACACCATATTATCTTTATTACAATATGAATGGTGATCAAAGTGATCGTGGCAATATTATCAATTTTGCCAAAAATAGAAAAATTAGTGCAAAAAAATTAGTTGAATGTTTTCAGAATAATAAAGATTTTGATTTTTCAAAAATAAAAATCAATACCACCATTACACAATCAAAGGATTTTTCCAAAGAGTTTAAAATGCTTGAAGAGAGTAGTTTGGATAATCCATTATTTGAAAATCGTATGATTTATGCAAAGACAATTACACCATACAAACAATATATCAAAGAAGATAAATTTAAAAATGTGTGTTTCCCACATTATAGTCTTCAAAGCCTAAATGAGGTAAAAATGATAGCCTTATGTGGCTTTACCAGAAGATTAAATATTCCTATTTTAAAAGATACAGAGGGAAACATAAGAAAAAAACCCTTAAAGAATATTCAAACAGGGGAAAAAGGTATTGAAATCCTAAAACCAAGCGGAGAGATTAAAAATTTAGTTATTACAGAAAGCATTATTGATTCTTTGAGTTTTGTGCAATTAAAAGGGTTAAATTCAGAGGAAACTCTTCTATTTTCAACAGCAGGAAGATTTGGAGAGCAAAAACTAAAAGATATGCTTGATTTTATGTTTGAAAAAAATATATTAAATGCAAATTTAAAAATAAATTTAGCTATGGATAATGATCCTGATGGAAAAGCAATGAGTTCCATAATTGAAAAATATTTTTTAGAAAAAACTAAAAAATTTCCAAGAGTTTATACTCCATTTTGCAAAGATGTTAATGATGATTTAAAGCTCAAAAATTTAATGCAAGTAGATATTTTAAGCAAAGAAAGCTTTAATGAATTTTTAGATAGACAAATTTTAAATTATAAAAGCTCAGGCAAAACCTATACTAGAAACATTATTTTAGAAAAACTTAGAAAGATTGACAAAATCAAAGAATTACCAGAAAGTTTTAAAAATGCCTTTAATCAAATTCCAAAACACCAAGCCATTAAAACACTTTAGGAGAATAGAATATGAGTGAAAAGAAAAATTTAAAAGAAGACATTCTTAATAAAGAAATAGAAAAAATTGCAGATTTTTTAGAAGCAATCTATAAAAAACAATCAAACTCCTTGGAGAAAAGAGTGGGATTCAAAATATGGAATTACACATAATCCTTACACAGGAAGTGTTTATCAGGGATTAAATTCTAAATTCTTAAGGTTTAATACTTTGATAAGAGAATATTCCAGTAATGCATATTAATGTTTGCGATGGACTTATTGATTTTCCAAAAGAAAAAACAAAGGAATCGTATTCTAAACCAGCTTTGTTTATAGCTTACTTAACTTATTGTAAATGATTAAAAAGAAAAATGTAAATTGGAGAGTGTAAAATGAATAGTGTAGAATGTCCTTATTGTGGAGCTTATATAGATTATTCTGAATTTAATTACTTGGAAATGGAAGATGATGATTCCAAAGATTATGAATGTGGTAATTGCAACAAAGAGTTTGAGCTATATTCTTACATAAGTCCAAACCTCCAAAAGAGGTTCGGTTACAACCATATAGGTGTAAGTTGTAGATTGGATTATACATAATTTTTCCTAAATTTAAAATTATATTAACAAATTTTATAAGAATACCACTTATTTTTTCAAGCACCAAAGTTTTTGAAAGAATTTTGAGGTGTATCTCGGATATTTGCGATATTCTTATTTTTTGCTATTGGATATTTTGGCTATACTTTTACAATGTTTGCTTGGGAAAAAATTGTAAAAATAAAAAGAAAGGAAAAAAAATGAATTTTAATTTAATTTTTGCAGATCAAACATTGTTTGATATTGAAAAAGAAAGCATTCCAGAAGTTTTAGAATGGAAAAATATTGCAATGGATACAAAGGATAGAAAAGAGCTTTTAGAACTAGATAATGTTGATAAAATTATTTCATTGGTAAAAAAATACTGCGATATTGAATTAAATAGTTATATTCAAGAACAAGAATAAAAACGAATAATTTATTCTTTTTTACCATAAAAACGAATAAAAACATAAAAAAGAAAAATAATGCAAAAAATACTACAAGACATTGATAGACTACAAAAGTTTGTAACAGAAAATACCCTGTCAAAATCCATCGAAGCCAAGATGAATGAGGATTTTAAACTAAATTATACTTATGATTCTAATGCAATTGAGGGAAATACACTTACATTGCTTGAAACAAAGATAGTGTTAGAGGGAATTACAATTGGTGGAAAAAGCTTAAGAGAGCATTTTGAAGTGATTAATCATCATAATGCAATAGATTATATTTATAATCTTGTAATAGATAAAACATTGTTAAGCGAGTATGATATAAAATCTATACATTCTTTGATTTTAAAGAATATTGATGATGAAAATGCAGGTAAATATCGAGAATGTAATGTAAAAATTAGCGGAGCAATGCATATTCCACCAGAGCATTACGAAGTTCCAATGCAAATGCAAGATTTTATACAATGGTATCATCAGCAAGCTTTTTCTATGCACCCAGTTATTAGAGTTTCAAGAATGCATAGTCTTTTTGTGGGTATCCACCCTTTTATTGATGGAAATGGAAGAACAGGCAGATTGTTAATGAATCTTGAATTATTAAAATCAAATCTTCCGGCAATCAGCATAAAGAGCAATAAGAGACTTGAATATTTTAAAGCATTAGATAAAGCTCAAACAGATAAAGACTATCAAGATATTGATAGGATAATAGCAGATTGTGTATATCAATCTTTATTGCAAAAAGAAGAATTGATTTTGCAATTTTTACAAAATAAAAACAATAATCTTCATAAAACAAATACAATAAAACGAAGTAGATAATCCCTCCCTATTCTCATTTTTAATCCTTCTAAGTTTTTAGCTCCCTTATTTATTACAATCATAAAATTTAAAAATTTGCATCTTGCTCCCGCAAGATGCCATAAGGGAAATAAAGTCTTACAAATGCCTTATATTGGTCCTTTTAGCCTTTTTATTAGTTGTAAAATTCCTATGTAATAAAAAAGAATAAATTATTCTTTTTTATTCTAAAAAGGAATAAAAACGAATAGAAAGGAAATAGCAAAATATGGAAAAACATAGCTATGCAGCAATGATTATTTTTAAAGAACATTTGAAAGTTTCTCATATGGATAAAAAGGAATTAAAAGAATATGCTGAGAGTAGGGGAGTGGAAGCAAAAGGAGTTAGAATGAGAGAATTGCTTGGAACTTTAGCACTTGCTGAAGCGTATGATAAACTCTATGAAGAGTATCAGATTTTAAAAGAAAAGGCAAAAAAATGAATTTAAAAGATTGTTTAAAAGAAACAGTAAATTATTTAAAAGATGATAGCAGGCAAGAGGATTTTTTCATAAATGGTGAAGTAGTAAGGAAAGATTTTTCTGGAGATATTAAAAAAGTTTATATAAGAGATGAAATTTTAGAATATCCAAAGAACAATAATCTTGAAATAATGGCAATAACACTACTTTTTTTAACTGTTTGCGATGCACAGGAGCTGAAATAAGATATGGATTTAGACAATATTTTAAAGGAAATTGATAGAAAATCAACAAGCAACCTAAATAGGGTAGGTAATAAAATAAATTTTAAAGTGGATTTTTCTATTGAAGAAGTTAAAAGAATTGATGAGTTTGCAAAAAAGAATTATATCAAGAGAGGCACAGCAGTCAGAATGATTTTTAGTTTTTTTGTTAATTCTCAAAAAAAGGATTAAGTGATGAAAACCGCAAGAGAAAGATTAAAAGAAAAAGGTTCGCAAAAAAAAGAAAGAATTGCTATTTCAATCATAATCACGCCAGAAGAATTAGAGATTTTAAAGCAACATGCACTCAAAGAAGGTAGAAACAAAAGCAATGCTTTTAAAAATATTATAAGAGATTTTTTAGATAAACAACAGGAGGAATTAAGATGATTATTAGTGTTTGGAATATGAAAGGTGGAGTAGGGAAGACACATCTATCCTTAGCTTTGGCTAAAGACTTAAATTTGAAATATTATACAAATGAAAACAATTTTTTGGAAGACACCATTTTGCTAAAAGATGATACAAAAATTGCTGATGCAGCCATTTTTGATTTTGGTGGCTTTGTTGATAAAATTGCTAATTATCTAAAAATCAGTGATCTAATCATAGTTCCTACCACTAGAGATAAACTAGCATTATTAAAAACCTATGAAACATTAAAAATTATTGAAAGTATCAATAAAAATATTATTATTGTTGTAACAAAAAACAAAAATCATTTCCAAGATGAAACCTTTAAAATGCTAGAAAAAATCAATAAAAACCAATATAAGACTTTTTTATTGAATGAAAGTAATATTTTTCAAAAATCTTTGGAAGAAAATGTTAGTGTGTGGCAATTGTCTTGCAATTTTGCCTATAAAAATAAGACAATTACTGTGCAATATAAAGAATTACTTGATTTTTTTAATTGAGTAATTATTGCTTCTGTTAATTTGCTGGAGTTCTTTTTCTACAAAAGCCATTTTTTTGGCTTTTTTGGTTTTTTCCATATCGGTGATAGTATCTTGCTGCATCATCTGTAGTTTTAATTGTTTTAGTTTTTCATATCTTTTTTCAATTGCTTCTTTTATCTTTTTTTCTAATTCAGAAATTCTCTCCTCAAAATTTTCTTTTTCATTAGGGTTTATTTCATTATCATCAAGAAGATATTTTTTGCAATCTTTTAGAATTTTCATTTTTTTATTTAAAACAAAAAGTGTTTGATCTTTTTTATTCTCAAAGAATTCATTGTCTAATAGTTTTCTATTGAGTTCCAGTAAAGAAAAATCAAGCTCCTTTTGCTCTGTATTTTCTAAGAAAAAAAGGTTATTTAATACTTTTTTTGATAGATATTTTCTATCAATTTTCTTAAAAAAACTTAATATCTTATCTTGCTCTTTTAGTTTTTCTTTATTGTCAAAGTAAATAGAATATTTTTCTTCTAATACAAATAAATCGTCTATATTTTTTTTGATTTTTTCTATTTCTTCTACATTCTTTAAAATTCTATTTCCAACCTTACTAAATCTCTTAAGTTGTGCAAAATTTCTATTTTCTAAAGCAGGAAGTGCATTTAATTCTTTTAAGCCATTTTCATTTAATCTCTCTAAGTTTTTCTCACTTCTATTAAGGCTCTCTACTATCTCTTTAAAGAGCAGGGCAGTTGAATGTTTGTATTCTCTTTTATGTTCCTTTTGGCTAACAAAATCTTCCAATTCTGCAATTTTTCTATCCAGTAAAACTTTTGGTTTTGCATTTTCATACACCAAAGTTCCAGCAGACAAGACTGCAAGATTATCTTTAAAGTTTTCTCTTAGATCATAAAAAAACTTTCTACACTCACTCTTTGATGAAAAATGAAGTTTTTTGCCAGTTTGCATATTGTTTTTATTCAGAATTACGTGGATATGTGGCTTTTTTTGATGATAATGAGGAATTAAAGCAAATTTGTAATCCTCAAAATAATCTCTCATAGTATGAAAAACAGAATTTTGAAGTGCTTTAGTAGAAAAATCATTTTTTTGCTCATCAAGACTAAAAACTAAGTGCATTGCCTCATTTAAATCTTTTTCTTTACAAAAATCACTCTCCCAATCTCTTAAAATATCTTTGATGCTTAAAAACTCAAAATCTTGATTAAGTGCTTTTTCATTATCAAAGTTAGAATTCTTTAATGCGTAGAGTAGGGCATTCTTAAGATGTATTTTTTTCATATTTCCAATATTTTTAACAACAATTTGTTTTTTATGTTCAGAGTAAGAAGCATAAAGATTGGAGTAACTATTTCCTTGAAAAAAACCAATATTAGAAAAAGTTTTTGGCAAAAAATCCCTAAAATATTCCTTGATGCTCTCTCTAGTAGATCTTATCTTCTTAATTCTTTGATATTCAAAAAGTTCCTCATTATCTACTGATACTTTTCTAGGGCGACCAACCCTACCTTTTATTACTTCTCTTAATCTTGTTGCTTCATTTATATCATTCATATTGTTATTCTATCTTAAAATACTATAAAGCTTATCTTCTTTTCCCTTATTTTATAATTTAATAATTATTTGGAAAATATTTTCCAAGAAAATTTTATAGGTAATTTTTTATGAGAAAAAAATGCAAGCATTTTTTTGCAGGATAACCCTCTGGCATACACATAAAAAATCTTACAAAAGCCTAAATTAGGCTATTTTATTATAAAAAAAATTACCTTAAAAAATCAAAAATTGTATATTGTGAAAACAGGATTAAAAAATGCAATACTGATTTTTCTTCTTGACAATCTTAAAAAAAGAAATTAGAATTCCAAGCGATTTTTAAATTTGAATGTTGGAAATTCTAGATTAAAAATTAAAATAAGAAATGTCTTTACAAGAGAAATAGATATATAAGTAAAGAGATAAAGTAGTTATGAAAACTATAATTTTCAAACTAAATAAAATTATAGTTTTCATAACTAGAATAATCCATCACTCACTAACAGATAGATAGCAAGGTGGTTTCAATTTCTAAGGTAGTTTCAATTCTTTTTCTAGTGTTTCAATTCTTGTCCAAGTTGATACAATAGAATCTGGATTAAGAGAAATAGAGCTAATCCCTTCTTTTACTAAAAATTCTGCAATCTCTGGATAATCACTAGGTGCTTGACCGCAGATACCGCAATATTTATTATGTTTTTTGCAAGCCTGGATAGCTCTTTTAAACATTTCAAGCATTGCAGGATTTCTTTCATCAAATATATGGCTAACCAATTGTCCATCTCTATCTACACCAAGGGTAAGCTGTGTAAGATCATTTGATCCAATAGAAAATCCATCAAAGATGGATAAAAACTCATCTGCCAAGATAACATTTACAGGGAGTTCGCACATTACATAAATTTCCAATCCATTCTTTCCAGATTCTAATCCATTTTTTCTCAGTATTTCCAATACTTTTCTACCCTCTTCTGGAGATCTTAAAAATGGTATCATAACTTTCATATTTGTTAAGCCCATCTCTTCTCTTACCATTGCCAAAGCTTGAATCTCCCACTCAAATGCCGTTCTGTAAAGATCGGAATAATACCTACTAGCACCTCTGTATCCTAGCATAGGATTTTCTTCTTGTGGCTCATAATTTACCCCAGCAATCATTCCTCGATATTCATTGGATTTAAAATCACTAGTTCTAACAATCACTGGCTTTGGATAAAAGGCTGCAGCAATCATACCCATACCTTCAGCAATTTTTTTGATGAAAAAATCTTTAGGGCTTTCATATCCAGCAATCAATTTATAAACTTCCTCGCTTTCAGCGATTTTTTTACCATTTTGCAAATCAACCAGGGCTAGAGGGTGTGCTTTAATCTGATTGAGAATAATAAGCTCCATTCTTGCAAGCCCTACTCCATCATTTGGCAATTGAGCAAAACCAAAGGCTTTTTCTGGGTTACCTATGTTCATATAAATTTTTGTTTTTGTATTGCCAAGATTTGATAGTTCAATTTTTTCTACTTCGTATTCATGTATGCCTGCATAAACATACCCCTCTTCACCTTCTGCACAAGATACTGTTACTTCCATACCAGTATAAAGTCTATCTGTAGCACCCACTGCCCCAACAATAGCAGGAACGCCAATTTCTCTAGCTACGATAGCGGCGTGGCATGTTCTGCCTCCACGATTAGTAATAACAGCAGCAGCTTTTTTCATTGCTGGCTCCCAATCAGGATCTGTATTATCTGTTACAAGGATTTCACCTTCTTTAAAAGTATTCATATGCTCAATGTCATTGATAATTCTCACTTTACCAGATCCGATTTTCCCTCCAGTAGCCCTACCTTTGATAATAATTTCTCTTGCATCATTATTTTTAAATTTATATTTTTCAATTACTTGGGCACTATTTTTATTTTTTTGACTTTGGACTGTTTCTGGCCTCGCTTGAACAATAAATATTTCACCGCTATCGCCATCTTTTGCCCATTCCATATCCATAGGTCTATATTCTCCAGCCTCATTGGAGTAATGCTTTTCAATTGTGATTGCATAGCGTGCAAGGGTTAGTATATCTTCATCAGTGATAGAAAAAGTTTGCATTTCTTTTTGTGTAGTAGCAATATTTTTTGTAGGATGGTCACTGCCTTTAGGCGCATAAACCATTTTTACATTTTTATAACCAAGTTGTCTTTTTATAATAGGTCTTTTTCCTTGTTCAAGTGTTGGTTTGAAAACATAGAATTCATCAGGATTTACCGTTCCACCAACGACATTTTCTCCCAATCCCCAACTTGAAGTAATAAATACAGCATCTTTAAAACCTGTTTCTGTGTCAATAGAAAACATAACCCCAGAGCTCCCCTTATCTGATCGCACCATTTTTTGCACACCAACAGATAGGGCCACTTTAAAATGATCAAAACCTCTAGAAGCACGATAGCTCACAGCTCTATCGGTAAATAAAGACGCAAAGCAAGATTTGATATAGTGGATAAGCTCAGTTTGCCCCTTGATACTAAGATAAGTATCTTGTTGTCCTGCAAAACTAGCATCAGGCAAATCCTCTGCTGTCGCCGAACTTCTGACTGCTACATCGGCCTCTTTCATATTATATTCATCGCTTAAGATTCTATAGGCTTCAAATATTTCATCTCTCAAATCTGCTGGGAATGGAGTGCCAAAGATTAGTTCTCTTATTTTTTTTGAACGAGTTTTTAGAACATCTATTTCTGTTACATCAACATTTTTTAATAAATCAACAATTTGCTCTCGGATACCCCCACTATCTAGCAAGTACCAATACGCTTCACTTGTAATTGCAAAACCATTTGGAACTTTAATGCCTACAGGAACAAGCTCTTGGAACATTTCTCCAATACTTGCATTTTTACCACCAACTAGAGGCACATCTTTATTGTTGAGTTCTTTAAAAAACTTGATGTATTTCATAATCCTTGACTCCAAAATTCTAAAATTTCTGTTTATAAGTTTAGCAAAAAACTAGCTTTGAGAGATTGTAAAATTTTTATTTTTTCTAGCAAATATCCTTTAAAGTTTTAAATAGTTTTTTGTTAAAATTTTAGGACATAGAAAATAAAAATCTCAAGGTTTAAATATGTTGCAAAATTTACAAGAAATATTAAAAAAACACAAATTAACACAGCAAGAATATGAAAATATTAAAGATATTTTACAAAGAGAGCCTAATTTATTGGAAATTGGTATATTTTCTGCAATGTGGAGTGAGCATTGCAGCTATAAGTCAAGCAAAAAATATCTCTCAGGCTTTCCTACTAAGGCTCCTTGGGTAATACAAGGTCCTGGAGAGAATGCTGGAGTTATTGATATTACTGGAGGATATAGTGCAGTTTTTAAAGTAGAATCTCACAATCATCCAAGTTTTATTGAACCAGTAGCTGGCGCTGCAACTGGTGTTGGCGGTATTATGAGAGATGTTTTTACCATGGGAGCTCGTCCTGTTGCTAGTTTAGATTCTATTCGTTTTGGGCGTATTGATAGGCAAGATGATACAGGCAAACTCCATCGTTTCTTACTAAAAGGTGTTGTCAAGGGTATAGGTGGCTATGGCAATTGCATGGGGGTTCCAACAATTGGTGGTGAAACAACTTTTGATGATTGCTATGATGGAAATATACTTGTAAATGCTTTTACCTTAGGGATTGCAAAAACTGATGAAATTTTTTATGGGAGGGCTGAGGGCATTGGTAATCCTGTGATTTATGTAGGAAGTAAGACTGGTAGAGATGGATTAGGCGGTGCAGTGATGAGTAGTGATAGTTTTGATGAGGAATCAAAATCCTTACGCCCTACTGTGCAAATTGGAGATCCATTTAGCGAAAAATTACTATTAGAAGCGTGCCTTGAGCTTTTTAAAAAAGATTTAATTGTTGGCATACAAGATATGGGTGCAGCAGGCTTAACAAGCTCAAGTTTTGAAATGGCAGGAAGAAGCGGCAGTGGTATGATAATGCATCTTGATAAAGTTCCAATGAGAGAGCTAGGAATGACGCCTTATGAACTAATGCTAAGCGAATCTCAAGAAAGAATGCTAATTTGTGCAAAAAAAGGCTGTGAAAAACAGGTTTTAGAGATTTTTGAAAAATGGGAAATTGACGCTTCGGTTATAGGAGAGGTAACTGATACTGGGATGATGGAGCTTTATTGGTATAAAGAAAGATGTGCATATATACCTATTGCACCTATTACTGAAAAAGCTCCTGTATTAGACAGAGAGATTAAAAAACCACAATATCTTAAAGAAGTAGATAGAGATTATCATCCAAAGATAGATTCTTTAAAAGAAGTATTTATGCAAATGTTAGGAAGTATTGATATAGCCAATAAGTCCTATATCTACAATCAATATGATAGTATGGTGCAAGCAAATACCATTGTTGGTGTGGGAAATGGCGATGCTAGTGTTATTAGGGTAAAAGAAAATAATACTGCTTTAGCAATGACTATTTTTTCTCCTATCACTTATTGTTACCTGAATCCAAAAGAAGGTGGAAAAATTGCCGTGGCTTGTGCTGGAAGAAAATGCGTGAGTCGTGGAGCTAGACCTTTAGCAATCAGTGATTGTTTAAATTTTGGTAATCCTACAAATCCAGAGGTAATGTGGCAGTTTAAAGAGGCTACCGATGGTATCAAAGAGGCTTGCGAGAAATTAAAAACCCCTGTTGTAAGCGGTAATGTTTCTTTGTATAACCAAACAAATGATAAAGATATTTACCCTACTCCAACTATAGTAACCGTGGGATTAAATAAAGATGTGCAAAAAGTTCTTACTAGCGCATTGCAAAAAGAAGATTCTGAACTTATTTTATTTGGAGATTTAAAAGAGGATTTTGGAGGGAGTTTGATACAAAAGCTTATGGAAAGAAAAATTTTTGGAAAATCTCCGACAATTGATCTTGAAAAAGAATTGCGATTATGGGATTTGATACTGCAAGCCAATAATGATAATTTAATCTTAAGTGCCAAAGCTGTTGGTAAGGGCGGTATAGCTATGGCTTTAGCAAAAATGGCAATTCTTGGAAATAAGGGATTTGAGGTCAATACAGGTGTAAAACCTCATTTATTATTTGCAGAATCTCAAAGCTTAATGATTGTAGAGACACAAAATAGTGATTTACTCCTCAAAATGGCTAATAAGTTTCAAATAAGCGCGCAGATTCTTGGTAAGGTGAAAATAGATAAAAATATCATTTTAGATTCTTTGCAATTAGATTTAGATGAGATAGGAAAAGTTTATTATGAGAGTTTTGAGAAATGTCTAGATTGATTTTTTTACTTTTTCTTGTTGTTTTTTTTCAAGGCTATGCAGAAGAAAAGTTGCTAACACCTTATGAGAAAAAATTCTTTAATCTTTTTTCTGAAAATGATGTTTATGCACATTTATTTGTTGATAGATATTACACTGCTGGGACACTATTGAGCTTTACATCAAAAGAATATGATTTTTCAGACAAGTGGCTTAGATATCTTAGCTATAAGTATGATGATGAAAAATTATCAAGATATGATATTGCATTGCGTCAGGATCTCTATACTCCTGTATCAAGATCCCCAATTGTTGATTTTAGTGATCATCCTTATGCGGGTTTTTTAAGTCTTGATTTTATGCTTTCAAATAGAAGAGCAAATAGTATAGAAAATATTAAAGTACAAGTTGGTGTTGTTGGTCCTGCTTCATTAGCACAGCAAACTCAAGATATTATTCACAAATTAACTCATAATCCTTTTTTTTATGGATGGGATACGCAAATAAAAAATGAATTTATCTTAAATTTTCATTATGAATATATTTTTAAATATGACTTGTTAAATACTAGCTATTTTGATATAGATATACTTCCTGCTTTTAAGGTAGCCTTAGGTAATGCAAATACCTTTGCTGGAGGCGGAGGTAGAATCAGATTTGGCTATAACTTGCATAGTGATTTTGGGGTGGATAAAATAAATACAAGCTATATGGGTAGCAAACCTTTTAATGATAAGTTTTCTTGCTATGTTTTTGGAGGTGTTTTAGGAACCTATGTAGCAAGGGATATCTTTATACAAGGCAATAGCTTTGGCACACCTAGAGAGTTAGTGTTGGAGCATTTTTTATATGATGCAGAACTTGGCTTTGCTATTTTATATAAAGGTTTTAGATTCTCCTATGTATTTACACATCAAAGCAAGCAATTTAGTGCGCAACAAGGAAGTCATGATATAGGTAGCATTTTGTTTAACTTTGCTTTTTAGATGAGATATTTATTTATTGTTTTATTACCTATTTTGTTTTTTTCAAAAGATATCAATGATTTTCTTTTGAAAAATGATGCTGTATTGTGGAATTTTTATCAAAAAGTTAAAGAGCAATCAGCCCAACGAAACTATCCAATTTTTTCACAACGCTTTTTAATCGATCAAATAAGCTATGAAAAATTATCCAATGAAGAAAAAAAGAAATTCTTTAATCATTTGGTATTTATAGTTTTTTATTTAAAAGATAAACCTTTGTATAGTGATTTTGGTGGGGTTAGCATAAAGGGAATAAGTGAAACATATGATGGGGATATGAAAGAATTTTATTATCTTTTTGATGGCAGATATTATACAGATTTAAGCAATGTAGATAGAGACAAAAGGCTTTTTGCCTATTGTGTTTTACCAAATTTTCATCATTGTATTTTGCTTGGCATTGGTGAAGAATGGTGAAAATAGATTATAATCTTAATCTTAAAAAAAATATTAGAAAGGATGACAAATGCTTGTTTCAAAAATAAAAAAAGTTTTTCAAGCAATTAAAGATTTGAAAGATTTTCTTGCAAGAGAGCAAAATAGCTATTTGTATTTACTGCACAGGCAAATACAACATACACAATATAATTGCCCCCCCCCCCTCACCTCTCTCTTCTAAAATCCCACATAAAATTATTGTAAGCTTAACGACATATAGAGATAGAATACATCATGTGCATTATGTTTTGGATTCTTTATATCATCAAAGTTTAAGACCAGATTTGGTGCGATTATATCTTGCTAGTTCTGAGTATAAGGTATTGCCAAAGGTTTTGGATAAATTTATGCCTTGGTTGGAGATAGTTTATACAGATGATATTGGTTCTTATAAAAAGTTTATTCCTGCATTAAAGAGCGCAAAAGATGATGAGATACTCATTAGTCTAGATGATGATTTTATTTACCCTCCTCATCTAATTGCTTCTTTGTATAACCTATTTTTGCAAAATCAAGAGGCTTTAATAGCTTATTGTGGATTTAAGAATGACAAAACCTATTTTGAGGGAGTGGCTGGATGTTTTGGAATTTTATGGAATCCAAAGATTTTTAATCCTCAAAATCTACCTTTTTTCTTTGATAGAAAACTCTTTTTTGATTCTATTAAAAGAAATCTTGATGATGCATGGATTTGTTTAACTTGCCTAGAGAAGAAGATTGAAATTGTATGTTGTAAGGATGATTTTTTTAATACTAGAAAAGAATTTATAGATTTGCCAAACGGGAAGATAGAAGCAATTAGTTTTGGAACACTTGGAAGCAAAAACTATATTTCTCCCGAAGAAAAACAACAGATAAAAGACAAAATGAAAGAAATGATAAAAGCCTCTTTGTAAAGAGGCTTTGGGGGATTATAATTTTACTTTTAAAATTTTTCCTTCAACCATTTTTGGAATCCATAGAAATTCTCCATCAAAGAACATATCAGCAGGACCTTTAATATCTGGCAAATCTAGAGCTTCAAAGTCATTATTTTGAATTTTATAAACTTTGCCTTCTAGATTCTCACCCCAACTGCTTACAAGTAGATTATTTTGTGCATCAAGAACTACTCCATCAAGTGCACCTCTAAGATTAGAGATTTGCTTCATTTTTTTATTTTGCATATCAATTTCTAATACCATACCATCAAGTTTTCCATTTGCATCATAGGTAACTGTAATAAGATTATTTCCATTGATGAGCAAACCATTTGGACCTGCGTATTTTTGTAAATCAAGCTGAACAAAGGTGCTATATTTTTTCTTTTTTAAATCAACCAAATGAATGATGCCTGTCCCAGTATCGCTTACAAATAATGTATTATTGTCTTTTATAGCTATATCATTTAAGAAGATAGCATTTTTAATAGGAAGGTTAAAAACCTCTTTTTTGCTCTTTAGGTTAAAACCTCTAAGCACATCAATATCCACAACATAAAGAACATATCCGATAACACTCATTCCTTTAGGTGCATTGATATTTTTAATAAAAAATTTATCTACTACATTTCCATTTTTATCAAGTTTTGAAATGAAACCATCATTATCTTTAGTTAAAGGCTCTAGTTTTGTTCCCACATTTGATACATAAACATCATTGTTATTTACATAAATGCTTTCTGGTGAGGCAAAGCCATCAAATTCTTCTAAGTTATATGCAAGTGCAAGGGATAAGAATCCGCTTAATGCTAAGGTTGTAATTTTTTTCATCTTTTTCTCCTTCATTATTTAATGAGGTTGAGATTATAGAAAAAGTAAAAATAAATAACTATCAGTTTTGTGATAAAAAATACAAGTTTTTTGATTTTTGAAATTGTTTTGGAGTTATACCAAATCTTTTTTTAAATCTCTCAATAAACCAAGCTGGAGAGTTAAATCCCAATTCTTGTGATATTTGAGTAATATTTTTAGAACTAAATTCAAGCATAAAGCAGGCTTTTTCAAAGCGCTTATTATCTAGCCACTCTTTAGGAGAAATACCTAACACATCTTTAAATTTTCTACTAAAACTTGCATTGTCCATTTTGGCATCATTTGCCATATCACTAACATTGCAATACTCTTGATTTTGAATATAAAATGCACCAAGATTAAGTGTATTGGTTTCTAAAAAATTATTCAAAAAACCCAAGAAACTGGCTTTATTTTTTGTATCTTGCAATAAATAAAGAAAAATTTCCTCGTATTTTAATGAGAGTAAAGAGGTATGATTTGCAACTTGCGTTAAGGGAATAAAACTCTCAAATAGTGCGCATAAGAAGCTATCCATTTGAATTTTGAAAATATCTTCATCTCCTTTAGAAGTTGATTGGATGAGATGGTGGTATTTATTTGTAAAACTATTTAGCACAAAATCACTAAAAAAGAAAAGCAAAGATTGATATTCCTTATCTTTAAAATCTAGAATATCACTCAAAATATACTTACCCTTAGGGACAAAGATCGCCTCTTTTTCTCTAATGGTAGTATGCGAGTTAGTGTGATAGATAACTTTTGAGCCTTTTAAAACAAATATCAAGGTATTATATTGCATAAAGACTTCTTGCTTTATGAAATCCTTATCTGATTGTTTATAGTGTGCAAAACCATAGTTTTTTGCACCAATGAAGTTAAAATTTTTTATATTCTTGATTATATCTCTTGGAATCTGCATTTATTTTTCTATTAGTATAAAAGCTCCATTATCTTTTAATTCGATATACAATTCTTTTGTATCGTAAGAATTATAGGTTATGGCTTTGTTTTTATATGCAGTATATTTTTGCATAAAACTCACTAAGAAAAGTTTTTTGTTTTCTGCATTTGGATAAGGAGAGATATTGATTTTGGTAAATTCAATGTTTTTTTGTTCTTTTTTTTGGAAAATACGATTTTTATAATCACTAAAATTTCTAAAAGACATACCATCAGATCTTTTGAAATCTTTTGCATAAAAACTTAAATAAGTTTTTATATCGCTTTCAATCCAAGCATTTTTCCACTGATATAGCATTGAAAGTATTAGGGCTAAATCACTTTTTTCTACTTTTGGGAAGCTGTTTTCATATGAAATTAGCAAAGTTTTTTTATAGTCAATAATTTTGTCAAAATCCATGATTACATTATTTTCAATCGCAATGCAACCCTTAGTATTTTTTTCTTTGCGATCACCATTTAAAGGTTTTCCATGAATCCATATCCCAGAACCACTTCTTTTTAGATTCCTATCATAGATGTTAGGATAATTTGTTGCAAAAGCCATAGGTCCATAATATTGATCTAGCTTTTGAAATTTATCAATAAAACTATAAACACCAATAGGAGTGATTTTATCTCCCTCTATTTTCTTAGCCCCGCTCCCTAAACCAACAATACTATTTGTTTCAGCAATTTCAGTAAGTTGTCCATTATCTATTTTATAAAGCCATAGTTTTAAAGTTGCCTTATCAGATATAAAAAGAAAATTGATATCTTCATAATATCCAAAATCTGTATCCTGATTCTGTAAAACATCTAACCAGTATTTTTGCTGCGTAAGGAAGTCTTCTAATGTTTTTTGCACAGAATCTATACCCTTGAGGCGATATTCTTGTATAATTTTTCCAAGTTCATTTGATTGGGCAAAAAGAGTGCCTAATAGCAAAAAACCAAATAAAGTTTTTTTTATCATTATCTTTCCTTATTCTAAATCAATGTCATAACCAAAGTTTTTAAGCTTTTCTTTTTCTTTGCTCCAAGCTTTTTGCACAAAAACATTAAGCTGTAAAAATACCTTTTTTTCGGTAAGTTTTTGAATTTTTATTCTCGCCGTCTTGCCAATTCTTTTAATGGTATTTGCATTTTTTCCAATAACCATTGATTTTTGACTTTCTTTTTCAACAAAAATTTTAGCAAAAATTTTTATAAAATCACTTTTTTCAAAGACCTTTTCAATTTGAACTTCACTTTCATAAGGAAGCTCATCACTTAGATTATTAAACACACTTTCTCTTATCAATTCTTTAAATATATCCCTAAGATTGCTATCTGTAAGATTTTCCATATCATATAAAAAAGGGGCATGGGGTAGATGTGTATGTATTACGCTTAATAAAGAAGTAAAATTTTCATCTTTTTTAACGCTAAAAGGAATGATAGCAAGAAAATAATCTTGATAGGCTTGATAAAGTTTAAGCGTTTGTAACAATTTTTCTTGAGTTAGCAAGTCAATTTTATTAAGCAAAATAATATGTGGCTTTGATTGATTAAGTTTTAAAAATTCCTCATAAAATTTCAAAGAATCTGTGGCACTTGCAATAAACAATACTAAATCACTATCCTGATGCACTTTTAATGCTTCTTTTAGCATAAATTGGTTAAGTAGCCTTTCTTGATGATGCAAACCAGGAGTATCAACAAAAATAATCTGACTGATACAATCTTGAGTTTCATAAGGGACAATAAAATTCATTTTTTTTCTTGTTGCATTTGCTTTATGTGAAACTAATGCTAGATCTTGTCCTACAATTTTATTTAAAAAAGCGCTTTTTCCTACATTTGGTCTGCCAATAACGCCAACAAAACCGCAACGCGTTATTTTACTCAAAGAATATACCTTGCAAGATCTGTATTTTCAATCAGATTGCATAATTTTTCTTGAACAAGTTGTTTTGTAATTTTAAAATCCTTGTTTTTGTAAAGATCTGCATCAAAACTAATATCCTCCAAAACTCTTTCAATAGTCGTATGAAGTCTTCTTGCACCAATATCCTCTGTTTTTTCATTAGCATTAAAAGATAATTTAGCTAACTCTTTTAAAGAATCTTCTTCAAAAATAAGATTTACACCTTCAGTGGCAAGCAATGCTTGATATTGTTTAATGATAGAGCTTTTTGTTTGAGTAAGAATCTGATACATCGCATTTTCATCAAGACTATCTAATTCTACACGAATAGGAAATCTGCCTTGTAATTCTGGAATAAGATCGCTTGGCTTACTGAGATGAAAAGCACCTGCGGCAATAAATAAAATATGATCAGTTTTAATAGGACCATATTTTGTATTTACCACACTACCCTCTACAATCGGCAATAAATCTCTTTGAACCCCTTCTTTACTTGGATCCTGTCTTGATCCCTCCTTGTTGCTTACAGCCACTTTATCAATTTCATCTATAAAAATGACACCACTTTTCTCAGCACGATAAAGGGCTTCTGATTTGAGATTTTCAAAATCCAAGATAGCATCTGAAGCCTCTTGTTGTAATGCTTGTTTTGCTTCTTTTATAGTCATTTCTTTTTTAAAAGTTTCTTGCTCTTTGTTTAAAACTTTAATAATGCTTTCTTGAACCTTGATAATATCCAATGGCATATTTTGATCATTGTCAAAAAACTTCTTTTGGATGCTAATTTCAATCTTTATAGCATCCATTGAACCATCTTTAATTTTATTTTTCATCTTATTGAAACTTTGTGCATATTCTTCTTTCTTCTCATCACTCACAGAATTTGGCAATGGAGGTAATAAAACTTTTGCAATTTTATCGATGATGTATTCTTGAATTGCATCTTGACTTTTGATTCTATACTCATTTTCAACAAGGTGCAAACTTGCCAAAACCAAATCCCTAATCATGGATTCCACATCTCTGCCAACAAACCCAACTTCCGTATATTTACTTGCTTCTACCTTAATAAATGGCAAATGCATCAGTTTTGCCATTCTTCTTGCAATTTCTGTTTTGCCAACACCAGTTGAGCCAATCATTAAAATATTTTTTGGAGTTACTTCTTCTTGTAATTTTTCATCTAGTTGTAGTCTTCTATAGCGATTTCTTAAGGCTATGGCAATAGCTTTTTTTGCATTTTGTTGCCCTATGATGTAAGAATCGAGATACTCTACAATTTCCCTAGGTGTCATATTTTCGTTATTCATTCTAACTCCAGTATTTTAATATTGGTATTCGTATAGATACAAATCTCTCCAGCAATTTGTAAAGATTCTTCTACAAGTTTTTTTGGATGTATCATAGCAAACTTATCAAGAGCCCTAGCAGCACTAAGAGCATAATTTCCTCCACTTCCAATTGCTGCAATTTTTCCATCTTCTGGCTCTACAACATCACCCGTTCCACTTAAAATAAAGATATTATCCTTATTTAGCACAATCATCATTGCCTCAAGCTTTCTAAGATACTTATCCTTACGCCATTCTTTGCTAAAATCCAATACTCCTCTTAATAAATCACCTTTCTTATGCTCTAAGATATTTTCAAACATATCAAAAAGACTAAAAGCATCTGCCGTGCTACCTGCAAATCCACTAAGTATTTGATTGTTATAAAGCTTTCTAATTTTTGTTGCATTGTTTTTTAATACACAATTTCCAAAAGTTACTTGCCCATCGCCACCAATTACAGCATACTTTTTTCCTTCAAATTCACATTTATATCCTAGTATAGTTGTAGCTTCAAACATAAAAATCCTTAATTTTGTGCAAGCACTTCGATTTTTAGCTTACCTGATATTTGGTGACCAAGCTTTATTTCTACTTCATGAGTGCCAAGAGTTTTTATGGGATTTTTTATCTCAATATCCTTTTTATCAATTTCTAGCTTATGCTCTATTTTAAGATTTTCTGCAATATCATCTTTGGTAATAGCCCCAAATAAAGCATTATTGTTTCCTGCTTTTTTAGAGATTTTAACGCTAAGGGATTCTATAGTTTTTATCAACTGTTTTTTTTCTGCAATCTCTAGTGCAGTTTGCTCTTCTTTTTTTCTTACTTCAGCTTTATATTTGTTAATTACTTCATTTGTAGCGTGCTTTGCTTTATTTTTAGCTATAAGAAAATTTTGCCCATAACCATCTTTAACTTCGCAAACCTCACCTTTCTTCCCAAGACCTCTTACATCCTCTAAAAGTAAAACTTTCATCACTTTCCTTTTGATATAATATGTGCTTCTAGATTCTATCAAAATAAAAATAAAATTTATGAAACCAAAAAATATATGTATCCACAAAAGCAAAAGAACTAAAAATATCAGAATGACAATTAAGCAAGATTTAATATTGCATATTTATGTTCCTATGTATTATAACCTTAAGGAAATAGAAAGGCTTATTGCATTAAATCATAATTGGATTGAAAAGCATACTCAAATTATTTTTAAACAACAACAAAAAATTCAAGAGTTAATACAACAAAATTCAGGAAAATTTTTATTTTTTGGAGAATGGATAGAGTTTGAAAAACAATACACAAAAAAGAGTATTAAAGCATTGCTAGTAAATTATCTTGAAGAGAGAGTAAGCTATTTTTCCAATCTTATGAAACTTTCTTATTCTAGCATTAAAGTCAGATACAATAAAAAAGTTTTAGGGAGCTGTAGTTTTGATAATAAACTAAGTTTTTCATTATTACTATTTTTTGCTGATATATCATTGATAGATTATGTAGTTATACATGAACTTGCGCATATAAGATATAAGAATCATTCAAAAAGTTTTTGGGCACTAGTTGAGGAGTTTTGTCCAGATTTTTTACATAAAAGAAGAGTCTTGCATTCTAATGCGGCTCTTTACAATGCTATATATTTAAAATATTTTAATTTTTCTTAGGTGCTCTAGGGTCTTTTCCTAACATTGGTTGCTTTCCAAGTTTTGGATCATTTGGAAAAAACAATGCCCCATTATTGGGTTTCCTAGAGCCCTGTAATTGCTGTTTAAAAATCCTATAATTATCGCAACCTTTTTGATGTCCAAGATTGCAAGTATATGCAAACAAATCTAATGCCCTTTGAGTATCTTGAGTAACTCCCAATCCTTTTTGGTATAAGACTGCAAGGTTATTACAACTACCAATATTTCCTCCATTACAAGCTTTTTCAAAATAGCGTGCAGCATAATAATAACTCACAGGCGCCCCACTTAATCCGTTAGCATAAATCCATCCAAGATTTGCACACCCCCCTATATCTCCAGCATTACAAGCTAGATAATTCATATCTACTAGTGTTAAATTTGCTCTATTGTAACCATAAATATTATTTGTGTTACTCAATAAGCCTAGGTTGTAACACCCTAAATCACTCCCAGCCTCACATGCAAACTTATAATATTGTATAGCTTTGAAATAATCTTTTGGAACTCCATCCCCATTTGCATACATATAGGCAAGATTATTACAAGCTAAAACATCTCCACCCTGACAACCTGTCATATAAAGTTGCAAAGCCTTTTCTTTATCACTAGCACTTGCTTGTTCTTTATAATCATAAATCATCGCTAAATTTGAGCAAGCCGTAGCATCTCCACCACTGCATCCCAACTGATAATAACGTTCAGCTTTTTGCAAATCTGTTTGTATACCTACCCCATTCATATACATAGTCCCAACTGCAAAACATCCAGCTGGATTCCCACTATCACAAGATTGCACAAAAAAATCAAAAGCTGCGGCGTAATTTCCTTTTTTTACTGCCTCCATTCCAAAATATAATAAATCTTTAGATGTTTTTGGAGAGGTCATAGAGCTACCAGTTTCTGGATTATCTAAAGGTATTTTTCGCTCATCAGGATTTGGATTTGGGGCAATTGTTGGTGCCTTTGGAGTATCTTGTACACTAAGATTTTGGTCTTGGGCAAATAAAAACAAAGAAAAAAAGCTTACAAGCATTAGTGTACAAAATTTAATGAAATTCATTATTAACTCCATTTTAAGTATTTAAATTACAAAAATAAAAGCAAAAAATATACCAAAAATCTTTTAATGCAAATCTTTATTAAGAGTGATTTCGCGATTACTTCTAAAGGCAATCATTTTTCCATTTTTACTATCTTGTCTAAAATGAATACCATTGAGCTTTGATAATTCCTTGCCTTTATATAGATTATTTTCATGTAAAGCAAAATTTGGATTAATCTCTTGAAGCTTTTTTGCTTCTTGGGGCGAAATTTCAAAAATAGTTCCCGCTAAAACTGCAATACCCCCATCTACGATACAACCATCACCAAGACTAATACCAGTTGAACTATTAACACCTAAAAGACAATTTTTTCCAATGCTAATAGGATCAGAATTTCCTCCGCTTAAAACACCAAGAATGCTTGCTCCACCTCCAACATCACTACCCTCTCCTATAATTACAGAAGAGGATATTCTACCCTCATTCATACAAGCTCCCTCTACCCCAGCATTAAAATTTACATAACTTGCACCAGGCATTTGGGTATATCCACCTTTTCCTAGATAAGCACCAAATCTTGTTTTTGCAGTATCAAGCAATCTAATATTGTCATATTGGGGAATAACTTGCATAAGATAGCGTGGAAATTTATCCACAAAATCAATGTGCGGATAATCCCCATTTAATTTCAAAGCAATTTCATTTTCTCGCAAATAATCTAGCTCATAAGGTTTATTTCCACTCCAAGCCACATTGCTAAGAAGTCCAAAAATACCATCTAAATTTAAACTTCTAAGCTTAGCTTTTCCCAAAGATAGTGCAAGTAGTTTCATATATGCTGTTTCTACACTTTTGCAATTTAAATCTTCATAAAGAAATACTAAGCGATAATCCACATGACTTTCTAAAGGCTTTTGTAAAATTTGCTTTAATTGCAATAAAACTTGAATGTTTTTATGACTTTGAGGATTGCTATTAGCTTCAGCAAGAAATGATGCAAATAATTCTAAGGCGTGATTGATAAAAGAATCAGTAATAGAAAAAATCTCTTCATTTGATTCTTGTTGTATATTTTTTGCATATTGTTTGCAGGTATCAAAAACCGCATAACTACCAAAGTTTTCTTGCCAGTTTAACACAGGATAAGTTGCACATAGAATTTTTTGATTTTTTCCTAGATCTACTCTTGCTATCCCAAATCCTAGAATCTTTTTTGCTTTATTTTGATGTTCTTGAACAAAATTTTTAAATTTTTCCATACCAATCCTTATTTCAAAATATTTTTTAATTTGTATATTTTAGCCTTTAATTTTCCAAAAATTATAAATCAGCTTAATTGCAATAGTAAAAAATACTCCTTCAAATATTGCTGCCAATAAAAAAGCATAATAAGTGTCTTGATTCATTGCTCCAAGTTGCAAACCAAGAGCGGCTGTTGCTACTAAAAATGTCAATGGCATCGAATCACTAAAAGCATAAAGAATAATATCTTTGAGATTATTAAAATATTTTCTAAAGGCTAAGCTTGCGGCAAGAAGTCTTAGAAAAATCATACTAAAGGCAATTAAACTTCCATAATAAAGTAATTTTGGATTTTGAAAAATAATATCAATTTTTAGTGTCGTTCCAACATTGATAAAAAACAAGGGAACAAAAAAGCCAAAACCAATATCATTAAGCTTGTGAATAAGTTCATGTTTATATGAAAAGAAGGTTGCTATAATCATTCCAGCCAAAAAGGCACCGAGCACATTTTCCAATTCTAGCGACATCGCAATAACAATAAGACCGAAAAATAGCATCATGGAAAATCTTATATCTTGATTTTGAGTATCATCATATGGCATGATAAATATCTTAAAATGAGGAAACCACCAAAAAAGTATTTTAACAAGTGTAAAAACACCAATAATTGCAAGAACAAAAATAATTAAAACAAATAAGGTTTTATAAAGCTCAAAAGTAAGTCCATAAGAATAAATACCATTGATAAAAACAAGAGCCCCAATACTCAATAATTCTCCAACAATCCCTATTTTTAGTGCTAAGTTTAACCAAGGCTCATCCTTACCATAATCACGAATAAGAGCCATAATCATTCCAAGACTCATTACAGGAAGCGCTGCAATAAAGATCTTTGGTAAATCAAAAAATACCACAATAGCACTAGCACCAGTATAAAGCACAATAAAATACAAAATAGCTTGTTTTAGAAATTTTTTACCTAATTTTTTAAAACCCCTTAAATCAACTTCCATACCACACAAAAACATAAGAAATAAAAAACCAATTTTTGCAAAAATGTGTATAACTTCTGAAGCATGGAAGAAACCAAAGTAAGTTCCAAGAGCTCCAAGAATCATTTCTATTACTACTATGGGTACTTTGGTGATTTTGCTAAAAAATGGAGCAATTACAATTAACAATGAAACAATCCCAAAAGAAATAAAATTGTGAAATATTGCTTCTTCCATAAATACTAGCCTTAATTAAGAGCTTTTAAGATAGCTTGTGGGTAGAGCTCATATTCAAGCTCATGGATTTTTGAAGAGAAATATTCAAAATCTTCATCCATATCTCGTATTCTTTTTGCCTGCATAATCATAGCTCCAGAATCTAATTCTTCATTAACCCAATGCACACTTACCCCTACTTCCCTATCAGAAGAATCAAAACTTTCTTGTATAGCATTAGCACCTTTAAATTTAGGAAGAAGCGAAGGATGGATATTGATACTTTTAAATACAGAAACAAAAAGAGGACTTAAGATTCTCATAAAACCAGCCAAAACAATCAAATCTGGTTTTAATGGAGTGATTTTTTCTATAAGTGTAGTTTCAAAATCTTCTCTAGTAGCAAAATCCTTATGAGGAACAATCAAACAATCGATATTAAGGTTTTTTGCTCTTTGAATACCAAAAGCCTCTTTATTATTTGACACACACGCAACAATATCAATTTTCATAGTATTACCATTAACAACAAACTCCTTATGGTGGAGTTTGTGAATAATATTTTCCATATTGCCACCATTACCACTAAATAAAATAACTAAACGCTTATTGGTTGTCGCCATTTTTAACCTTTTTTAAAAACAAAAAATATTAAATATTTTACTGAAAAATCTAAAAGTATTGCCCTTATTATAAAAACTAGGCGACATTTTAATAAAACAAAATACTAGCTAAGATTGACAACTTGACCAAGTGCAATAGCAGAATCATTGCTAGGTAAAAAAACATGAAAGTAAAATTTAATATCTTTTTCTTTTTGAAAGAGTTCCTGAATTTTTTCACATAGTGCTTGATTCATAAAAACCCCTCCAGAAAACAAAACTTTTTTTGCTTTTGTTTTTTTACTAAATTCAAGTGCTATATAAGCGAGCGTGTGAATGAATTTTGTCGCAATAACTTTTTTTGGAATCTGATTAAACATATCTTGCACAATAGCCTCTATAAGTGGATGTATTTTTATAATTTTTTTTTGAATTTTAAAAGGATAGATGCCATAATGCACATTTTTTTGATAAAGCGCTTCTAAAAGCATCGGTGCTTGAGAATCATAGGTATTTTTATTGCAAACTCCAATGAGTGCAGCCACTGCATCAAATATTCTTCCAACAGAAGTACAAGTAAAACTTTGTATTTTTTTTTCAATCATTGTATCAAAGAGAGGAAAAATAGAGGGGTAGCTTTTGTGATATTGTTTTTGCAATTTTGCAAAAGTAGTTTTTTTACAAAATTGCTTTGCAAGACAATAGGCAATTTTATAGATCTCTTTTATGCTCTTTTCTCCTCCATAAATGCCCATTTCCTCAAAATGCCCTACTCTTCTGTAAGATTTCAGATTTCCAATAAAAAATTCTCCTCCCCAGATTTTATCATCATCTCCCATTCCTGTCCCATCCCATAAAATTCCAAGAACCTTTTCTTTTGGCATTAGTGTAGAATCTTGAAGCATTGCATCTGCAAAAATTGCACAAAAATGCGCATAATGATGTTGCTTCTTTTCCCAAATCATAGTATATTCTTTACTTTTTTTAGCACCTATATCATAAGAGTGATAATTTTTATGTTTATCACTTATAAGAACATCAGGATGAATGGCATAAAGCATATTAAAAAGCTGATAAGTTTTTTCATAAAAAACAAGTGTATTTGGATGACTTAAATCCCCTATATAAGGAGATAGGATAATATTTTGATTTTTTCTATAAGCTAGAGTGATTTTTTGTTCAGCACCTAAGCCAACTTGCGTTTTATTATTTTTCTTTAAATGAGGAATTTTTAGATGCAATGGTGCATATCCACGAGCAATTCGTAAGATTTGAACCTGAGAGTTTGTAACCTGAACCAAAGAATCATCAATAGGATTAGCAATTTCTCTATCATAATCTAAAATGCCATCACAAAGAGGATAAAGATCTTCTTCAATTCGTAGACGCGTGGTAATGATTGGCTCTGAACTTTGATTTGCGCTTGTAAAAATTATAGGTGTATCTAGGTATTCAAAAAGTAAAAAATGTAGTCCACTATAAGGCAAAATAATGCCTATTTTATTGAGATTTGGTGCAATATCTTGCATCTTTTTGCGTTTCTTTAGCAAAACAATAGGAGATTCTTTGCTTAAAAGCACTTTTTCTTCTTGTTTTGAGACAAAGGCATATTGCCTAGCCATAGCAATATCTTTTACCATAATAGCAAAAGGTTTAAAGGGTCTTTGTTTAAAATCTCTTATTTTTTGAATGCTTTTTTGATGTTTTATAGAACAAGCTAATGCAAAACCACCTGTGCCTTTTATTGCAACTATTCCACCTTGTTGTATAAGCAAAGCACACTGTGTAATTGCATCCTCATTACTAAAAATTTGATTTTTAGAAAAAAAAGTCAAGGGAATATGACAATCCTTACAAGAGAGTGGCTGGGCGTGAAATCTGCGATTTTTTGGATTTAAAAAATCTCTCTTACACGCAGAACAAAGATTAAAATTTGCCATTGTGGTATTCTCTCTATCATAAGGCAGTGCTTTTAGAATGCTGTATCTTGGTCCGCAATTTGTGCAAGTTGTAAAGGCATAGTGTTTAAATCTTGAATGCATTTTAATATCTTCTATACATTCCTTGCAGATTTTTAGATCTTGGGGCAAAATACCATCAAAGAGATTATTTGTTTTTGTAGATTTTAAAATATAAAAATCTTCATAAGATTTTTTAAATTCTATTGTTGTTGTCTGTATTGTTGTAATAATAGCTTGTTGTGGGAGATTTTTCTTGAGTTGCGTTAAAAAACCCTGACATTTTTTATTTATCAAAATTTCTACAAAATTGCCTTTATTTTTTACATATCCAAACAGATTTAATTTTTTTGCAATCCGATAAACATGGGGCCTAAAACCAACCCCTTGCACCAATCCTTTGACAATGATTTTATGATAAAGCATAAATTTGCATTGTTACACAATGCAGACTACCATGTTGTTTAATAAGCGTAGAGCAATCAATAGGAATGACTTTGTAATAAGCACTTAAAGAGGAAATAGCCACAGAATCAAGATCTGGGACATTGTAGATTGGTAAGAGTAGTATCTTATTATTAAGGATTAAAAAGTTTGCATAACTTGCAGGCAATCTCTCACCTTGATAGGAAATATTAGGTAGAGGGAGGGGGATAAGATCATAAGGCTTATTATCCTCTGTTCTTAGATTTTTTAACTCTTCTTGCATTTTTTGCAATTCTTCATAATGCTCATCAGAGGAATCATTGCATTGAATATAAGCAATTGTATGGGGATTTAAGAATCTTGCAAGAGTGTCAATATGGCTATCTGTATCATCACCTGCAAGATATCCATGATGCAACCACAATATCCTATGCACCCCAAGATATTCTTTTAGTTTTTCTTCTATTTGCGTTTGCGTAAAAGCAGGATTTCTATTTTTTTCAAGCAAACATTGAGTATTGGTTAAAAGGGTGCCATTTCCATCTGTATCAATACTACCCCCCTCTAAAATCAAATCTTTTGTCACAAGATTTGAAAAAATATTTTCTTTATAAAGGTGGGTGGAAATTTGATTATCAAAATTGCTTGCAAATTTTAGCCCCCAACCATTAAAACCAAAATCCAATAATTGTATTTGACCTGCTTCTTCAATACTTATAGGACCAAAGTCTCTAGCCCAAGTATCATTAGTCAAACAAGAAATAGTTACAAGATTCTTATGTTTTAAATGTGTTGCAATAAATGCCTTTCCTTCGTCATCTCTTGGATCTAAGCAAAGAATCACTTTTTGCTCTCTTAAAATTGCTTGAATAATTTTTAAAAAATTTTCTCTAGCTTCGGGTAAATAATCTTTCCAATCTGTATTTTGATGTGGAAATGCCATAAGAATTGCTTCTTGTTTTTCCCACTCTGCCTTTAAGCGTCTCATAAGCACCTCATGTTATTTTTGGGTTATAATTCTAACAAAACTTTTGAAGGTTGGATATGATTTTAAGCATTGAAAGCAGTTGTGATGATAGCTCAATTGCTATTACACAAATTCAAGATGCAAGACTATTGTGGCATTGCAAAATTTCTCAAGAAAAAGAACATAGCAGTTATGGTGGCATAGTGCCAGAAATTGCTTCAAGAATGCATGCACAAGACTTACCTCAATTACTAGAAAAAGCAAAAAAAGTTTTTGATTTTAAAGATTTAAAGGCCATAGCAGTTACAACGCAGCCCGGATTAAGCGTAACTTTAATTGAAGGTCTTGTGATGGCAAAAGCACTAAGCCTTGAATTACAAATCCCTCTAATAGGTATCAATCATTTAAAAGGTCATATTTTTTCTTTATTTATCAATAAAGACACTACTACTTTTCCATTGGGTGTTTTACTTGTTTCTGGAGGACATACGCAAATTATTGAAGCAAAAGATTCTAAAAATATGAGAATTATTGCTAATACCTTAGATGATAGTTTTGGCGAGAGTTTTGATAAAGTAGCAAAAATGCTAGGATTGCCCTATCCTGGTGGCCCCATCATCGAACAATTATCACATAAATATCAAAATAATGATTTGTATGATTTCCCTATTCCTCTTAAAAATTACAAAGATATAGCCTTTAGTTTCTCTGGATTAAAAAATGCAGTGCGCCTAATAATTGATAAAGGTGCAGATCATGCAAAAGTGGCAAAAAGTTTTCAAACAACTGCTTGCAAACATCTTTTGCAACAAACAGAACGCTATTTTAAAAGATTTACGACACCAAAATATTTTTCTATAGTCGGTGGAGCAAGTGCTAATATTTTTTTAAGAGAAGAGCTTGATAAACTTTGTAAAAAATATAACAAAACTCTTTTGCTAACCCCTCTAGAATTCTGTTCTGATAATGCAGCAATGATTGGGCGATATGCTAGGGAAAAATTTTTACAAGGAAGTTTTGATGAAATCACAAAACTTCAATGTAGTCCAAAAAGTGGAGACGGAGAGTTTTTATAAAAATTTCTTATTCAATAATTTTTGGAACAATAAAAAAGTTATCCTGAGCACTAGGAGCATTTTTTAATACATCACTAGAAATATTTGCATCAGATACCACATCTAATCGCAATGGGGTTTTTTGATGATTTTGCAAAGAAATATCATCTGTATTAACTTTTTGAATTTTTTCTATAAAATTAAGAATATCACTTAATTGATGCTTAACCTCTTCTTTTTTGCCATCTTCAACTTCAATCATTGCTAATCTCTCAAGCTTACTTAAAAGTTTTTCATCAATCATTGTTCCATTTCCTAGGTTTAATTTTTCAAAATTATATCTTAATTTAAGTCTTATTTGGTATCGATAAAATGAGAATGGTTTTTTGTGATAGAATCTTTTTTTAACTTTTAAGGATAATAAAATTTAATGAAAATATGGAATTGTAAAACTTGGAGGGATTTTCCTATTCAACAACATCCAGTTTATGAAAATCAAGAAGAATTGCTTTTAGTAGAACAGCAATTAAGAGAATTACCTCCTCTTGTATTTGCTAAAGAATCAAGAAGCTTGCAAGACCTATTAGCACTAGCTAGTAAAGGAAAGGCTTTTTTATTGCAAGGTGGCGATTGTGCAGAATCTTTTTTGCATTTTAATGCAGTAAGAATAAGGGATTTTTTTAAAGTTATCATACAAATGAGCGCAATCTTGACCTTTGCAGGGAGTTGCCCTGTGATAAAAGTAGGCAGAATTGCAGGACAATTTGCCAAACCAAGAACAAGTGAAATTGAAACATACAATGGAATAGATTTTCCAAGTTATAGAGGGGATATTATCAATGATATGGAACTGGATTTAGAAAAAAGAAAACCTGATGCTAAAAGAATGTTAAGTGCATATCATCAAAGTGCTTCTACATTAAACCTCCTTAGAGCTTTTGCTAAAGGGGGTTTGGCAGATCTAAAAGAAGTACATCAATGGAATTTAGACTTTGTAAAAAACAATGATTTTGGCAAGCAATATGAAAAACTTGCAGATAAAATTACGCAAACTCTTGGATTTATGGAAGCTTGTGGTATCAATCCACAAAACACTCCACTATTAAAAGAAGTAGATTTCTATACTAGTCATGAGGCTTTATTATTGCACTATGAAGAATCTATGGTGCGTAAAGATAGTTTAAGTGGCGGGTATTATGATTGCTCAGCACATATGCTTTGGGTTGGAGAAAGAACAAGAGCTATAAATGAAGCACATATAGAGTTTTTAAGAGGGATTAAAAATCCTGTTGGGGTTAAGATAGGAGCAAATATTACAAAAGATGAGATTTTAAAAATTTGTGATATTTTAAATCCAAATAATGAGGCAGGTAGATTGAGTTTTATCGTAAGAATGGGTGCGAAAAATATTGAAAAAATATTTCCAAAGCTTTTAGAATCTTTGCTTAAAGAAGGTAGGGAAATTGTATGGAGTTGTGATCCAATGCATGGAAATACCATTAAAGCTAACAATGGTTATAAAACACGAGATTTTCAAAGCATTCTATCTGAAGTAAGAAGTTTTTTTGCAATACATAAAAGTTATGGTAGCTATGCAGGAGGGGTACATCTTGAAATGACTGGAGACAATGTAACAGAATGTATCGGGGGTTCTCAAGAAATTACAGAATCTAGGCTTGCTTGCAACTATAATACACAATGTGATCCAAGATTAAATGCAGTGCAATCTATAGAACTTGCTTTTTTAATTGCAGATTTATTAAAAGATAGAAAAATAGATTAACAAATCTCAGTACCAATCCCGCCGCTTGTAAAAAGCTCTAATAAAATAGAATGCTTGATTCTTCCATCTATAATATGAGCTTTTTCTACTCCGTGTTTTGTGCAATCTAAGCAAGATTGTAGTTTGGGTATCATCCCGCCTGTGATAATATTTTTTTCTTTAAGCTCAGTAAATTTGGTTTGATTAATCGAAGTAATAAGATTTCCTTGATCATCTAATACACCCTTAGTATCTGTGAGAAATATTACTTTAGAGGCATTAACTGCTTTTGCAATTTCACAGGCAACATAATCAGCATTAATATTATAGCCCAAAGGATTATTATCTCCATAAGCAATAGGCGCAACAACAGGAATGAAACCACCTTGCAAAAGTAAATCTAGCAATTGAGGATGCACTTCTGTAATATTGCCCGTAAAGCTTCCATCTTGACTGATGGCCTTAAAAATTTTACCATCTTTGCCATTGATACCAACTGCTTTGCTGCCATGCGTATTTAAAAAATTGCTTAATTCTTTATTGATTTTACCACTCAATACCATTTCAACAACAGGCATTGCTTCTTTGCTTGTAATTCTTACACCATTTACAAACTCACTTGTAATTTGGAGTTTTTCTAGCATGAGATTGATATCCTTTCCCCCACCATGCACAATTATAATTTTAATTCCCAAAAGGTGCAATAAGGATACATCTTTTGCAAAACTTTCTTTCAAATCAGGATTGATTTGTGCAGCACCTCCGTATTTAATCACCATTATCTTATTTCTAAAATGTTGAATAAAAGGTAGGGAATCTAGCAAAATATCTGTTGTATTTGTTGGCATCAAGACTTTTCCTTATTGCATAAATTTTGTGTTATTATACAATCCAAACCAAAAAATGAGGTGCTTTATGAAAAAGATTGTTTTGCTTGATGCAAAAACCCTAGGAAATATTTCTGAATTAGAAGTTTTAAAAACATTAGGAGAATTTATATCTTATGACACTACTCCTGAAACCCTGCTTTATGAAAGGGTAAAAGATGCACAAATCGTATTGACAAATAAGGTAGTTTTTTCACAAGAAATACTAGAGAAATTGCCCAATTTAGAGCTAATTGCAGTTACTGCTACTGGAACAAATATTATTGATATGGAATGCGCAAAAAAACTCGGAATTGAAGTAAAAAATGTCGCGGGGTATTCTACAAAAAGTGTAGCTCAACATACACTTACTTTAGTTTTAAATCTTTTGTCTCAAATATCTTATTATGATAATTATTGTAAAAGTGGAGCATGGGTTAAAAGTGAAATTTTTACCCATTTATCTCAAGGATTAGGACAAATTGATGGAAAACAATGGGGGATTATAGGACTTGGGGAAATTGGAAGAGAAGTTGCAAAACTAGCCACATGTTTTGGCGCTAAAGTTGCCTATACTTCTATCAGCAATCAGCCTCAAGAAGTTGAATATTCATATCAGAGTTTAGAAAAATTGCTTCAAGATTCTGATATTATCTCAATCCATTCTCCCCTTACACCAAAAACAAAAAATCTTCTTAATAAAGATACCCTAGCTTTATTAAAGCAAGATTGCATTTTAATCAATGTAGGCAGAGGTGGCATTGTAAATGAAAATGATGTGGCAGAATATTTAAAAAATAAAAAAATCTATTTTGGAACAGATGTTTTGGAAAATGAACCAATGCAAGCAGGACATCCATTTTTAGAATTAAGCACTTCAGATAGAATCTTAATAACTCCACATATAGCTTGGGCTTATGAAAACTCAAAAAAAGCGCTAATTCAAAAAGTTATAGAAAATATTAAAGACTTTTTAAAATCTTAGTTTTTTGCCTTATTGTTGATTTTAAAAATCTCTGAGGTTGCATTAGGATTCTTTGTGAGACTTTGTTTGATTTTATTTGCAAAGTCTTGCTGGTTTTTAGCTTCTTGCAACGTTTTATAAGGCCCAAAATAATAAGTTGTTCCATTTGATTGCGTATGGATTCTATAGCTAAATTTTGAGAAGTAATTATTGAGTGAGGCATTTATGCTTGGGAGGGCAATAATTTCTATATAAAAACCACTTTCTGGATTACAGCCATTGCATCTGATTTTAGAGGCTTCTATATTAATGGTTTTAAATTCACTTTCAATCTTTTTTTCTTGCTGAATATCTGAATCTATATCCTCTTTTTTTGTAGTTCCAAAACTATACCTTAAGCCTAAATTTGCCGCATAATTTTGATTGATAGTTTTACCCATAAAACCCATCTCACCTTCAATGTAAAATCTTAGTTTTTTTGTGATATAAGAATTGATACCTATATTTGCACTTATCATTTGATTATATGGCATATTCATACTACTTGTAGCACCATTGGAATCTAACTCAAATTTAGCCATACTATAATCCCCAATATAAGATGCGCCGATTCTAAAATCAGTTTGAGTGCCTGAAGTTTTTAATCTATAGGCAAAGACACTACCTACCCTGCCCCTAAAAACAAGAAAATTATTTACTTGTGATAATAATTGTTCATTTTGAATTTTTTGCAAAATCTGCAAATTTGTCAAATATCCTGCAATACCCTCTAGCTGAAAATCCAAAAAGAGTTTTTGATTTTGATCCAAAAATAAGCGATAACCAATTTCTTGAGTAAGAGAGAAAGCATTATTTTTAATATTATCATTTAAATCTTGGGCTTTCGGTGTTGTGTCAATCCTATCATATTTAAATATTGTATCTGTATATATTCCAGAATTTCTGATATAAGAGTAATAAAGAGCACCGCTTAAAATTTGTGACTGCATTTTCCATAAAGAAGAATCAATAAAATTCAAACCATAACTCAAGGCAATACCAATAAAGTGCATACTCTCTTGACTTCCAAAGCCAAAATCATATCCACCTTGAGTGCTGATATAATTATTGGTGACCTGCGTCCCAATATTTTGAGTAATCTGCCCTCCATAGCTTCTTATCCAAAAACTATCGCTATAATCCTCATTTCTCTTTTCACCCAATCTCTTATTGATATTATTAGTATTAGCCAAAAAAACAAGATAATTTACCCCTAAAATACCATATGAATTTTGTGTTGCTTCTGAAGTTAGGGATTTATTATAAGATTTAATATAATAATTATCCACCTCTTGACTGCTTGAGGAATTCTTCTTTTCTGTTTTTTTCTCAAACTCCGTAGTAATAGTAGTATATCCCTGCTCTACTGTTGTAGGTTTAGAAATATCAAAAGCAAAATTATCCTTAGCATTTGATTCTACAGTTGCAACCAAAACTCTTTGATTATATTTAGAAGCATTTTCTAAACTACCTTTTGTATAGTAGGCTTGTAAAATTGCTTTTGTAGTAGCACTATTTGCATCAGCAACATTAGAAATAGTAATAGTGTCGCTTTTGTTATTGATGGGATCTGCATAGAATCTAAAAATAACGCCATCAAGTTTTGATGCATTAGCAATAACAAGATTTGTAAAATTATCCTTACTAATTGCATATTTTGAAGCATATCCACCCGTTGCAATATCAATAATAGTATTACTTTGTGCAAGAGTACTAAGAGAGGCTTCATTGATATCAATACCAATAGAAGAGCTTGCACTTACAGAATCTACCTGTATTCTTGAAGCATTATTTGGGGTTACGATCCATTTGGAACCTTGCTCAAGATTTAAGTTAATATTTCCATTACCATTGGTATTGATGCGAGAGATGAGCGCAGAATTTTTTTGCAATGTTATGATAATAGAATCTTGTGTTTTTGCATTCACAGATGGATTTAAGTTTGCAGTCTGCAAAAAATCTATTTTCCCAATGTAGATTCCAGATATCAGTAGATTATTTTTATTTTCCATAGTAACAACAGTCTGATTATTTTTAAGATATGAAATATCCCTAAAATCCTTCAAAATTGCATTAGCCTTAGTGGAATCCAAAGTAAGCATAATGCCATTTTTATAATCATTGCTATCAATAGTTGTATCTGCATCATTTGTCACATCACTACTTTCAGAAAAAATAATACTCGTATTGCCTCCATAATAATTAATCTGACTTTGAGCACTTGAAGTCCCTTGTATGACGAGAATATTTTTACTAGATGTTTCTGTAGTAATATCTACAAGTGGCTTAGTCACAAAATTTTTTAATGTCACTCTAACATTATTCTCTCCACCATTGCTAGCCAATAATAAACCACTTAATGCACTTACGGCTTCTGAAGTAAGAGTATTGATTGCACTAGTTCCATTTGCTTCCATTTTTCCAAAACTAATATTTGAAGATTTTTGAAATTTAAATGTATTTTTTCCAGCATCTAATGCAAGTATATTACCAGCAATACTCATAGAATCAAGTGTTAGACTATTCTCACCACCCTGTATAGCCGAAATATCAGCATTAATACTAGAGGTATCTGCACTTTTTCCACTAAGAGTATTTTTAGCGTTTTCTCCACTGGCTAATAATGCATTATCCCCTTGAGTGCTTTTTTCTAGTGTAATTTGAGTTAATGCATTAAGAGTAATAGTATTTTTTGAAGCTACTTCATTAGCAAAGATACTTCCTAATATAGAAGAATTTTGATTAGAGGTATTTTCATCACCAAGGACTATTGTGTTAAATCCTGATTTATTTGCAATAATATTTCCAGATAATGTTAGATTACTTAGAGTGATGATATTTTTTCCACCATTATTAGATTGAATATTACCAGTAATGGTGCTATTTTTTATTGAACTATTTGATTGCTCAATTAAAGTATTGCTTGACCCATTACCATTTGCTAGTATCGCATCATTAGTATTTGAAGCAATAAGTTGCAAGGTAAGATTATCAAGTTGTATATCATTTTTAGAATCTCTACCATCTGCCTTGATATATCCATTTTGAATTTCCAGGGTTTTTATTTTAGAAATTGTATTACTTCCGCTATCTTGTGCGATAATATTTCCAGATATTGTGCCTGTTGTATTTCCACTAGAGGGACTGCTTGCATCTAATGTTTGAGTAATAAGATTTTTTGCCCCTTCCTTGTTGGCAAATAAAGCATAAGTAGAATCAGAATTTGTGATAGAAAAGCTTGAGTTTTGAGCAAAGTTAATATTATTATTTGACATTTTTCCATCTGCAATAATAGTTTTTGAAGTAAGTGTGGTTTGGGTAATATTTAAGATATTACTACCTGTAGTTGCCTTAATGTCTCCGATAATTTGATTACTTTTAGATGAATTTGCGCTATTTTGAATATTGATTGTGTTTGCTCCTTCATTTTCTGTAAGTATGTCTCCAGTAATATCTAGTGTTTTTAAAGTGATTGTATTGGTGCCAGATTGTGCTAGTATATTTCCAGTAATAATATTTGCAGAAGCACTGTCTCCAGAGATAGTATTACTTGCTTGAGCATTTTTGGCAAAGATGGCATTTTGTGTTTCCTGATTTGCGATAAGCGTCATTGTTGAGGTGTCATTTAAAATAATTTCATTTTGCGACGTTGTATTTTGAGCAATTACTTCAAGATATAAGTTTTCTAATTTTGCATTAGATTTTGCCGTGACTTTATTAGAGACTTCATCACCTTGAGCTTTAATATAACCATCTTTGATAAAAGAATTAGCATTAAGTGTAATATCATTTGAAGCATTATTAAGAGAGGCTGAAAGAGAGCCTGTCATCTCTAGTTTATTTTGAAAATCATAAGTATTTTTTCCACCATTAAAGCTTGTAATATTGCCTTCAATTTTCCAAGAATTGCTAGTTTTGTCACTAATGATATTTTTTGCATTTTCTCCTTGGGTATAAATAGCATCTTTGCCTGTTCCAATATCTTGATTGTCCTTATTCTTAATCTGCGTTCCCTTAAGATATACAGTTACACCATCTAGTGTTAAATTATTTTTAGATTCTGCACTATCACCAATAGCTACTAAATACCCCTCAAAAGAACCTGTTGTAAAATTAAGCGTATTGGTAGAGCTATCACTCAAAGCCTGTATAGAACCTATAAAATTTAAATTATTAAAAATAAGTGTATTAGTAGCTGTATCGGCAATAATATTGCCATTCATATTACTTAGGGCAGTATTGCCAAAATTGACAGTATTTCGTCCATGATTTTTGGCAAAAATATCTCCATTCATTGTAATTTTTTTGAGAGTAATTTCATTGACCCCATTATCTAAAGCATTAATATCTCCAGTAATTTCATTATCAGTCCCTCCAGCAGTATTATCTGTGATGGTATTTTTAGAGTTAGTATTATCACTTGCAAGAATTGCAATGTTTGTGCTATTTATTTTGATTATACTTGAGTTTTCCAGTGTAATAGCATTACTGCTAGAACCATCACCCTTGGCTTGGATAAGAGTGCTTTCTAGCACTCCACCTGTTGCATTGATAGTATTGTTTCCATTCTGTGCCTCAATGCTATTGCTTTTAAGCAGGGTGTTGATTGCTTTAATCTCATTTCTTCCATTATTTTGTGCAAGAATTTTTTGAGTAATCTCTAGGTTAGAAGCTGTTAATTCATTATTTCCAGAATCTGCAATAAGAGATCCTATAAGTTTAGAAGCACTTGTATTATCGCTGATAGTATTATTACCACCAGCATTAGCCAAAATATTGCCTTTTAAAGCAGAACCTTCAAAGGTAATGGTATTTTTTCCACTAGCATTTGCGATAATATCACTTGAAGAATTTGAATCTTCTGTGCTTGTAATCGTAATAGTATTTTCTCCATTATCATTTGCGATAATTCCTTGAGAGATTGTTGCATTTTTTAGAGTGATTGTATTAGAACCACTACTATCAGATTCTATACTACCGGTAATAGCAGTTTGTTTTGTATCATTACCAAGTTCTATAGCATTTGCCCCAGAAACTGTTGCAAGCATCTTGCCACTAACCCCTCCTCCATAAAGCTTGATATCATTATTACCACTTGAAGTTGCGGTAATATTGCCTGCAATTTGTGTTAGATAAAATTCTAAAATATTTTTTGAAGATGTATTTTGTGCGGTTATATCCCCTTTAATGGAACTTGTTTGAGAGCTTGTATCTTCACTAATTTTTATCGTATTATTGGCACCATCTGCAGTGATATTGCCTGTCATATTAAGAGATTTTAATGTGATATCATTGCTACTATTTGTAGAAGAGATAATATTCCCAGCAATATCCAAAGAATCAAGAGTGATGGTATTTGTAGCGCTACTTGAAGCTTCTATATTGCCATTCAAAGTGAGATTTTTTAAAGTGATGGCGTTTGTTCCAGAACTTGCAATAATATCCCCAAGAATTTTGTGATTTCCAGTACTATCACCACTAATTGTATTAGAACTTGAAGTATAAATTGCAGTATTAGTATTTGTTCCTTGATTTGTAAGATTTAAGGTAGCATTACCATTTAATGTAATACTATTTGTTCCACCAGTACTACTAGAAATAAATCCTGTGACAGAAGCATTACCACCTAATATAATAATATTTGAAGAAGTAACTCCATTGCTTCCTTCAGCAATAATACTTACAAGTTTTCCACCATTGCTTAAAGTTATTGTATTTTTCCCACCATTACTAGCTTTAGTATCTCCCCCAACAATTAAAGAGCTTAAAGTAATAGTATTGCTTCCACTATCTTTAGCGATGATTCCTCCACTAATATTTCCAGCATCAGATGTATTTCCGGTGATAGTATTAGATGAATTACTTCCACTTGCTAAAATACTTGAAGAATCCGTTGTGGTGATTGTAGTTTCAAGCCTTGCATTACCATTTAATGTAATACTATTTGTTCCACTATTTTCACTAGCAATATAGCCTAAAATATTTGAATTTTCTTGAAGAGTAATAGTATTTGCACTACTATTTCCTTGAGCAACTACACTTCCCTTCAAATCAAAGTTTTTTAGACTGTTGAGAGTGTTTTTTCCACCACTATTAGCATCAATATTTCCAGTTATAATGCTTCTTGGAGCATTGGTATTTCTAAAATCAGTAATCGTATTTGTTCCATTATTAGCAGAAATACCAGAAATATTTAAAAAACTATTGTTCCGTAGATTGATGGTATTTTTTCCAGAATTAGCAACACTAATACCGCCATTTTGCATAAAAGTATTATTAGTAAAGCTTACAGTAGTAGAATTTCCGCTCCCACTTGTATGAATATTACCATTGATACTATCATTAGGATTTTGAGAATCTCCAATAATAACTTGTTTATCTTTTTCAGAGGTATTGTTTATGGGATCTGCAGCACTTGATATTTGTGGATAAAAAATAATAGCAACAGATGTGGCAATAAAAGTCTTTGTAATCATATAAAATAATGCAATATTATTTTTCACTCAAGCAACCAACTTTTATTTTTTAGCCTTATTATTAATTTTATAGATTTCTGCATTTGCATTAGGACTTTTAATAAGACTTGCTTTAACTTTATTAATTTCTTCCTGTTTTGATTTTGCTTCAGAAATATTCTTAAATGGACCTATAAAATAAATCGCCTTTCCATCCTCTTGGGTATGTATTCTATAATTATAACGATTAAGATAATTATTTAATCCAGCATTTGCTCTTGGGAGTTCAATAACTTCAAGATAAAAACCACTTTCTGGATTACATCCATTACACTTAATATTTGATACTTCAATATTTAATGTCTTAAAATCACTTTCTATATTATCCTGTGTCTGTGCTTGAGAGCCGAAAGTTGCCTCACGCTTCATAGTTCCAAAACTATATCTTAAACCCAGATTTGCTGCATAGTTTTGATTGATAGTTTTTCCTATAAATCCCATTTCCCCTTCAAGATATAATCTTAAATTTTTTGTTAAATAAGAATTGATTCCAAAATTTGCAATAAGCATTTGATTAAAACCAATACTCTTAGAATCTGTAGCAATTTTTTCTACTTCAAGATTAATAGTCGCCGTATTATAATCTGCAATATAAGAAGTCCCTATTCTAAAATCTGTTTGATTTTTAGATGTTTTTAGTCTATAGCCAAAAATACCACCAGCTCTGCCTCTAAAAATATAAGAAGTATCTGTTTTTACATGTAATTGTGCTTCAATCTTGTCTGAATATTGCTGCAATACATCAGAACCACTCATATAAGCACCAATAAATTCACTTTGAGCTTCAAAGAAAAAACGATTTTGACTATCAAAATACGCACGATATCCAATCTCTTGAGTGAGTGATATTGCTGTACTTTGCATATTTTTACTTAAGTCTTGAACTTGTGGTTTTGTATCAATATAATCATATTTAATTATAGTGTCTGTATATAGTCCAGAATCTTTTACAAAAGAATAATATAAAGCCCCACTTAAAAGCTGAGAATGCATTTTCCATGCGCTAGATAGAAGCTCATTAGCACTATAACCAAATGCAAAACCAATATATTGCATTCCGCCATTGATTGCTAGACCAAAATCATATCCTGTCTGTGTGCTTATATAGTTATTAGTTACTTCAATACCTTGATTTTGAGTGATTTGTCCAAGATAAGTTCTTGCCCATAAACCATGATTATAGGCCTCATCTCGCACCTCACCTAATCTTTTATTAATATTATTTGTATTTGCTAAAAATACCAAATAATTAACAGATAACATACTATAAGAATTTTTTGATTGCTCTGGATTAATCTTAGCACTATAACCTTTAATGTAATAATTATCTACTTGATTAGCTGATTGAGAGGTTTTGGTAATAGGAGACTTATCCTCTGTTTTTTTGATAAATTCTGTTGTCACAAGTAGATATCCTTGCTCTACGGTGGTTGGTTTTGAAATATCAAATGCAAATTTATCTTTTGCACCACTACCAACAGTCGCTACAAGAGTATTATTAACACTAAGATTTTCATCATCTTGATAAATATAATTTACAGCATTCTGCAAACTCTCTGCTGTATAATAAGCTTGTAAAAAAGCACTTTTAGTTTCAGAACTAGAATCCACACCATTTACTTTGATGATATCACTCTGTTTATTTGTTGTATCTGCATAAACTCTAAAAATTACATTATCTAAATTTGAAGCCTGTGCAATTGATAGAGTTGTGTGACTACTTTTATCAATGCCATACTTTGTTGCATAACCACTTGTTGCAAGGTCAATAATAGTATTTTGTTGCACTAAAGTATCTTTTTGCATTTCATCTTCACTTAGAATCATATTGGAAGATTTTAAATTATTAATGCTTACGCCAGAGCTATCTGTTGGAATAATCATCCATTTTGAACCTTGAGTGATTTCTAAATTCAGTTTTCCATTTCCATTTGAATATAACGATGCTATAAGACTAGCATTTTCTTCAAGTTTTAAATTAATTTCATTAGCACCTGTTGCACCTTGACTTAGTTTTAAAAAATTTATATCCCCCACATAGCTACCAGCTATTGAATAATTTTCCTTATCTTGCATAAATACACGCGTAAAATTTGAAAAGAGTCTATCTATGGTTCTAAAGTCTTTAAAAATATCATTTGCCTTATTTGCATTAAGTGTAAGCATAATTCCATCACTATAAGCAGAAGCATTGATATCTTGCCCTATATCAGAACCGCTACTCTTACTTTGTGCAAATACAACTGTTGTGTTACCTCCATTATAAGATATATTTGCTTGTGCTGCACCCACTTGCTGAGCTATGATTTTATTGATGGCTTGATTGGTAGTTTCAACACTAAGCTTTAATGTGTCAGTAGTATTCTGTCCATTTTGTGCAAGTGTAAGAAAAAGTCTGTTTTCTGCACCATCCTTAGCACTTATAAAAAAGTGATCCTTTTGCTCTATCAGATTAGTAAAGCTAAAATCATTGTAATTTAATGCATTAAGAGAATTGCCTCCTTGGGAAATAATGCTTTGGGTTTCTGTTATATTACCTTTTGTAAGATTTATGGCATTACTACCACCACTTTGAGCGATAACATTGCCACTCATGGAAGCTTTATCAAATTCAATAGTATTTTTACCAGCATTTTTTGCAGTAATATCACCAGAGATTTTCAAAATCTTTCCACTGCTACTATCTTTGATTATATTGCTTGCACCATCTCCATTGGCTAAGATTGCATTATTACCACTCTCATCTTTCGTAATCAATGCCTCTGCATCTTTATTAAAAGTAATAGAGTTTTTAGAATCTGCTCCATTTGCAAAAATAGCACCAGTAAAACCTGCTTTTATAGGTGTGTTATTTCCATTTTGAATAGTTTTAAGTGTCCCTCCAATAGAAATAGTATTGCTTCCACTATTATTAGCACTTAAATTACCTGTAATATCTAATCCAATGAGACTAATTTCATTTTTTCCACCATTGTCTGATGTGATATTTCCTGTAATTGTGCTATTTTTGTAGGATTTTCCATTATCTGTGATTTTATTAATCGCATCATTTTTATTAGCATAAATGGCATTTTTATCATTATTTGCAATAAGAGCCATAGTCGAAAAATCAGAAAGAACGATGCTGTTTGTAGATAAATCTCCATTTGCTGATATATATCCATCAGTCAAATTTAATAAATCAATCTGTTCTACAATATTACTACCTCCATTACTTGCAATAATATTTCCTTCAATCACATTTGCAGTATTGCTTTTACTATAAAGAGTATTTTTACTATCAAATCCACTTGCAATCAAAGCATCTTGATTGGCATTTTTGATACTAATACTACCAAAAACAGTATTTTGTGAATTTTCTTTAATAGAGATAGTATTTTGACCACCATCAGTAGCCTGTATCATACTGGCTTTAATACTTGAATAACCCTGAAGAGTAAGGGTATTTTTACTATCTGGATTATTTGCAATGATATTGCCTGTAATTAGCATTTGATTATTTTGTGGAGTGGCATTAGGAGTAGTATTATTTATACTATCATTATTATAAGTTAAAATATTGCTTCCTCCATTATTTGCAACAATATTGCCTGTGATAGAATGACCACCTTGAGTAATATCAATAGTATTGTTACCATTATCTGCAAGAATTGCTATACCATCCACTCCAGCAGTAACTTTAAGGGCATTTGCAGTGATATTTGTGCCATTATTTGTAATTTTGATAGTATTTTTAGCACTATTTTCACTCGCTCCAATAAGGGTAGCTGTAATACTAAGATTGCTAACCTTATCTAGTGTATTGACACCACCATCTTTAGCAATAATATTGCCATTAACACTTCCTTTATTCCCAGAGATTGTATTGCTAGCTCCATCTCCATTTGCAAAGATACTAATTCCATTAGAATCACTTGCAAGATTAAAGGTTGAAGTGCCTTCAAAAGTTAGAGCATTTGTCGCATTAGTGTTTTGGGTAGCAGGGGTATCTGTTTCTTCTTGAGGAGCGATTGTGTTATTTTCAACAATTGCTTGTAGATAAGAATTTGTTAAAGTAGAGCTATCAGAAAAAGTTAAAGCATTTGATACGCCACTTCCTTGAGCAAGGATAACGCCATTTGCGATAGATGAACTATCTTTAATTCCTATGGTATTACTCGCATCAGTATTTGTAGATCTAATAGAACCAGTGATTTGAATTTTGTTAAAAGTGTAATTGTTTTTTCCACCACTATCAGCAGTGATATTTCCATTTATCGTATGTTGATTTGAGGATTTATCCTCAATTTTGTTGATAGATTGAGCTCCTTGTGTGAAAATTGCATCATTCCCAGAACCTACTTTTTGACCATCAGCATTGATAATCTGTGCTCCCTTAAGTTTCATTGTAGAATCAACATCTATACTCAAAGTATTGCTAGCGGCTTTTTCATTTGAAATTGCCACCATATAGCCATCATTTAGTGTGCTGGAAGCAAGGGTTAAAGTATTTGTAGAACTATCTACCAAAGCTTGGATAGAACCAGTCATATCTGCACTCTTTAGGGTTACCACATTAGTCGCATTATTTGCAACAATATTACCTTTGAGACTATTGCCATTTTGATTTTCTCCAAAGCTAATAGTATTTTTGCCTTCCTCGTTTGCAAGAATATCTCCTTGCATAGAAACATGCTTTAGAGTAATAGTGTTTTGGCCAGATCTTGCAAGGATATTCCCAATAATATTGCTTTTTTGAGCATTTGTTGTTTTATCATCTATAGTGTTTGAAGCACCTTTGCCATCTGCTAGAATAATAATATTATCTTGAGATTGCAGAGTAAGAGAAGAAGTGCCATTTAAAGTAATAGTATTGACTGCTGTGGACAATGGTGTTACAACAGGTGGAGTTACCTCACCTCCCCCTTCATTATTATTACCATCATCTGCACCATCAGATACTTCCCCCTCTCTCATCTCTCCATTATTCTGAGTTCTTGCTACAATACTACCAGAGTTAAAGTTAGAAGCTCCATTGATAGTAATAGTATTGCTAGCCTCACTTGAAGCTAGTGCTTGCAGGTTTCCGCTAAGTGTGGCATTAGTGGCATTAAGAGTATTTTTACCATCTTGGGCATTAATATTTCCCGTGAATGTTGAAGTTTTTCCATTATTTGTATTTCCAAAGTTTAGAGTATTGCTACCAGAACTTTGAGCAATAATATCGCCATTCATTGTAAGTTGATAGAGTGAAATATTATTGCTACCACTATTGTCTGCTTGTAAGATTCCATTGATGATATGATTAGCTTGATTTGTAGCATTGGCTCCATTTGCAATGATATTTTTCGCATTATTTCCAGTAGCATGGATAGCAAATCCTGTTTGCAAATCTGCTACAAGAGAAAGACTTGAGTTAGTGTCTGAAAAATTTATTGTATTAGTAGAACCTCCTCCTTGAGCGATAATATACATATTACTGATACTAGAAGTATTGTTGAGTGTAATGGTATTTTTACCGCCATTATCACTATTGCTATCAGCCAAAATATATTTAATTTCTTCACCACCGATTTTTGCACCACTAAAGTTAATTGTATTTACGCTAGAGCTAAACTTTGTAAGAGCACTAATATTGCCATAAAAACTATTATCCGTGCCATTATTTCCAAAAGTAATTGTATTACCACCAGAGTTATCAGCAATAATATCTCCAGTCATAGAAATATGTTTTAAGGTAATGGTGTTTTTACCATCATAATCACCTTTGATATTACCAATGATAGTATGTGTGCCTGTGCCATTATCTGTGATAGTATTTTTTGCACTCACACCATCTGCTAAAATAGCATTTGAATCATTATTGCTAATAAGATTTATAGAAGCATTGCCACTAAGAGTAATAGTATTGATTGTATTGCTGATGTTGGTTCCTGTCCTTGCTTCTTGCTTTGCTAATATAAAGGTATTGTGTATAGTAGAATTATTGCCAAGAGTGATGGTATTGCTTGTTTCTATTGTATTGTCTTGATTAGAGCTAGCGGTAATATTTCCTGTTGTATTTTCATTGATTTTTAGGGTTGTGATATTGATAGTATTTTGACCCATTTGATTTGCAAGAATATTACCAGATATTTGATTTGTAGCAGTAGATGAACAGGTGATAGAATTGCTTGTATTATACCCACTTGCAGTAATTGCATTATTTTTAGCATCTCCTACAAGACTTATAGAAGAAGTATTATTAAGTGTAATGATGTTTTTAGTTTCAGAAATTGTATTATTTTGTGTTTGAGATTCCTGAGAAGCCTCTATATAAGTATTGGTTATTGAACTTGTTTCATTTAGTATAATAGTATTACTTGTCTCTCTAGAACTAGCATTGCCTGCAGATGCTTTGATATATCCAGAATTACTATCAATATTCGTATTAGTAAGTGTTAGTTTATTTCTTCCTTTATCATTTGCAAAAATATTTCCGCTTATCGTGCTATTTTTTCCTGTTGCTCCTAAGGTAAGAACATTGACTCCACTAGTATCTGCGAAGATATCCCCACTAATAGCCACATTTTTTAAAGTGATATTATTTCCACCTTTTTGACTTGCATCTTGCGTGCTATCTTTGGCATAGATGTTTCCATTGATAGTGCTTTGAGTATTGCCACTAGATTCATCTTTGATTTTATTGTAAGCTTGAAGTGTTTCTGAAAAAATAGCATCATTTCCTGTGCCAATCTGATCCCCATTACTATCAGTAATTCTACCTCCTGCTAGCTGCAAAATAGCATTATTATTTAGAGTTATTGCATTGGTTGCTTTTTTTTCTGTATTTGTGCCTTGTGAGGCGATATATCCAGAAATATTCGCATTATTATTAAGATTAATAGTATTTATAGAATCTGCTGCACCTTGAGCATTGCTACTATCCGCTAGAATATTTCCAGTAATACCACTAGTATTTGTAGAGCCAAGTGTGATAGTATTGGTGCCATCATATGAAATAACATCTCCAGTGATTTGCAATGCTTGGACTTGTATCTCATTTTTACCTTTATTTTCTGCATAGATATTTCCAGTGATAGAGCCACTAGTATTTGTTGTAGTATTAATCTCTTTAAAAGTATTTGTAGCATCTGTTCCAACAGCTTGAAACGCATTAGTATTATTATTAGAAGCTATACTTACATTTGCACCATTATTAAGAGTTAAAACATTTCTACCAGCATCTCTAGCTATAAAACTTCCTGATACACTAGCTTGAGCATTATTTTGAAAATCTACAGTATTTTCCCCATGACTTTGCGCTTGGAAATTCCCTGTGATATCGGCTGTTTTAAGATCAAGTTTATTATTTCCAGCATTATAAGCACTAATTTCACCCGTAATAGTTAGATTATTCAAAGTGATAGTATTTTTTGCACCTGTTTTTGTATCTTGATGATTGCTACCGCTATCAGCGACAATATCACCTTGAATACTATTGTTACCCGTAGTGCCTCCTGTGATGGAATTACTTGCATTAACTCCAGTTGCATAGATTGCATAGGCATCGCTTTGAAGTGCTATGGAAGAAGTATTATTTAGCGTTAGGGTATTTGTGGATGTTTCAGCTCCTGTATTATTTGAAGCATTTGCAGTGATAGAACCATTTCTTAAAATAGAGTTATTATTCATTGTCACTTCATTCTTAGATCCATTGTCACTAGCACTTAGCGAACCTTCTAAGATTCCAGAACTTGTAGTATTTTCTCCCATCGTGATGGTATTTGTCCCACCACTTTGAGCAGTGATATTGCTAATAAGGGATTTTGTAGTATCAGTTGTTTTAATGGTGATGGTGTTTGTTCCAGCATTTTGTGCCAAGATACCTTGCGTGATAGTAGTATTTGCTAAATCAACAGTATTTTTTCCACCATCTGCGATAATAGAACCTGTAACAAGAGTTCTAGTTGCCGAATCATTTTTTTCTTTTATAGTATTATTACCATTTTTTTCTGCAGTGATATTACCAATCAATGAAGTGTGATTAGTAAAGGTAATATCATTTGTTCCTTGTGCATTGGCGATGATATTTGTGGTTATGATACCATTTTCTTTACCACCTAGTGTAATGGTATTTTTGGCACCAGTTCCACCAGCAGTGATGCCTTGAGTAATTGCAATATTTTTTAGCATGATAGTATTGGTGCCATTATCTTTTGCAGCAATGCTGCCTGTGATGGTAGATTGTTTGTCAAATGGATTGTTATCGGTAATTTCATTCTGACCATTTTTTTCTGCACTAATACTCCCTGTCATCTCCACAGATTGTATATCAATAGTATTTTTTCCGCCATTAGTGGCCGTAATATTAGATTTAATTATCCCTGTAAAGGTTTTATTGCCTAATGTGATAGTATTGCTAGCATTTGCTCCTTCAGCAAAAATCCCCCCTTCTACATTTCCATTATTAAACTCTATACTATTGCTTCCATTGGCTTGAGCTTTGATATAGCCTGTTATATCAGCTTTAGTCCCTCCGTTACCCAAAACCAAAGTGTTTTTTCCTTGAGATTCCGCAGTGATATTGCCACCTACAGAGCTATCTTTTAAAGTAACTATATTCTCGCTATTTTTACCATTTGTCCCAGAAGCAATAATGCTTCCCGTAATGGTGACATTTGTAAAATCAAGAATATTTTTTCCTCCATTTTTTGCTTCAATATTTCCAGTAATAGTGCTTTTATCAGTAGAACCAAATTTACCAAGAGTGATAGTATTATTACCACTATCTGTGGTGACATCTCCTGTCATTGTGAGTTTTTCTAAAGTGATGGTATTTTTTCCATTGTTTTTTGCAGAGATATTTCCAGTGATTTTGTGATTTCCTGTGCTATTGCCACTGATAGTATTGCTACCATTGGAGCTAAATATAGCAGCAGAATCTGTATTGCTTCCTTTTGTAAGATTTAAAGTTGATTCCTGATTAAGGATAATAGTATTAGTTCCATTGGCACCATTGGTTTCAAGATTGGAGATATATCCCTTGATACTTGCAGTGCCATTTAAATTGATAGTATTTGTAGAATCCGCCCCTGTTGTAGTGATATTTGTCAAAAATCCCTGCTCTATTGTAACAGTGTTACTTCCACCATTGACTGCTTTGATGTCTCCACTAACTTCAAGATTTTTTAAATCTATGGTATTGCTACCTTTATCTTTTGCTACTACATTTTTTTGGATAGTATTTTTTTCCTCTGTAGTGCCTTTGATAGTATTACTAGAACCTTCGCTATCTGCAAGGATACTTGCTCCTTCTGTTTGTTCTACACTAGTGGTGATACTTAGCTTTGCACCATTATTAAGAGTAATAATATTTATCCCTTTATTAAGAGCTGCAATATAGCCTGAAAGCGTAGTGCCCCTATCAAAACTTAGAGTATTTTGACTACCTTTGCCATCTGCAATGATAGCTCCAGAAATAGCAGTATTTCTGAGATTATTGATAATATTTACCCCTTCTTTTTGCGCAAAAATAACACCTTTTATACTTCCTGTGGCAGTTCCTGTTGTGATATCACTGATAGTATTTTTAGCATTCACACCACTTGCAAGGATAGAGTAAGCAGGGTCTGTTTGAGCATTTCCATTGGTGCTAGCTGTGAGGTTTAAGACAGAGTTTTCTTGAAGTGTTATAGTATTTGTAGCACCTGTATTGGTTCCTGTGCCATTTGTAGTAGTAGCTGAGATTTGTCCATTTTGCATACTAGAGTTGCCTCTAAAATCTACAGTAGTATTACTATTATTACCACTTGTTTTGATAGAGCCACTCAAAGTTTCTCCGCCAGTAGCCGTTCCTATTGTCTGCTTTTTATCCGCATCATTATCATTAGTGATACTTTCCTGTTGTCCAAAGCTTGACACTGGACAGAGTAATCCTGCTATAGATAATGCCACAAACGAATGTTTAACATTAAAAATAAAACTTAATTGTCTTTTACCCATCGCACACTTACATACATATAATATTTCATTTTATCATATTTTAAGTAAGTTTAAGCAAGTATCATTCCGGCTTCATATAAGAAAATAGAGGGAGCATATTCTATATTTTTAAGAGCATCTTTTTTGGCATAAGATAAAAAAAGTTTTTCTTTAGCACGAGTTACTGCTACATAAAAAAGTCTTCTCTCCTCTTCAAGACTCCCACCTTTTTGCATTAGCTTTGTATTTGGGAATCTTCCATCCATAAGATCAATAACATAAACTTCCTTAAATTCCAATCCCTTAGAGGCATGTATAGAGAGGAGATTTACACCGCTGCCTTGCGTTGCTTCAGAGGAACCCAAAATCATTGCATTAAGAAATTTTCCTATATGATCATATTGCTTAGCAAGATTATGAAGCAATAAAATCTTTCTATCAATCTTTTCCATTGCCTCATCTTTCCTTTTTAAATCAAAACTACCATCTTTATTTTTGGCTCTTTCTTTAGCAAAAACCTCTTTGATATTTTGATAAAAAGGACTTTGAGAGATTTGATGAATTAAAATTTTAGGATCCCTTTCTTGATGAAGTTCTTTAAAAAGATGATAAAAATCTTGTAAAAACAATGCGCTTTCTTTATTGAACTTTGGATGTGAAAGTATAGGGTGTGAGGCAAAATCACTTGTTAAATGTGCATTAAACCTCTCTACTTTTTCAAGTTGTAAAAAATCATCAAAAAGCCCTAATTGCGTATTTTTTGTTTTTGTATGGTAGGCTTTTTTGTCATTTGGTCTTAAGATTCCATCTTTAATATTTCCATCCCCTAGAATCAAAAATGCCTCACAGATATCTTTTGCCACAGAATTTCCAATCATAGAACCATAGCTAAGAATATGAATAAATGCCATCATATCTTTACTATTAAATAAAAGTGAGCAGATATCAAGCATTAAAGCCACTTCTTTTGCATCAAAAAAACTTAACCCACCTTTACGCTTTGATGGTATGCCAAGCTCCCTTAAACTTGCTTCACACCCATCAGCAGAAGCATTGTTTCTAAAAATAATTGCCACTTCTTCAAGATTGGGATTTCCTGTAGCAATCCTTTTTGCAATTTCTTGATATTGCAAAAAAAGCTCATCATAAATCAAAAGTTTTGGAGGAGTAAAATCCCCTGTTTTAATAACTTCTAGTTTTTTTGGATAGATTCTCTCATTTTTTTGTATGACACGATTAGCAAGATCTAAAATATACTCACTAGAACGATAATTTTTACTTAGAGTAAAAACTCTAGCGTCTTGATATTTTTGAGTAAAATTTGCAATGATACTAATATCTGCACCATTAAAAGCATAAATACTTTGATCATAATCCCCTACGCAAAAAAGGCTTTGTGGATTTAGTGCATCAAGTATAGAATCTTGCAAGGGATTTGTATCTTGATATTCATCACACAAAACTTCCTTATAGGCAATAGGATTATTTTGCATTGCTTCTTTGTAAAGCAATAATAAATCATTATAATCTGCGTAATTAAAACTTTTTTTTAAGGCATCAAATTCATCAAAAATTCCCTCATATATCATTAGAAATTGTAGTTGATCGGGATTTTTTGTCTCAAGCCATTGCTCAAAATTTTGATTTTTTGAAGCATTCAAAAACAAAGAATAAATATCATAAAGATATTGTGCGGAATAAGGTTGTGTATTATCCTTGCTAGAAAATACTCTCTTTTCAACAATGCTTTTAAAAAGTATCTTTAATTCTCTTGGTTGCTTTAAAATAATATTATTTTTTTCTTTAAGGTATTTATATGCATTAGCGTGAAATGTCCCAGCCTGAATGCTTTTTGCCTTTTTTTCTCCAAATTTTTTTGCAACTCTTGCAATCATTTCTTCTGCAGCCTTATTGGTAAAGGTAAGGAGCAATATTTCTTCTGGCTCAATATTGTTTTCAAACAAAAAAGCAATCCTACCAACAATCGTGGAAGTTTTTCCTGTCCCAGCAGAAGCGATGATAAGATTGTGTCCAAATGGAGCTTTGGCAGCTTGACTTTGTTCAAAATTTAGATTAGATAAAGGCATTCTTTCCCCAACTTCTTTTGATGGTATTTTAACAAAATCATTTTTTAAAGATAAATTTTTAAATTGTTAATTTTTTGTAAATAAATTGTTAAAAAGTTATAAAAAGTATTATAATGATAATTGTTATTATTTTTTATAAGGAGTAAATTATGAATATAAAAATACTGAGAAACATATGCATTTACCAAGCTCTTATGGGTTGTCTTTTTGCTGAAAATGAACTTATTTTAGAAAACATTTTTACTCAAGACAAGGAAATAAAAGAATCTACAAACTGGCAAAGTGAAGATATAAAAAATTATGCAGGAAGTAGATCTATCATTTCAAATCAACAATTAAGCAAAACTGGTAAAAACACTCTTGATGCAGCATTGCAGAGCACTCCGAGTGTGCAGATAAGAGATTATTCGGGTATTGGCATATTACCAAAACTCCAATTTAGAGGGTTTGGGGGTGCTGGCAATGGTCATAGCAATACAGGAATGATACTACTTGATGGATTTAATGTATATGGAGCACCCTATTCTAATATAGAATTAGCACTTTTTCCTGCAACCTTTCAGATGATAGATCATATTGATATTATTAGAGGTGGCATGAGTGTTCAATATGGCCCTAATACTTTTAGTGGAGTATTAAATTTTATTAGTAAAGAAATACCAAAAGAATGGGAAAATCAAATCACGCAACGCATTACTTTTTGGGAAAAAGATACACAAAATACTACAAATGTAAGAAATAATATGCTTTATGATACCTATCTTAGAAGCGGGGGTATGATCAACAACTCCTTTGGCATTCAAATGCAAGCAAATATTATAGGAGGAGAAAGTTTTAGAGAAAATAGCAAAAGCAATGTAAAAAATTTTACTTTAGATACACTTTATAAAATCAATGAGAATCATAAAATAAAAGGATTCTTACAATACTATGATTATTTAGCAAATGATGCCGGAAGCCTTTCAATAACAGCCTACAACACCAATCGCTTTGCGAATCTCAGACCTTATAATCTAGCTAGTGGATCTGCAAAACGCTTAGGACTAAGCTATCTTGCATATTTTGGAAATAACGAAAGATTTAATGGTAGTTTTGAAACAAAATATTATCTCCATGATGTAACCAGAGATTTTAGGATTGATGATTTGTATAATAGTGTAGATTTTAGCAAGAAGCCAACTAAAATTACAGACAATATTAGAAATTTTCTTGTTAATAATCTTGAAGTAAAAACCAACCTATTTAACAAAATAAACTCCATTTTAACTCAAAATATTCTTATTGGAATGAGATATTTAAGAGAAGATATTTCTTCTTTTTCTTATACCACTGCACTAGCCACACAAACAATCACCAAAAATCCAACAAGCCTCTATCACAATAATTTTCTTGCCTTTTATATTGGAGATGAAATAAAGTTATGGGATAAACTCAGCATCAATCCTGGATTGCGTTATGAATTTTTGGATTATACGCAAACAGATACAATCAAACATCGCTATGCCAACAAATTTAATCCAGCAATAAGCATAACCTATACTCCGATTAACTCTGTAATTCTTTATACCAATTATCAAAAAAGTTTCCTACCACCTCAAATGGGGGATATCACAGGAACTAATTTTGATAGCATTACCACTTTTCAAAATATGGAGCTTGGAAGCAGATATCTATGGAAAAATTACTTAAGCGTAGGTTTAAATTATTTTGCAATTTTTGCAGATGATTATAGAATAGGAAAATTTAGCACTGATAGTGGAATCTCTGCACTATCACAAGGTGTAGAATTTGAAATTTTTGCTCAAATATTAAAAGATTTAAACTTGCATTTTGCTTATGCCTTTAATGACGCAAAAGTAAGTAATCATACAATCAACAATGGGGTTGATATTTATCACAAATTCTTACCTTATGTATCGCCACATCATTTTAGTTTTGATATAACCTATAAGATTCCAAATATTGGCACCCTTGGAGCTTCTGGGTTTTACTATACAAAAAGCTATACGGATATCCTAAATACCATTGATGAAGATAGCAATGGGAAAGCAGGAATGTTACCTGCTTATTTTGTCTTTAATATGCAATTTAGCAAAACCCTTTGGAAATATCAAAAACAAAAAATTGATGCCTCATTTTCTATCAATAATCTTTTTAATGAAAAATATTATTTTAGAGGTATTGGCACAAGCCCTATTGGAAGACAGCCTGCAGCAGGTAGATCTGTAAGTTTTTGTATAAGTTATCTTTTTTAAAAAATTCTATTTTCTAAAGAATGGATTTGAGCAACTAGCAGTGCAAAATCATATTTTGCTTGGGCAATATTTGTGCGTGCATTATTTAACAAGAGTTCTGCATCAATAAGTTCTGTGTAAGTAGCTATGCCTTGTGCATAGCGGTTATTTACAATTTTATAATTTTCTTCTGCCTGCTCAAGAGTATTTATATTGATCATATATTGCTCTTTTGCAAATGCTAGGTTTTTTATCAAATCTTCAAGACTTAATAAAAGATTTCTTTTAAATGTCTCGATTTTATTTTGCAAAGAAAATGTATAAATTTTTGATGCTTGATACTTATTAGAATCTCTTAGCCCATTAAAAAGATTCCAAGTTGCATTAAGGCGTATTTGACTCTGCAAACCATAGCTTGTTGAAATTACATTATTACCATCTATGTACCAAAATTTTGTCCCACTAAGATCAAGAGATGGTAAAAAACTTCCAAAATCACTTTTGTTTTGCAATTTTGCAGAATCTAAAGAAGAGATAAGTGCTAAATACTGTGGATTTTGATTTAGAATGTTTTGAAATATTTCTTGTGTGTTAAAATCTTCTTGAATATCCACTTGAATATCCTCTAGATTCTCAAAATCAATCTCTACTTTTAAAAGCTGTTTTAATATTTCTTTTTGATATTTGAGATTTAATTCTGTATTTTTTATACTCAAAATGGTATTTGCAAGTAAAATTTCCATACTCAAAGATTCGTTTTTTGCACGGATTCCTTGTCTTACAAATTGCTGGGCTTTATTTTTTTGCAATTCTATATTCTTTTTTCTCTCTTCTAAAATTTTTAATAATGCTTGAGATTGCAAAATACTTATATAAGCACTTTTTGTTTTTAGAGCAATATCTACTTGAGTTTTTTCTAAATTATATTGCAAGGTTTTTATATTTTGCTTAGATTGTAAAATCGCATAATAGTCCTTTAGACCATTAAAAAGATTGTAATTAAACTTGATATTAAGACTATTGAGCATATAGTGATTAGAATTGCTTGGTATGTTATAACTTAGAGTATATCCAGCATCAATGCTTGGCATTAGATTTGCATAATTTGCCTTATTTAAATATTCTCCTTGTTTTTTTAGCATTTCTTGCTCTTTTATGTCACTACTGTGTTGCAATGCAATATGAATAGCTTGTGTAATATCCAATGCATCAACAAAACAAAATAAAAATAGAATCAAAAAATATTTTTTCAATGATTTTTCCTTATGCTAAGCATTAGTAATGCAGGAATAATTAAAATTGTAATAATAGTAGAAAAAATAATACCACCAATCAATACAGCACCAAGTCCTCGATAAATCTCACTTCCATCACCACCAAATAATACAAGAGGAATAAGTGCTAACACACTAGTAAACATACTCATATAAATAGGTGCCAATCTGCTTTGAGTGGCATTTAAAATAGCTTCTTTAGTTTTTTGATGATATTCTTTAAGGTTGATAAGTGTTTGATAAACAATAAGAATAGCATTATTCACCACACTGCCAACCAAAATAATAAAACCAAGCATTGTCAGAATATCAAGATTTTGTTTTGCAATAAACTTATCCACTAAATATAAGCCCAAAAGCCCCCCTGTTGTAGCAAGAGGAACGGTTAAAATAATAATAAGAGGATATAAAAAATTACCATATAACGCACATAGGATTAAATATGTAATAACAATTGCCAAAATAAATCCATCTAAAAGTTCTATTTTTAACTTTTGTAATTTTCCTGCGCTTCCAGAGAGCGTAATATCATTTTTATCTTCTTTTGCAAGAGGTTTGATAATTTCTTGTTGCAAGATCTCAGAAATCTTTTCAATAGGGGTGTCATCTTTTGTATTTAAAATTAAAAGTAGATTCCTTTTTTGTTCAAAATGCCTAATTCTTGCTACCCCATACTCATTCTTAATTGTTGCAAGAGATCCTATTGGCACAATCCCTCCATTAGGAGTATAAATCTGAGAATATAAAATATCCTCTGGGGAAGTTTGATTTTCCCCTTTGATATTTTGCTTAGAATCTAAAATCATATCTAGCAATTTCCCATCTTCTCTAAAATCTCCTACATTTTTACCCTTAAGCATTACTTCTGTAATTGTCCCAAAACTTTGCATATTTAAACCATTTAATGCAAGTGCATTACCATCAGGATAGAGATTTATTTCATGATTATTAGCATCCAAAGAAGGAATGATTCTTATACTCACATTAGGCAATTTTTCTTTAATAAGATCTATAATTTTTTGCGCACTTGCACTTAGAGAATCAAGATTGGATCCAGTTATATTGATATCAATACTAGAGCTTGAAGCACCACTAAAAATCTCTTGTTGTAAAATTACTCCCTTAAGATTGGGAACAGAATCAATACTTTCTTGAGCATAACGCATAAGCTCTTTGATTCTAGATGGATTATTTGCTATAAGATAAAAATAGATATTTTCCCCAGCACTAATAAAAAAATCTTTAATCAATGGAACTTCATCCTGATCGCTATGATTAGGATTTGTAATCAAAAAAGGTTGAAATTTAGATTTTAAAATTTTAACCATATGCTCCTTTTCTTGCAACGAAAGACCAGAAGGGATGCTCAAATAAGCAATAGCAAAGTTTTGGTTTCCCTTAGGCAAATAATCTGTTTTAGGAAATGCCATAAAACTAAACCATCCACACATTCCAATAAAAATAACCACACTAGCAATTTGCCTAATTGTAGTTTTTGTGCAAAAATCTACACTCTGCATTATTTTAGATGATAGGAATTGACCCAATTTTTCAATCAATAAACTAATTTTATTTTCTTCTTTTTGTGTATAAAATCTTTTTAAAACTACATATAAAAATGTAGGAATAATAAAAAGACATATAAGTAGAGAAATACCAATAGAACTTGATGCTGCAACAGCAATATCTACAAAAAGTTTTCCAGCATCGTCTTTTAAAAAAATGATAGGAATAAAAATAGCAAGGGTAGTAATAGTAGAGGCAAATAACGCACCAGTAACCTCGTATGTACCTACAACACAAGCTTTGAATAAATCTTTTTGAATCTTAATGTGTCTTAAAATGTTTTCAAGCACTACAATAGCACTATCAATAATCATACTTATAGCAAAGGAAACGCCAGCAAGCAAAATAACATTTAAAGTCCTATCAAAAGCCCCAAGAAATATAAAAGAACCAATAACACTAAGAGGTATCACAATGATTACCACCAACAAAGGGGTAATTTTTCTTAAAAAAACTAGCAATACTGCCGTTGCTAACACAATACCTAGTAAAATATTTTCTTTAACCAACTTAATGGAAGAAAGAATATATTGTCTTTGATCCCTACCCCAATCAATCACCAATCCTCGTTTTTCTAAAAAATTTTCATTAAGATAGTGTGTGGTTTGCTCAATTTTATTTGTAAGCTCTAAAATACTAGCATCAGCTGTGGGTCGTATCTGAATGGATATTGTTTGATTGTTATTGTGAAAATTATAGCTTGAAATTTTTTCATAATCTTGATGGATAGTAGCCAAATCTTTCAAAAAAATATTTTTATGACGCATGGTTTTTATGATCGTATTACCAATAGAATCTAAACTATCATATTCGCCTATACTTGAGATTCTATAGTTGCGTTGTGCAAAATCAATACTTCCTGCAGAAATATTAAGATTTTGTTTTTTTATACTAGAAATAACTTCATCAATTGTAATGTGATAGAAAGCAAGTTTTTGTGTATCTAAAGTAATATATACTTGTTTATTTACCCCACCACTTACATACACTTCCCCTACTCCATTGATACGCTCATAATATTTGATAATATCTTCTACAATAAAGTTTCTAAAATGATTTACATCTTGATTAGAATCTAAAGTTTTTACAAATAGATACACAGATATTGGGACATTTTCGCCTGTAGTTTTAATAATAGGCTTACTTACTTCTGATGGATAACCCCTCACTTCATCAAGCTTAGAACTCACATTAAGCAAAGCTGTTTTCATATCTGTATCAATATCAAATTCTAAAGTAATGATAGACATTCCCTGTCTTGATGTAGAAGTAAGGCTTAAGAGATTTGGAATATTTTTTAGATATTTTTCTTGTTTATCTGTAATTTCTTTTTCAATTTCATAAGGAGGAGCACTATTCCAGGATGTATAAACCGTAATAACAGGTCTTGATACTTGTGGCAAAAGCTGATAGGGCATTTTATTAAGAGCTAAGATTCCAAAAAGCAATAAAAAAACACTAAAAACAAAAACCCCTACAGGATTTTTTAAACAATATTTAATCCAATTTTTCATTGAACTTCTTTTACTTCACTTCCATCTTCAAGCCTATCTTGACCTCTTAGCACAATCTTCTCTCCAGCTTGCATTGCACCTTGTATTAAGGCATTATTCCTATTGATAGATAAAATTTCAATAGGAATCCATACGGCCTTATTTTTTCGAATCACAAAAACACTAGATCTGCCTTTATGTTGAATAATACTATCTCGAGGTATCAAAAATCCTGTATTTTGTTTTCCCACGTTAAGCATTACAGAGGCAGACATTCCATCAAGAAGCATTTCATTGCTTTTTATTTTTATATATGCAGGAAAATTTCTTGAATTTGCATCTGCTTTAGGTATAAGCGCTATCACATTACCATTATAGTTTTTATTATTTATATTAACCCTTACCTTCTGATCAACTGCAAGATGATTTATCATAAAGCTAGGAATATCTGCAACTACTTCTATATTTTTTGTATCAAGAATCTGACAAATTGTTTGACCAACGCTTACCCATTCTCCCTTATGTGCCTTTTGCTCTACAACAACTCCATCAAAAGGAGCATAAACTGTTTTATGACCTAAATCTAAAATAGACATCTCCAACTCTGCTTGAAGTGCCAATATATTTGCCTCTTGTGATTTTACATCATATTCAATATTCTCATATTGTTGCAATGGGATTGATTGTGTTTCAAGCAGATTTTTATAACGCTCTAATTCCTTTTTTTTATTTTCTAGTATATAACGAGCTTGATCAAGTTTTGCCTGCTTGATGATGATATCTTTTTGTAAAAACTCCTCATTAAGACTTAATAATTTCTCACCCTTTTTTACCTTTTGTCCAAGCCTAAAATAAATCTCCTCCACTACTCCACTAGATTGTGAAGCGATATTTGCAAATTCTTTAAAAACGACATTACCCAAAAAACTTTCTTCTTGCTGCAAAGTTCCTGTCTTTAACACCACAGTATTTACTGCGATTGGCTTTGCAAACATAAGCACAAAAAATGCAGAAAAAATCCATACACTTCTAATCATTCTTCTGTAACTTTTAAAATTTTTTGTAAAGTTTTAATAAACACCTCTTTTTCTTCATCACTAATGGCATCTTTTATTTTTTTTGTAAAACTATTTCTTTGATTTTTAATTTGACTTAATTTCTCTTGTCCCATCTGACTTAATTGAATCTTATTGCTTCTCTTATCTGTAGGAGTAATTTCTCTCTCAACAAGATTCTTGTGTTCTAGGGCTTTTATAGTCCGAGAAATCGTTGCTTTATCTTTTTCAAACAATAAGGCTATTTGATTTACTCCAAGAGCACCTTGTGATTGCAACAAAAATAAAATACCTGCTTGCTCAAAACCAATATCAAGATTTTTTAGATTCTTTGTAACGGAGATACGCATCTGTTTTGCGACAAAAAAGAGAATCTTGATTAAATCTTCATCTTGATATTTTTCAATCATTTTTATCTGTTCGATTATTGTTTGAGGTTTTTGTTTTGAAGCATTGGTCTTTTTCATAATTTCTTAAATTTTATAATTCCTAGTAATTTTAGACTTTTTTAAGATTTAAATCTTCGCACAATTATAACAAAAAAATGTTGTTATAATTACACACTTGGTATAGCAGGTGATTGCTCAATTTTTGAGAGGAAAGTCCGAGCTACAGAGACAGGATTCCATTTAACAAATGGCTAGCGTAAGCTAAGGGAAAGTGCAACAGAAAATAACCGCCATTGTCTCAATGGTAAGGGTGAAAAGGTGAGGTAAGAGCTTACCGAAGCAAAAGTAATTGAGCTTGACAATGTAAACCCAATCCGTAGCAAAAAGAGTATGGTTAGCGTCTCAAATACAAAACTCTTTGCTTGAGCCTTATTGTGAAATAAAGCCTAGATAAATAATCACCCAACGACAGAACTCGGCTTATCGCTATGCCAAAAAATTTTATTCTCAATCTTAGGATTTTAATGCAAAAAATTCCACATATACCTGTTTTGCTCAATGAAGTTTTAGATATATTTGCCTCAATCAAAGAAGGAATTATTATTGATTGCACTCTTGGATTTGGTGGTCATACAAAAGCTTTGCTTGAGCAAAACAAAAATATTAAGATTATTGGAATTGATAGAGATGCAGATGCAAGAAATTTCAATCAAGAATTTTTAATCCAATACAAAGATAGATTTGAGTGTTTTGCAGGAAATTTTGGAGATTCTATAAAAATTTTAATTGATAGATACGGCAATCAAATCAAAGGAATACTAGCAGATATCGGCGTAAGCTCTTTTCAGATTGATACGCCACATAGAGGCTTTGGATTTGAAAGCGATATCTTAGATATGCGTATGGATAGGGAAAAAAATCTTGATGCAAAATATATCCTCAATCACTATGGTGCATATGATTTAGAAAATATTTTTAGAAATTTTGGAGAACTTAAAGAAGCTAAAAAGCTTGCATCTCTAATCATTCAAGAGCGTAATAAACAAGAATTTCTCTATGCTAAAGATTTTAATTCTTTCTTGAAAAAATATTTCAAAAATCCAAAAATATTACCACTTGTATATCAAGCCATAAGAATTGAAGTCAATCAAGAATTAGAAGAATTGCAAAAATTACTCACATATAGCAGTGATTTAAGAGATGTAATTTTATGTATCATTACTTTTCACTCTCTAGAAGATCGTATGGTAAAACAAGCTTTCAGGGATTTTTCCCAAAGCTGTATCTGCCCTAAAGAATCTTTTAAATGCACTTGTGGAGACAATCATCAAAAAGGCTTTTTACTCACAAAAAAACCCTTAATTGCCGCAAAAGAGGAACTTAAAGCAAACTCAAGAGCAAGAAGTGCCAAACTTAGAGCTTTCTACTTCCAATAAAATTATCAAAATTAAGAAAAAGTCGATATAATCAAAGAATTTTACCTATTTTTAAGGATTTTATTTGAACAAAAAATTTTTTGGTAGTGCGATTTTGGGACTTTGTTTTTTATCTAATATAGATGCCAATGATACAAATCTAGAAAAATTAAATATTTATAATTTACAAGGATCTTGCACTCTGTTTGGGAAATGTAAAAGCATCTCAGCAACATCAGAAAGTGGCAAAACTTATTATGTTACTAATGCTGGTAAAGATGGGAAAGGAGATAGTCTTGATTGGTGGCAAAGTTATCAAGCAGGAGGTGGAGGAGGCAATGGAGAGTATTATTTTAGTCTTGATGCAAAACAAAATGATCTCATTTTTGGAAAAAATGCAAAAGAAAATCCATCAAAAACAGGGACAATCAAATTAAATGATTCGGGAGTGAATGTATATTCAAGTCTTGAGGTTAAAGCTAAAAATATCTATATTGGTGGCAGTATTCTAATGGCACATGATAGCACAGGATTTAAGCTAGGATTTAGTGCCACAGAAGATATCATATCTGATGCAACATTTGACATTAGAGGAACTACCGCAGGCACTACTGCTGGTAACCTCATACTCAAAGCAAATAATTTTACCTCTACGGGAACTATCAATTTAAATGGGGATTCTACGCATTTAGGACAGCTGTTAGATGTAAGTCAAGTAACCAATAAAGTAGTGATTGAAAATCTAAATGCTACTCGTGGTAATATCAAAGCAAATACTGATTTTAATATCACTAATCTTTTAATAAAAACTACAGACTTCAACCCAACAACAGATATCATAGGAAATAACAACACTAATTTCAAGATCACCAATCTTGAGATTTTTGCAGGATGGGGTGCTACCACAAAAGCTACTGCGAGTTTTCAATCAGGAAAAAGCCTAGAAATCACAAAAGCAAAAATTTCAGATTGGTCAAATTTAGATGCAAGTAGTGTGGATAAAGTTGTGATTGACACCCTGGAATCTTCTTATGCAACGATAAAGGCTAAGGATACTCTAGAAATCAAAAATGCGACTTTTAGCAATAACGAAACCTATCTTTATGCCAAAGATACAAATATTGGTAATATCACCTTTAATGATGGAGCAAAGCTTTATGTCAAATCAGGAGAAACACTCACAGCAGAAAATCTGACAATGCACAATGGTTCTTGGCTTGTAGCTCAAGATGGAAATGGCTCTGCCATGACAAAAGATACCACTATCAAACAAATTACCTTTGATAATTCTAGAATCTATGCCAATAATCTCACAACAGATAGCATTACCATCAACAATAACGCAGGTATTTATCTCAAAGATTCTACTAGCACTTACACCAACAATGGTGATTTGACAATTGCCGATGGTTCAAAACTAGAAATTTATAATGGTAATATGATAAATACTGGTTCTTTGAATTTTTCTCTTAAGCCGAGCAACACCACTCTCATTGATGTGAAAAATGGTTATTTCCAATTTAATATGGATGCATCAGAAGAAAGCAAAGAATTTGAAATCACAAATACAAATGATAAAGGTGAAGTTGTGACAGAAACAGTCACGATGAGCATTCCAAAATCTAAAATCAATATCTATACAAGCACCAAAGATTTGATTACAGGATATACCTATACCCTTATCAATGCTTCAGGAGGTATCCAATTCCTCAAAGATGGCAAGGTTTATACAAGCCTAGATTCTGATACTCAATATGGCACAATCCAGCAAGTCTTTGCTCAAAATATCTATTTTTATGATAATCAAGATAACAATCAACCATTAGTAGTGGATTTTACTTCAGATACTACAAATAATACTTTAAGTTTTTCTATTAGAACAACTGGTGTTTATGTAGATATCACACCATACATCAAACCTGGTGTTTGGGGATTTGGAGGCAATGCTGTTTTTGGAATCATGAATGGTGCTGGTGGCTTACACGATAGCTATACACTAACACTTGAACCAAAAACTTCAGATGAAGAATCTACCAAAGGACAAGAAGTCATCTACTATCTAAAAGATTATACTTATCACAATAGCGGAAGTACGACTGCTATTTTTACGGTAGATGCCACTGGTTCTAAATTTGTCTTAGGAAAAAATAGAGAAAGTGCGGGAGAAGGTGGAAAAATTTACATAGGAGATGCGCTTTCTAAATCAACCATGCATATAAAAGCAGATGATATCTATCTTGGAGGTAACATCACTCTTGGTGATGGGGCTCTTATTAGTGGTCATCTAGTGCTTGAAACAACAAAAAAGGAAAATCAAACAAGCTTTATTGGCTCAAATGACAATGATGACACATCAACTATCAATATCAGAAATCACTCAAGCCTAAAAGCTATTGGTGATGTATTTGACTATAAAGGAACTATCAATCTCACTGGTAATGGAACGGTTAGTGATGAAGTAACTCTCAATTTAAGTGGTATTACTGGAAATGAGAAAATTAGCATAGATGATAAGCAATATGATATCTATATACATAAACTTGTTGCTAGAGATGCTAAAAAAACAGGAGATAGCGAACAATCTGGCGGTATCTATGCAAAAAATTTCTATATCGATACCATGGAAATTAAATCAAGCAATAATTCTTATAATGAATTTGTAACAGATATTGGTAGCTCCAAAATCAATACTTTGCATTTTGCAAGTGGCAGTAGTGATGCAGACTCTGCTACACTAAAATTCCATGGTGGAAATCTTGAAGTCAATACTGTGCAATTAGATAATTATGGAAGGCTTGATGTGAGCACTTTATCAGATTTTAAAGTTTTAGATTCTTTAAGTGCTACAAATTCTATCATTACTTTCTCGGATAAATCACAAGAAATTGATATCAAAAAGATTGCAAAATTTGAAAACACTACCTTAACAACTGCACATTTTTCTTCTTTTGGATTAAATATTGCTCCAGATTCTTCATTCTATCAATCCAAAGATGATGAAAATGGATTTGCAAATATTAAACTTACTGGTACTTATGGTATAAAGTCTGGATTTTTAAATACAGGGACAAAAAATATTACTTTTAAAAAATTAAATCATTTAAATATTGAAAATTTAGAGGCTTATACTTGGGGACTATATGGTGGAAATCTTATTTTTAATGAAGTAAAAAATATAGATATTAATAATCTTGTTTTATCTTGGAACTCTTCGGGTGATACTACTTACCCTACTTTTGATTCTACTGGCAGTGAAAATGCAAATATAGTAATTTCAAACTTTAGCTCCACTGGTGGTATTTTTAAAACTGCAAAAACAGGAACATTACAAATTGATAATATCTCTACAACAAAAACTACCTTTGAGACCATTGGTATCAATATAAATAGTATTGATTGGAATGATTGGCAGATAGTAAATAGTGACAATAGTAGCAATAAAATCACGGCAAGTTATAAAGATAGTGGAAGTAATATCACAATTAGTGGCTTATTAAAACCAAATGCTACCTTAAGCTTTAATGGTTCAAGCCTTGATGCTTCAAAGGCTAGATTTGAAGTAGATTCTCAAACTCTTGATAGCACAAAAATAACAGGAAGTGCAACTTTTGCAAGTCTTTATCTCAAAAATGCAACTGCTAATTTTAACAATCTTAATCTTATAAGTGGTGGTGAGCTAAGTTATTCTGGTAATAGCAAAATAACTATCAATGGTAACTTTGAGGTTAAAGGAGTTGTAAATTTCTTTTTAGATGGAAGCACGCTTAATCCAATCAAAGTAAATGGCACTACAAATATTTACTTTGATTCCCAAATGGATGATAGTGGTAATTATCAATCCATTTTCAATATATATAATCTTTCTGGATTAAAAGGTTTAGCCATAGGAACAACATACACACTACTCTCTTCTCAAGGAGGTATCACCTATCATTATACCAATCAATCAGGAGAGGCTTCTAGTGGGAATGATTTGGGATATAGAGCAAATATGCTAGATAGAATAGGCTTTTTTGAAACTCAAGGAAGCAATAGAATTGATAATGACACTACCTTTAATTACAATGGAATCATCATTACAAAAATAGCAGATGCAACATCCCTTGGTTTTAAAATTGATACACAAAGTAGCTTAAACCCTTATGATAAAAATAGAATTGAGTATTGGTTTTACAGAAAAGGTGGCAAAGAATGGATAGATGCTATTAGCTCTATAGGCAGTGATGTTATGGATGCATTCCAAGAGCTAATGATTACAAAAAATAATGTAATTTGGGCAAACGATGTCATTACCCCACAAAATTTAGATTATTTTTTAAAAGTAGGACAAGCCATACAAGATGCTGCTGATCAAATGGGTTCAATAGATAGAAAATCAAGCACAATTGATGCAGTGAGACTTGCTACAGATGTAAATAGAAGTAGCAGGCTTGTCAAATTAAGCTCTACAATAAAAAGTGACAATCACTTCGCAAGCGTAATTAAAAGACTGCAAAATCAATCTTTTGCAGAGAATGATATACAAGAAGACACTCAAAGAAGCTTATCATCAATCTATCAACATGGGATGCGAGATGAGTATAAAAATAATGTTTGGGCAACTGCCATAGGTGCAGCAAACTTTGTTCAAGGTGGAAATGGAACATTATATGGAATCAATGTGGGGTATGATAGATTTATAGAAAATGTTATTGTTGGGGGATATGTAGCTTATGCGTATAGCTCTTATTATGGTGATTTGATACAAAATAATGCCAATAATCTCAACTTTGGATTCTATACAAGAGCCTTTGTAGGTGATAATGAGTTTGACGTAACTATGAGCGAAACAATTGGTTGGAATCAAGAATTTATCAATTCTAAAGAAATTATCACAAAACAACTTAATCAAAAATATGACTATAACTCCTATATCACTAATGTCAATTTTAATTATGGATATTTGTTCTACTTACAAGAAAAAAGTATGGTTTTTAAACCTCAAGTGGGACTAAGCTATTTTTATATCGCAAATTCAAGTATCAATGGGCAAACAAGTGAGATGTTTTATCAAGATTTATTGGCTCAAGTAAATGCGGATAATAAACATGTCTTAGCGCTCAATTTTGCTTTAGAAACTAGAAAATATCTTGATGAAAATTCTTATTGGTATATTGTTGCTGGAACCTCTCAGGATGCATTGGTATATACACAAGGAGATGAGTCGGTAAGATTTGTAGGAAATAATATTTTAAATTACCAAAAAGCTAGTGCTAAAAATTTAAGACTTTTATTGACTATTGGTGGAGAAATGGAGGTTTATAAAAGAACTTTTATAAACTTTGGTTTAGGGTCTAAATTAGGATTATTTTACAAAGATATAGGTATTAGTGGTAATATCGGGGTAAGATATATTTTCTAACCCCTTCTTTTAAGATTAAAATGTATATTTAAGCTCTAATCTTGTTTTAACCAAATCCAAATCTCCAATATAAAATGCACTTTGTGCGGATACTTCAAGTTGCTTAGTAAAATTATATTTGATAGACGGAGTAATTTCCAATAGCTTTACATCAATTGGTTTAGAACTGGTTGTAAGGTAAAAATTATTATTTCCTGTTATGTATGCAATATCTAAACTAATCTTTATGGGATATTTGAAACCATATTCTGTCGCAAAGTATGCCACTTGTATATCTGTATTTTTTTTGCTCCCAGAGCTTAAAACACCAAAACCTTCATAAGTCGCTGTAAAATTGCTATACCACATTTTTCCACCAACATCAATTCCACCCTTAGAGGTTAAAGATACTCCATAGCCGTCACCAAAACTTCCCAAATATCCAACTTTTAACCCAAATTTATCATATTTATAGCTTATAAGTAAATTATAAATACCTCTAAACATTGCTTGATCTTTTAAAGTATTGTGAAAATCACTTGTGATATTTGATCCCCTATTGCCTCCAAGCAAAAGATTTGGTGTGTGGTTAATGTTTGCTGTTGAAACTTGTGCCTTAAATGTAAAGTTTCCAAAATCTGTTTTCATATTATAAGTTGTATCTGCAAAAAATAGCAAATTAATAAAATTTAGTGCATTTGCAGCATAGATATTAAAATCCATATTATAAAGATTCTTTCCACTTATACCCAATATAAACAAATCATTTCCTATGCCTATTGCTGCAGCATCTTGATTTGTTCCAATACTACTACCGCTTGAAGTTTTTAAGTTACTTCTTCGAAATACATACCCCAAAGTATCACTCATCCAACTATCTGCGTAATGAAAAAAATAATTTATGTTATTGTGTTTAAGACTTGCTTCAAATCCTGTAGATAAGTCTAAATTTTTATCACTAAATGGAGAAACAATATTCATTTTTCCAAGTTTTGCATTAAAACTCATTATTTCTGTTTTGATGTTTTTACTTGCATAAAAATTACTAATACCAAATCTATCAGAAAAATTTCCATTATACGCAGTGCCTCTAGAGCCTTGCACTGCTCCATGTGTGCTACTTGTATTTGTTGGTGTGCTTGAACCTTGTGAAAATAAAATTCCTCCAGTCACACTATAACCATTTAATTCTCCTGTAGTAACATCAAGTTTTAATCTATATTGTTGCGAGTTTCCTCCAAGATCATTAAAATTACTAAAATGTCTTGCAAAAGCAAAGCCATTAACTTTTGTTCCATTTACAACTTGAGAAACTATAGTTTTAGCATTTGTCTCACCTTGAGCTTCTTTGCTTTGATTCTCAAGCTTTTCTTGCGCTTCTAAACAACTGCTAAGTATAATACCTGATATAAACAATCTTTTCATTGCAATCTCCTTATGGATTTTTTATGCAAAAAAGATTTTATGGGCAGGTAGTAAAAACAAAAAGTTTTTTAAGTAAAAAACTTGTAAAATTGTTCCTATAAATTATTTTTAGATTACAAAGAGATAAATATGCATTTAAAACAATTTAACTTTCGCATTAAAAAAAGAATATTGGATATCTATAACTTTTTAACACACGAACAAGAAATTTTTTATTTTGCTGCCTCGCTTAGCTTTTATACGATTTTTGCTGTAATTCCTTTTTTATTCATTATCTTTTCTGTTATCTCAAATTTCCCAAGTTTTCAAAATATGATGAAAGATTTAAAAGAAGTTATTATTTCAAATCTTATGCCTACAAACATAGATATATTGATACAAATGCTAGATACCTTTATCAATCAAGCTTCAAAAATGGGAATGATAGGATTTGTATATATTGGCATCACTTCATTATTATTTTTTAGAAATTATGAGTTTATCACCTCAAGAATGTTTAATTCTAAGCCTAGAAAATTTTTAGATTCTCTAATGACATATTGGATGATGATCACTTTTTTTCCAGTAATGATTGCTTTAATGTTTTATTTAAATGTTGAAATCAAAACAATCATAGTCAATTATAAATTTGATTTTTTCTTTACAAATCTACTCCCCTTAATTCTTACTTCTTTATTATTTATGATTTTATTTCAAGTTTCTGCAAACAAAACACTCATTAAAAAGATTCTTATAGGCTCTTCTTTTATTTGTGCATGCTTTTGGCATTGTTTTAAATGGATATTTTTCTATTATATTTCTTATAACAAAACCTACCCTAGTTTTTATGGCTCTATATCAATTTTACTAATTTTTATGCTTTGGATATATATGTCTTGGACAATTTTACTTTTTGGAATGAGATTTTGCGAAGGGATTAGTATTTTTGCCAAATCAAAAAAGACACCATCCTAAGATGGTGTCCAAAATATCAATCTTTTTAACTTAACAAAACAAAAAGGAGAGCGACGCACAACCTATGACAAAGAAAGGAGGGGGAGGTAACCTTGTCATACTGTGCGCCGAGCTAGCCAAAAACTGACTAGCTGTAGTAATTCTATCAGAAAAAATATAAATAAAAGTAAATGAGAATCACGATATTTAATAATCAAATGCTTAAAAAAATATAAAAATATGCTATAATCATTAACCAAATTAAGTTTAGTATAAGGTATAAAAATGCGTATTTTATTTATCGATGAAGAAATGAATGTTGGAAAAACACTTGCATCTTTTTTTACAAAAAAGGATTATAGAGCTGATGTTGCAGGAAATCTAAAAGATGGTCATTACTATATTGGCATAAGAAATTATGATGTCATTCTATTAAGCTTTCATTTCAATGAGGAATTTGAAGAAATAATACGTATTATTAGAGATAAAGCACCAAAGACAATCATTATAGCAACCAATCAGAAAACAACAAAATCTGATTCAGAAATCTTATCTTTTAAATTAGGAGCTGATGATTATATTTCAAAACCAATTGATCCTCAAGCATTGCTTGCTAGAATTGAGGCAAGATTAAGATTTTCTACTTCTGGCATTATTGAAATTGATGATTTGATAATCAATCCTGATGAGGAAAGAGTTTTATACAAAGGTAAAGAAGTTGAAGTTAAAGGAAAGCCATTTGAGGTTTTAACACATCTTGCAAGACATAGGGATCAGATTGTTTCAAAAGAGCAATTACTAGATGCCATTTGGGAAGAGCCAGAACTTGTTACTCCAAATGTTATTGAAGTTGCCATCAATCAAATTAGACAAAGACTTGATAAACCTTTAGATATATCCACTGTAGAAACCGTAAGAAGAAGAGGTTATAGATTTTGCTATCCTAAAACAAAGCAGTTTTAAAAACTGCTTTGTTTTCAAATTTTCTCACAAGCCTTTTTAAATCGCTCAAACCCCTCTTGTATTTCTTCTTTTTGTATTATGATAGGAGGCAAAAACCTTATCACATTCTTTCCTGATTTAAGCACCACTACTCTCTCTTTTAAGCTATTCTCTAAGATCTTTTCAAAAATTTCTTGATTATGCGCTTGTAATCCAAGCATTAGCCCCATACCAGTAGATTGACTAAAAAGATGAGGGAAAGTCTTTAGCAACTCGCTAATTTTTGATTGAAAAACATCAATCCTAGAATCAATAAGCTTGTTATCATATTCTTTTTCTAAAATATCAAGCACGCTTAATCCGGCTTGCATTGATAAAAAATTCCCCCCAAAAGTACTCCCATGATCTCCTGATGTAAAAATATTTTTAAGAGTTGTAATAGTAGCACCTATGGGAATCCCACCTCCAAGACCCTTTGCCAAAGTAATAATATCTGGCTTAATACCATAAGATTGACTAGCCAAAAAACTACCACTTCTATAAACACCACTTTGCACTTCATCTACTATAAGCAATAAACCCTTTTGCTTAAGCAGTGAGGATAATTGCTGAATTTGTTTTTTATCAAAAGCACAAACCCCACCCTCCCCTTGTATCAACTCCAACATCACTGCACAAGTTTTATCACCAATAAGTTCAAACACATGCTCAAGATTCTTTGCAACCACAAAGCCCTCAGGAAATGGCCCAAAATGCTGATGAAATTTTTCTTGCCCTGTGGCCTTAAGTGTAGCTATGGTTCTGCCATGAAAACTAGAATCCAATGTAATAATCTCATATCTATTTTGAGATTCTCCAAATTTTCTTGCAATTTTTATAGCACACTCATTTGCTTCTGCACCAGAATTGCTAAAAAAGACGCGTGCATCTAGCCCGCTTAACTCAACAATCCTTTTTGCTAGCTTAATTTGCAAATCATTACCAAAGATATTTGAGATATGTATTATTTTATGGAGTTGTTCTGTAAGATTTTGAATTAAAAATGAATTACAATGCCCAACACTACAAACGCCAATACCACTACCAAAATCAATATAATCTTGATTATCTTTTGTCCATAAAATAGACCCCAAGGCTCTTTCAAAATAAATATGTTTTTTAGCGTAGGTATGAAGTAAATATTCTTGATCTTGCATAATAAGATTATGTGTATCCATAGAAACCAACCTTGATTTTTTGACTATTTTACATTAAATCATAGTAAAAAGTAAGGCTTTTTGGTATATTTTTCAATAAAAACAAGGAAGTAAAATGTTAATAGAATCTAAAGCTTTTGGCCCCTATGAAACAAATTGCTACATCATCCATCAGGATAACAAACAATGGATTATTGATCCTGGTATGGGTGCTTTTGATTGGGTAGTGCAAAAATGTTGCAATCCTCAAGCAATATTACTTACACATGGACATTTTGATCATATTTTTGATGTAGCAATTCTCAAAAAACATTTTCCACAACTTCAAATTTTTTGCCCAAGAGAAGATGCTTTTATGCTAAAAGATGATTGCTTTGATACGGGAATAACCCCTTGCATACCTGATATAGAAATATCTGGAAATAAATCTTTTGTGAAATTAGATGTCTCTAGCTTAGAAATCATATACCATCATTTTCCAGGCCATACACCAGGATGTTCCATCATTGAATTAGATGAATGTATTTTTAGTGGTGATTTTATTTTTAGAAGGAGTATTGGTCGCTTTGACTTCCCCTATTCCAATGCTTTAGATATGAAAGAATCTTTAGAAAGATTTAGAGCATTAAAAAGAGATAAGGATAAGATTATCTATTCAGGACATGGAGAGCATACTTCCTTATTTGCAGAGCAAGAAAATGTAAGATTTTGGATTCAAAGAATGTGATTTTACATAAATTTTACACAAACAATATTTATTACTTACAATCAAAAAATATAGTTTTTATTGTAAATTTCAAAAATATTAGGAAGGATTTATGAAAAATTTTAGAGTTTTTTTGGTGTGGGTTTTAGCTTTTCATTTTATTTATGGTGCAAATATTGATGTTATATCAAGAGAAGAAGGTTCAGGAACTCGTGGTGCATTTGTAGAATTATTTGATATTCAAAAGGTTAATAAAAAAGGTAAGAAAATTGATCATACAACACAAAGAGCTGAGATTACCAATTCTACTTCTGTTGTCTTAAGCACTGTATCTGGCAATAAAAATGCAATTGGCTATATTTCTTTGGGTTCTTTGAGTGATAAGGTAAAGCCGTTGCAAATCAATGGAGCTATGCCAAATGCTCATAATATTAAAGAAAAACTCTATCCAATCGCACGCCCATTTAATATAGTAACCAATGGAAAAACAAGTGCCATAGTCCAAGATTTTATGAATTTTATATTAAGCAAAGAAGGACAAGCAATAGTAGATAAAAAAGGATACATCAGTCTTGATAGCGCTACAAATTTTAAGAGCAATCAAGCAAGTGGAAAGATAACTATCTCTGGCTCATCTTCTGTAACCCCTGTGATGGAAGCCCTAAAAGAAGCATACATAAATTTAAATCCTAGGGCAAATATACAACTTCAACAAAGCGATTCTACAATTGGTGTTTCTTCTGTTATACAAGGTATTAGTGACATTGGTATGGTTTCAAGAGATCTTAAGCAAAGTGAAAAAGATAAAGGAATTGTTGCAGAAGTAATTGCAATGGATGGAATTGTTGTGATTATAAACAAACAAAATCCCATTGAAAATCTTAGTAAAGAACAAGTAAGAAAGATTTATCTAGGAAATATTAAAAATTGGGAAGATTTACACTAAGAGCAAATCAGGAGGCATTGATGCAAGAACTCAAAGAAAAAATTGCATATATTGTTTTTTTATCATCGGCTTGCGTGTGTATCTTATGTGTTGGGCTGATTTGCTTTTTTCTTTTTAGCAATGGTATTCCAGCAATAAAACAAATCGGTTTTTCTGACTTTTTGCTTGGAGATATTTGGAAACCTCTAGATGAAGAGTTTGGTATTTTTCCAATGATTATTGGGAGTATTTATGTTACAGCTGGTGCTATCATTTTTGGAGTTCCAATAGGAGTTCTAAGCGCAGTTTTTCTTACTCATTTTTGTAGTGACAAAATAGCAAAAATCCTCAATCCTGCTATAAACCTACTAGCAGGTATTCCCTCTATTGTTTATGGTTTTTTTGGTCTAGTAGTTTTTGTACCATTAATACAAAATATTTTTGGCACAAGTGGTAAAGGGGTTTTATGTGCCTCATTATTGCTTGGAATAATGATTCTACCTACAATTATTAGCATAAGCAAGGCTGCGATTGAGGCTGTGCCAAAAAATTACTACGAAGGTGCCTTAGCCTTAGGAGCTAGTCATGAAAGAAGTGTTTTTTTTATACTGCTTCCGGCAGCAAAATCTGGAATCTTAACAAGTATAATCTTAGGTATTGGTAGGGCTATTGGAGAAACTATGGCAGTAATTATGATAGCTGGGAATCAAGCCATTATCCCCCAAAGCATCCTAGATGGTGTTAGAACTCTCACAGCAAATATTGTTTTAGAAATGGGATATGCCACAGACCTACACAGAGAGGCTTTGCTTGGAACAGCAGTAGTATTATTTGTTTTTATCCTGATTATCAATCTCTTATTTTCTCTTATAAATAAGGGGGTAAAATGATGCAAAGCGATAAAATATCTCTATTCTTACGCATACTAGTTTATATTGCTATTAGTGTGGTGGTATGTATTTTTTTACTTTTAGTGGGGTATATTTTAATTAAAGGGATTCCTTTTTTAAATTTAGATTCTTTTGCTTGGGAATATAACTCCAAAAATGTATCAATGATGCCTGCGATTATCAATACAATCTTAATTGTTTTTTCAAGCTTGATTATCGCAGTTCCCATAGGAATATTTGGTGCTATCTATCTTGTAGAATATGCAAAAAAAAGCAATAAACTCATTAGTTTTATTGAGCTAATGAGTGAGACACTTTCAGGTATCCCCTCGATTGTTTTTGGCTTATTTGGATATTTGATTTTTGTTGTTTTTTTAGGTTTTGGTTATTCTTTTTTAAGTGGCACCTTAACCCTTTCAATTATGATTTTACCCTTGATTATCAAAACTACTCAAGAAGCATTAAAATCAGTTCCACTATCTTACAGGGAAGGAAGCTTAGCATTAGGAGCTGGAAAGCTAAGAACTATATTTTCCATCATCTTACCCTCTGCAACTTCAGGTATCTTAAGTGGTATTATTTTGAGTATTGGGCGTATAGTTGGAGAGAGTGCAGCTTTGATTTATACAGCAGGAACTTTGGCTCAAGTTTTTCAAGGCTTTTTTGATTCTGGAAGAAGTTTAAGTGTGCATATGTATGCCCTATTATCTGAAGGGCTTTATATGAATGAGGCCTATGGGGCTGCTTGCGTTTTATTGTGCGTGGTAATTTTGTTAAATCTGACATCTTACCTTGTTGTTAAGTATTTTTCAAAGGAGAGATAATGACAAAAATTGAAATTACAAAATTTAATTTGTTTTACGAAAATTTTCAAGCACTCAAGCAAATAAATTTAAATATTTTTGAAAAAGAAATCACTGCTTTTATTGGTCCTAGTGGCTGTGGTAAATCAACTTTATTAAAATCCCTTAATCGTATGAATGATTTGGTTGAAGGGTGCAAAATTGACGGAAAGGTTTTATTAGATGGTATTGATATTTATCAAGATATCAATATCAATCTTTTAAGAAAAAAGGTTGGAATGGTTTTTCAAAAACCAAACCCCTTTCCAATGAGCATCTATGATAATATAGCTTTTGGTCCAAAGACACACGGAATCACAAATAAAATCCAATTAAATGAAATTGTTGAAGATTCTCTAAAAAAAGCTGCTATATGGGATGATGTGAAAGATAGATTACATAAAAGTGCCTTAGGATTATCCGGGGGCCAGCAACAAAGATTGTGCATTGCAAGGGCATTGGCTATTGCACCAGAGGTTTTATTGATGGATGAACCAACAAGTGCGCTAGATCCAATCTCAACAATGAAAATAGAAGATTTGATTTTAGAGCTTAAAAATCAATACACCATTGTAATAGTGACACACAATATGCAACAAGCAGCCAGAGTATCTGATAAGACAGCTTTCTTTTTGCTAGGAGAGCTCATAGAATTTGCTCCAACAAAACAGATTTTCTCAATGCCAAAAGAGAAAAAAACCGAAGATTATATTACAGGGAGATTTGGATAATGAGAACTTTTTTTAATACACAAATGGAAGTTTTAAATTCTGAGCTTATCAAAATGGGTAGCCTATGCGAAGAAATGATAGAATTATCCATCAAAGCACTCCAAGAACATCAAGATTTTTACAAAGAAATATTAAAACTTGAAACTCAGCTTGATAGACAAGAGAGAAATATACAAGATTTATGTATGCAAATCTTATTGCAACAACAACCTGTAGCTGGAGACTTAAGAAAAGTCTATTCTGCATTAAAAATCATCTCAGATATGGAGAGAATAGGAGATATGGCTCTTGATATTGCAAAAATCATAAAAGAATCTCCTTTAGAATATCAAGAAAGATTAGAAAATATGGCAAGTGCTACTGTTGAGATGGTGCATTTAAGTATTGATTGTTTTATCAAACAAGATTTAAGCATTGCTCATAGTGTCACACAAAAAGATGATGTTGTAGATAAGCTTTTTTATCAAATCAAGCAAGATGTGATTGCTGGATTGTCTAAAAACTCCCAAGAAAGCGAAGTTTTTATCAATTATCTAATGATTGCAAAATATTTTGAAAAAATTGCCGATCACTCCACTAATATTGCTGAGTGGGTTGAATATTCTATTACTGGAAATTATGTAGGTGAAGAAGAATGATTTATATCTTAGAAGATGATGAAAATATCAGAGAGCTTATTGTTTATTCTTTGCAAACGCAAAATTTTTCTTCCAAAGCCTTTGGATTAGCTCAAGATTTTTTTTGCACACTAAAAAAAGAACTTCCAAGCCTCATTATCCTAGATATTATGTTACCAGATCAAGATGGTTTGAGTGTCTTAAAACATCTGAAAGATAAAGCAAATACCAAACATATCCCTATAATTTTACTTACTGCAAAAGATAGTGAGTTTGATAAAGTTAAGGGGCTAGATATGGGAGCAGATGATTATATCGCTAAGCCCTTTGGTGTTGTGGAATTGGTTGCAAGAATCAAGGCTGTTTTAAGAAGGGTGCAAAATCAAACAAAAGAAGTGTTTAGAATACAAGGTTTTTATCTAAATCATAAAGAACACATCATTCGTATTGATAATAAAAACATAGATTTAACACTAAAGGAATATAAGTTATTATTTTTACTACTCAATCATCCAAATATTGTTTTTACAAGAGAACAGATTGGCATTGAAGTTTGGGGCGATGATTTTGTAAGTATTGGAAGAAGTATTGATATGCATATCAAGACACTGCGTCAAAAACTAGGAGAGTATGGAAAAATGATTACCACTATTAGGGGTATTGGATATAAACTAGAATTGCAAAGTTTTGAAAAATGACAAAAAAGATTTTTTGGGCTATTTTTGGATCTTCACTTCTTGTTTTATCTTTGAGTATTTTTCTTCTTAGCATTTTTATTGAAAATGAAATAGAAAAAAGAAACTATAATGCAATGCATAAAGAAGCTTTGTTTTTAAGTGAGTATCTAAATAATCAAACTTTTGATGCACTCAATAATATTTTTTCTACCAATCGCATTAGCATCATCACCCCTGATGGCAAAGTAATATTTGATAATTTTTTATCTAATAAAATCTTAGATAATCACAAAAACCGCCAAGAAGTGCAAGAAGGGTTGCAAAATGGCATAGGATTTTCAAAAAGATATTCCAATAATCTCAAAGCAAAAACAATCTACCTCACTCTAAAATTAAAAGATGGCAATATCTTGAGAGTTTCCAATCATCAAGATTTATTTTTTGGAGTTATTTTTGACAATTTCTTATTTCTTTTTATCTTTATTATTTTAGTTTTTATTTGCAGTATCTTACTAGCTTTTTATTTGACAAGGCTAATCATCAAGCCTCTAGATTCTTTTGATTTTACAAACCCTTATAGTTCAAATATTTATGATGAATTTTTGCCTTTTATTTCAAAAATCACCCAGCAAGAAAACTTGATACATCGCCAAATACTAGAACTCAAACAAAAACAAGAGGAATTTGATACTATCACGCAAAATATGCAAGAAGCATTATTGGTAGTTGATAGTCAATACAAAATCCTATCTTTAAATAAAAGTGCAAATCGTTTGTTTGGACTTGTAAATGTAGGTGATAGTATCTTTGGAATCAGTCGCAAAAAAGAATTAAAAGAAGTCATTACCCTAGCTTTAAGTGGTAATAATAGCGAAAAAATCTTTGAAAGAAATCATCGTTATTATCAGGTTTTTGCAAGCAGTGTCTATCAAAATCAAAAAATCATAGGTGCAATCATCTTGATACTAGACATCACAGAATCCAAAGAGAGGGAGAATCTCAGAAGAGAATTTAGTGCAAATGTATCACACGAACTAAAAACACCCTTAACCTCCATTTCTGGCTATGCAGAATTGATAAAAAACAATCTTGTGCCTCAAAAAGACATCATAAGTTTTGGAGAAAAAATCTATCAACAAGCCCAAAGATTACTTGATTTAATCAATGATATTATGAAAATTGCAAAGCTAGATGAAGGGGCATTGCCCTATGAAAAAGAAGAATTTGAACTTTATGAAAGCACAAAGCATATTTTAAATCACCTTGATACAAAAAACTTAGAGATAACGATAGAAGGAAAATGTAAAATCTTTGGTATTAAAAATCTTATCGAAGATATGATTTTTAATCTCTGTGATAATGCCATCAAATACAACAAAACAAATGGCAAGATAAAAATCAAACTTAAAGGCAATAGCAATAAAGGCTCTTTTAGTATCCAAGATACAGGGATTGGAATTAGCATAGAGAATCAACAAAGAGTATTTGAGCGATTCTTTAGAGAAGATAAGAGTCATTCTAGCAATATCTCTGGGACCGGTCTAGGACTATCTATCATCAAACATATTGCTAATCTACACTCTTTTAAAATCAATCTAGAAAGCAAACAAGACATTGGCACAAAAATTGAAATTTATTGGGATTATGATAACATAATCCACTAGCCTAATGCCACCTCTTTATTTTCTTTTTCTTTAATATTTGTATTTATCTTGTCATACCACATATCAAACATCTTGCGTGTGATACGCTCTTTGAATTCTTTGTTGTCATTGAATTGTTGATAGAGGAAAAAGTGTGTATCAAGAACATTTTGCATACTCTCAGACAACACTTTCTCAAACACAATTTGAGCGTTTTGTTTGTCAGAATTTTGAGCGTTTTTGAGAAGTTGTTGATTGGCTTCAACCTGCTCTTGGACATAGATAAGTCCTTTGGTTAGTTTATCCTCCTCTCCCCAGTCTTCCACTCCGTGCTTTTCATTGAACTCTCTGATGATTTCCATAAGCCCCTCTAACTCTGCCTCAGGCATTCTGCTAGTGCCATCAGCTTGTGAAGGCTTAAGCTCTCCCTCACCCTCAAGAGTGATATCTAGCGTTTTATCTAGCTGGACTCGATAGCTCTCAAAATCCACACTATCCAATATCCCCTTAGCCAAATCTTCAGCCCTAGGTGGGAGGAGTTTGGCAATGAGTTTTTTAAGCAAAATATAGCTTTTCTCAAGCTCTACATCTTCAAATGGCAAGATTTGAGCTAGGAAAGAATAGTCTTTGAGATAAGTTTTTGCCTTGTTGTAAAACTCCAATCTAATATCATCGCTCCCTAAAGCCTCATATCTAGCCACCATTACATCAAGCTTTGCGTGGATAGCATTCTCCCTCTCTCTTCTTAGAATCATCTCTGCAAACTCATCAACCTCTTCTTGATAAAAAACCTCATACTCAAATAAATTGCTTTTGAGATCAAAAATTTTATTAATATCTGTGGGTTCTTTTAGAAAGGTTTGCTCATAGAAAGTGCTAAAAGATTCTCCAATCTCCTCGTGAGTATTTGCAAAATCAAGCACGCAGGTATCTTCTTTGTTTTTGCAAGTGCGATTTAGCCTTGAGAGGGTTTGCACTGCACTCACCCCACTGAGTTTCTTATCCACATACATCGTATGCAAGAGTGGTTGGTCAAAGCCTGTTTGATACTTCTCAGCTACAATGAGAAAGCGGTATTCATCTTTGTAGAATTCCTCTTTTAGCCTTACTTCACTAATCCCATTTAGCCCACTCTCACTATAGCTCTCTCCATCAATCACCACTTCTCCTGAAAATGCCACCAAAACACCATAAGAGGGGAATTTGCTCTTAAGATATTCCCTGAAGGCAAAGAAGTATTTCACAGCATTTTCCCTAGAGCTGGTTACTACCATTGCCTTAGCTTTACCACAGATTTTCTTGTGGATATTGGCATAGAAGTGATCGATCATTATCTCTGCTTTTTTAGCAATAGCATTTGCATCACTCTCTACATATCGCTTGATTTTGGCATTGGCTTTTTTCTTGTCAAACATAGGGTTATCTTCAACACTTGAGGCGATTTTGTAGTAGCTATTGTAAGTGGTGTATCCCCTCAGCACATCGTGGATAAATCCTTCTTCTATGGCTTGTTTCATTGAGTAGAGATGAAAGGGGATAAACTTTTGCACCCCATCTATCTCATAAAGTGTGCCAAACATCTCCAAAGTCTTGGGCTTAGGTGTAGCGGTAAATGCAAAATAAGAAGCGTTTGGTTGGAGCTTTTTGTTTTTGATGATTTCAATCAGTTCATCTTCTATGCTTCCCTCTCTATCTCTGATTACCTCTCCTAGCTTTTGAGCTGAAGTGCCACTTTGACTTGAGTGAGCTTCATCGATAATGATTGCAAATCTTTTGGCTTTGACTTCTTTTATCTCATCAAGAACATAAGGGAATTTTTGGATAGTGGAGATGATGATTTTCTTACCTTCTTCTAGGGATTTTTTCAAATGCTTGCTCCCCTCTGTGATAGCCTCTACGATACCTTTGGTGTGGGAGAATTTCTTGATATTTTCTCGGATTTGAGAATCAAGCACTCTTCTATCAGTTACTACTATCACGCTATCAAAGACAAGCTCTAGTTCTCCATCTTCTCTCACTCTATGCAATCCCACAAGAGCGTGAGAGAGCCAAGAGATTGAGTTGCTTTTGCCACTTCCTGCACTATGCTGGATAAGATAGCGTCCTCCCACTCCCCTCTCTCTGACATCCTCAAGAAGCTTTTCCACCACATCAAACTGATGATATCTTGGGAAAATGATTTTGCCATCTACTTCCTGCACGAAATCTAGCACTAAGGGAATCAAAATATCTTTAGAGAAGATTCTCTCCCATAGATAGGCTGTCTTTATCCCTTCACTTGGGGGATTCCCTGCCCCACTTTTGCACCCTATGGCTCCACTGCCATTGTTTAGCCCACGATTGAAGGGGAGAAAGAAAGTTTTTGCCCCTTGAAGCTTGGTAGTCATATATACCAAGTCACTATCAAGTGCAAAATGCACGATACAACGCTCAAAAAGTGGCTCTCTAGGATCTCTGTCTCTCTTATACTGCTCTATGGCGTGATAGACATTTTGTCCTGTAAAAGGGTTTTTTAGCTCGATTGTGATAATGGGGATTCCATTGAGGAAAAGCACCATATCTAGGGAGTTGTTGTTCTTTGAGCTATAGTGGAGCTGACGGATGAGAGAGAGGGTATTGCAAGAGTAGTTCTCTAGAGCTGTGGGATTAGAATCTGTGGAGGGTTTGGGATAAGCAAGAGTGAATTTCACTCCACTGACTTCTAGAGGGGATTGAAAGGCTTTGAGGATACCTCTATCTCTGATAGTAGAAACCACTCGCTTAAGCAAGGCTCCTTGCCAATCCTTAACCCCACGCTTTGAAAGCTCTTCAATTGCCTTGCTCTGAGTGGAGTGGATAAACTCATAGAGCATTTTGCTATCAAGACATAGGGCTTTGTCATAGTCGCTATCCTCTCGCTTGACATAGGAGTGGGAGAGCAAATACTCCTCAATAAAGGCTTCTAAGTCTTTTTCTTTGTAGTTAGTCATTGTTTGCTCTCCAAATTTTTACACTTTTATAATCATATAATTTTACTTCCTTTGGACATTTTGCTTTCTTTGCCCTTTCAATAAAATCCGACAATTCTTGCATTCCTTTTTCTAAACTAGACACACCAAAATAAATTGTTTTTATTTGATTTTCCAAGATGGCATCTTGTATATGTGTGTCGTTTGATTTCAATATAGTTCCAAAAACAATCAAATCTCCTTTTTTTATACTTGATAAACTTTTGTAACAGTGATTTAAATATGCATTATGAAGGATTTTTGTCTTTTTCTGCTCTGAAGTCCCCTCTGAAACAAAGATTGGATATCTGTTATTTTCAAGTTCTATCCTAGTTTGCTCTTTTAAGCATATGCCCGTTCTTGAGAAGGTCTTTTTTATTATCTTATCCCCATCATCAAAAATATGCAAGGCTCCATGTAGATACAAACAAGTATTGCTATGTGAATTATTATTAAATTCTACATAACCCTCGTTGTTGTCAATCCCACCTGAAAAGCCATCAACAAAAGCTTTTTTGTGCCCCGTATCTTTATCTCTGTCTTCTATTTTTTCTCTCAATTTTTCTGTAGTCCAATACAACAACAAATCATAATTAAGCGAATAAATCCTCTCATAATCTTTTATAAAATCCACTGTTGGACCAAAATCATCACATGAAATATCCGTAACCTTTTCTGGGTGATTATTTGTAATAATCTCAACCAAAAAATTCTTTAAACTTTTAGAATCGTTTAATAATTGACTGCACAACGACTCATCTTGTGCATAGATTTGAACCACCTTTGAGGCGTTTTCCAAAATCTTAATAACTTCCTCAAAATCGCTTGTTTTATTGTTTTTAAATATCTGATAAATCTTTGAATCTTCTTCAATAATTTTTTTATCTACAGCATTTTGCAACAGGCTAGTAAAAGAAAAACGATTCTTGTTATAAGCCATACTAAAACCATTCCCTACAAGCAGGGTTCTATTCTCTGAGGTCATTTTCAATACCTGATCGTATGTCAAAAGAGTATCACTCATTACTTCTCCTTGCCTAATCTATCCCCACCCTTCCGCATACGGCTTCGGAGATGAGGGTGGATTTGTATTCTTTGATGAGATTGATTTGGGATTTGATTTTTGAGATTGCTAAATCTATTTTTGCTATCTGCGTATCCAAATATTCTGCAATAGCTTTTTGCTCTTCAAGGGGTGGGAGAGGGATTTTTAATTCATTATATTTATCCGCACCAATATTTTCAATTGTAGCCTTATTCAAGATAATGTCTCTCCATTGTAAGTATGAATAAGATTTTGTGTAATAAAAAACAAAATCAGAACTTGCAATCCTAAAATTTAAAGAAGCTTTTATCAAATAACCTGCATAACAGGCAAGTCCTTGATAGTCTTTAAACTGAAAGGTTTTTCCTACCGTTGCCCCACTTCTAGCAAACAAAATATCACCCTCTGATAAAAGAAAGTTTTCTGCTATTTCTGGAGGTAAAGATTTGAAAGTTTCGTCTTTAAGCATTCCATTTTGGTCAAAATCCGTAATGCGTATATATCTTGGATAAGTCCTCTCTGTTAGCTCTGCTGTCTCATTTGCACCATATGATAGATTTTCTTTAATTAAGTACTTAAGTTTTCTTACTTCCCAATGTGTGGGGATTTTTCCAAGCCACTCTACTCCACTATCTTTGAGAGAGGTTGAAGAATCAAGCCCTTGGGTAACGCACTGATTGATGAGGGTTTGCTTTTTCTCTTCTAGGAGGGTGATGAGCTTTTGCTTTTTGGTGATAAAGTCTTCAATTTGCTGAGTTTTTTTATCAAGAAAATCTGCGATTGCTTTTTGTTCTTGAAGGGGTGGAAACATAATTTTAATATCAAGCAATTCATCACAACCTAGCGTTGATCGAACTCCTGTTCCCAAAAAATTAAAAATATGCTTTAAATACAAATCAAAATACTGATAATAAAAATATTTTGAAAATACACCTTGTCTTGGAATTAATCTAATATAAGCTGAACTCATAATGCCTATTTTATGCACATACCCAACACGACTTGTTTTGAGATTGTCCAAATCTATAAGTTTAAAAACCAAGTCATCTTGTTGAAAAATTTGATATGTTCTGAAATCTGCTGGATTCAATCCATCATTTTTTTCAATATCTCTTTCAATTACTCCACTCATAGTTAGAGCCAATCTTTCTTGGCATTGCAACTCAGAATTCAATACTTTCTTATTGAAAAATAAAAAAACTCCACGCACTATACTCCAATGCTTAGGAATCTTCCCTAGCCAAGGGATTCCACTCTCTCTGTAGGCAACGCTCTGTGGTGCTAGACTCATTGTAAAATCTCACTAAGCAAGCTTTGCACTTCACTCTCTAGACTCTCTAGCTCTGCTTTGATTTCTCCCATACTTCGTGGGGGAGTGTAGGTGTAGAAGTATTTGTTGAAAAGGATTTCATAGCCCACACTTGCACTCTCATAATCTATCCAAGAGTTTGGCACATAGGGTTTGACTTCGTTTTGATAGTAGGTGTCTATATCGACTTTGAGAGGGATTTTCTCTGTATTGCTTGTTTTGTCGCTGTCTATGAGGAGGTTAGCTTCAGCTTTGCTGAGTTTTACTCCAAGATAGGAGAGGAAGTGGGCTTTGTCTTTGAAGTCTTGGGGGTGGGATTCTAGATAAGTGAGTTTCTCTAGGAGGGCTTCTTTTTGGGCTAGGGAGTTAAACTTCTCATCTTCTAGCAAGTCTTGAGTGCTTCTGGGTCGCTCTATTGTGATTTTGGTGTAGCCAAAGTCTTCATTGTCTAGCACTAGGGCATCTCCCTCACAAGCATAGTCCAAAAACAGCTTTGTGATTGCATCGATATGTGAGGAGTCCATTTGGTGCTGTTTGTCACCTAGGGATTTTTTCATCTTGGAGTAGTATTTCTCGCTTGTGGCGTTGATGAGCTGGACTTTGCCTTTCTTCTCTTCTTTTTTTCTGTTGGTGATGATCCAAATAAAAGTCGGTATGCCTGTGTTATAGAACATATTGGTAGGTAAGGCGATGATGGCTTCTAGGTAGTCGTTTTCTATGATGTGTTTGCGGATAGCCACTTGTCCGCTGTCTGAGTTGAAAAGGGAGCTTCCATTATGCACGGAGGCGATACGAGAGCCTTGAGGGGTTTGCTTCATCTTGGATACCATATTGAGCAAAAACATCATTTGCCCATCACTTTTGCTTGTGATTCCCACTTGGAATCGTGGGTCAGAGCAAGAGGTTTTGCCTCCTTTTTTCTCCACATTTAAAGCTTTTTGATCTTTTTCCCACGACTTGCCATAGGGAGGGTTGGTGAGCATAAAGTCAAATTGAAGATTGCCTAGCTTGTCCTCACTAAGAGTTGAGCCGTATTTGATATTGTCAGGATTTTCGCCTTTGATAAGCATATCGGCTTTGCAGATAGCGTAAGTTTCAGGGTTTATCTCTTGTCCGTAGAGGAGGATAGAGGCATTTGAGCGGATTAACCCTTGAGGGTCTGTGATGAAGTCTTTGGATTCTGTAAGCATCCCTCCACTACCACAGGCATTGTCATAGATGAGGAATGAACCTTCTTGGATTTGCTCTTTGATGGGGAGGAAGATGAGATGAGTCATTAGCTGGATAATCTCTCTGGGGGTGAAGTGCTCCCCTGCTTCTTCGTTGTTTTCTTCGTTGAATTTCCTTATCAGCTCTTCAAAGACATAGCCCATCCCTAGGTTGCTTAGCCCTTGTTGGAGGATATTGCCTTGAGAATCTAATATAGGGTTGATGGAGAGATTGATTTTTGGAGAGCAAAATCGCTCAATGACTGCAAAGAGGATTTTTGAATCTTCAAGAGTATCAAGCTGATTTTTGAACTTGAATTTTGCGATAATGTCTTGGATATTGGGGCTGAAGCTATCAAGGTAGTTTTCAAAATTGGCTCGAATATTTTTTGGATCATTGCAAAGGGATTGAAGGGTAAAGTTTGAGTAGTTGTAAAAACTCATAGAACTACCTTGAGAGCCCGTGAGAAGAGAATCGACATTTTCTAGCTTGTCTTTGTAGGTTTGATAGGTTTTAATCACTTTTTCTTTGGTTGACTCAAGCATACAATCAAGTCGTCTGATCACTGTCATTGGCAATATCACATCACGATACTTGCCTTTGACATAGACATCACGCAAGAGGTCATCAGCAACGCCCCAAATGAAGTTGATAATGGGTTGGAATTGAGCGGTATCCATCACAAATACTCCAAGAAAAAAATAAAAGAAAAATTTTATAAAATTTTCAAGGATTCTTCAAGAAAAATAGAAAAACAAAAATATAAAATTTTTATTTTCCTAAACTTTGATATAGATAGGTTTTATCTTTTTGTTTTTTTATGGACTAGCTCTACAAGTTTGATTGCATTTTCTCTTGGTAAATCAGGGAGCATACCATGCCCTAGATTGAAAATATGCCCTGCTTTTTTACCCATAATAGAGATGATTTCATCTACCGCCATTTCCATACTATCTTCATTATAAAGCCTGCTAGGTTCTAGATTGCCTTGCAAGACATATTTTTGACCCAAAATGCGTTTTGCAAGCTCCATAGGTGTGCCCCAATCCACTCCAAAAACATCAAACTTACCATCGATAGATTCTAAATATCCCGCAATACCTTTTGGGAATAAAATGACAGGAATCTCTGGAAAATGGGTTTTTAGATAATGTGCGATATCTTTCATATACCCCCAGCTAAATTCAAAGTAAGCCTCTTTTTCCAATGCACTCGCCCAAGAATCAAAAATCATCACAGCATTTGCTCCTGCTTTGATTTGCATACTCAAATATCCCTTTAGCTCATCGGTAATTTGCTTTAGGAGATAGTGCATAGTTTGAGGATTTGCATAAAGCATTTTTTTGCTTTTTGCATAAGTCTTACTCCCCTCACCCTCTATCATATAAGTTGCCAATGTCCAAGGAGAACCACAAAAGCCAATCAAAGCCTTATCTTTTGGAAGACTACCTCTAACTTTAGAAATCGTGTCATAAACATAATCAAGTTTTAGATAGGCATCTTGTTTGAGAGCACACACATCTTGATAATTTTCAATAGTGCGAGAAAATTTTGGCCCTTCACCTGCTAAAAATTCTAGTGGCAATCCCATTTCAAGAGGAACCACTAAAATATCACTAAACAAAATTGCTGCATCAACATTCAAGATATCCACTGGTTGTAAAGTAACCTCTGTAGCCAAATCCACATTATGACAAAGCTCCAAAAAGCTTCCTGCTTTTTTTCTACTTTCTTTATACTCACTTAGATATCTTCCCGCTTGCCTCATCATCCATATCGGAGTATAGGGTGTTTCTTTTCTTTTGCACGCATCAATAAAAATCATTTTTTATCCTTTTTTATAGAGTTATGAATAGCGAAAATCTACATATTCAGAAGGGATGAAAAAATCCTCGCATTTATTTATCAAAATATCATAAAAACCTCCATCATATCCCAATTTAAACATCATATCAATACCTTCTATTTGTTTTTCATTCAAACAAATAGAATCTGCATTAGCATAAAGATTGAGATATGTTTGAAGCTTATCTGAATCTACTCGTATAAGATTTCTTTCTAAAAGCATATTGGATAAATTTTGCTTGCCCTTTAGTGCGACTTTTACAGCCTTTATCAAAGTGTTTTCTATATCTATTGCCTTATTTAGTGGTATCGATCTGCGCAGTGCCATACCTCCCAAAGGTAGCGGAAGCTCACTTTTTGATAAATCAACCCAAATATCCCATATCTCTCGCTCCACCACCAAATCTTGATGATAGGTCAAAATGGATTCATGAATCAAAACTCCAGCATCTACTTCTTTGTTTAACACAGCCTCTTCAATTTCCAAAAAGTTTTTATAAACAATCCTTGCTTCAGGGTATGCAAGCTGAAATAAAAGTGCATTACTCGTATGCTTACCACTCAATGCAACTTTAAAATTTCTTTTTAACTTTGTATCTTTTAATTTAATAAGTTTTGGCCCATAGCCATTTCCAAAACTCACTCCTGTTTTTAGCAAAGCATATTCTTTTCTAATTTTTGGATATAAAGCAAAGGATATTGCACTGACATCAAGTTCTTGTAACAATGCCATAGAGTTTAGAGTTTCTATATCAAGTGCAGTATTGTGAAATTTTAAACCAAGCTCACTTTCAACCCAGCCAAAAACGATTGCATAAAACATAAATAAATCATCAGCATCTGGACTATGCCCTACACTAATCACTATTTTTCCTTATTTGAATTTGTTTCTATAAAAGGGTATTATATTTTTTTTAAAACAATAAAAAGTTAAAAAGAGGTGTGCAATGCTTGTTTTTATCACTGGGGCTAGCTCTGGTTTTGGCGAGGCGATGGCCAAAAAATTTGTCCTAGAGGGGCATGAGGTTATTTTGCTTGCTAGAAGATTAGAGAAGTTAGAAAAACTACAACAAGAATTAGGATCAAAATGTATTAAAATCATTGCAAGTGATGTAATGGATATAAAAAATATAAAGCAGGCTTTAGGCGATGAGATATCAAAAATTGATGTCTTAATCAATAATGCTGGTCTAGCGCTAGGTATAGAATCTGCTGAAGAGTGTGACATAAAAGATTGGGAAAATATGGTCACTACTAATATTTTAGGACTCATTAAAATAACTCATCTAATTTTGCCATTTATGGTAGAAAAACAAAGTGGGCATATTATCAATATAGGCTCTATTGCTGGAAGCTATCCTTATTATGGAGGAAATGTTTATGGTGCTACAAAAGCTTTTGTAAAGCAATTTAGTCTTAATCTTAGGGCTGATTTGGTGGATAAAAATATTAGAGTTACCAATATAGAACCAGGTCTATGCGGTGGTAGCGAATTTTCCATCGTGAGATTTAAAGGCGATGAACAAAAAGCTAAAGATTTATACAAAAATACAAACCCACTAATGCCACAAGACATAGCAGAGAGTGTATATTGGTGTGCGACATTGCCCGCTCACATCAATATCAACAGACTAGAGATTATGCCAACAACACAGGCAAGCGCTGGATTAAAAGTGCATAAAAAGCTATAAAATAACTCCACCACCTATCACTTTATCTTCAATATACACAACAAGAGCTTGTCCTTTGGCTACGCCATAGGCAGGTTCTTTGAGCTGTGCAATGATTTTATCATCTTTTAGAGTAACCATCGCCTTACTTGGGATACTGCGATATCTTATCTTGATAAAATATTCTCCATCTTTAAAATCTTTTGAAAGTGATTTATTAAGCGCAGTAACACTAAAAGTTGCTAATTCTTCTTTTTTTCCTACAACAATCTCATTTTTTTGCGGATCTATGCTCAATACAAAATGTGGTTCATGTGCTCCTTTAATATTAAAGCCTCTTCTTTTGCCAATAGTATATTGCATATAACCTTTGTGAGTTCCAATCACATTGCCCTTTAAATCCCTTACCTTTCCCTCTTTTTCTACTTCTAAATGTTTTTTCAAAATATTAATATAGTCTGTATCTACAAAGCATATTTCTTGAGATTCTTTATAAGTTTCCAAACTACCAAGCCAAGGCATTGCTTCAAAAGCCTTTGGCTTTACCTCTTCTTTTAGCATATCTCCTAGTGGGAAAATCAAAGCATCAATCGCATCTTGTGAAATTGCATATAAAAAATAACTTTGGTCTTTTGTCTTATCTCTTGCTTCTTGTATGTATTTTTTTCCATCAATTTGAGCAATTCTAGCATAATGACCCGTAGCAATTTTGTCACAACCTTGCTTAAAAGCCTCTTCTAATGCAAAACCAAACTTCATCAGAGGATTACAAAGAGCACAAGGATTTGGAGTCTCTCCTCTTTTGTAGCTTTCTATAAATTCATTATAGACTTTTTGTCTAAAAGAATCCTGCGCTTCTAATACCTCAAAATCAATCTCAAGATTTTTTGCGACTTTTTTACAATTATTGATAAAAATCTTATGTTTTTCTTCTTTGTCATGGAGTTTAAGATAAAAACCCTTAACCTCATAACCTTGTTGTTTCAATAAATAAGCCGAATAGGAGCTATCCACACCACCACTCATCAAAAGTGCAACTTTCATATACTTTCCTTATAAAGTTTTAAGAAAATGCTCCATAAGACATAAGTTTCTGGAATCTTTTCTCAAGAAAATTTTTATCATTCCTTATTTGTTGCAAGTTATCAAGAAAGTATTTTTTAATAGATTGAGCAGCAAAATCTTTATCCCTATGTGCCCCTTTAGTTGGCTCTAGAATAATATCATCAATAAGTCCAAAATTTTTGAGATCATTGGGAGTTATTTTCATTGCTTTTGTGGCAGATTCTATTTTTGTCGGGTCATTCCACAAAATAGCAGCACAACCCTCTGGTGATATTACACTAAAAATAGAATATTGCATCATCGCAAGCCTATCTGCAACTCCTATCGCAAGTGCTCCACCACTACCACCTTCTCCTATGATAATAGAAATAGTTGGAACCTTTATATTTGCAAATTCTTGCAAATTTTTTGCAATAGCCTCACTTTGCCCCCTTTCCTCTGCCCCAATCCCAGGATAAGCTCCGGCAGTATCAACTAGCATTAAAATAGGGATATCAAATTTCTCTGCAAATTTAGCTGCCCTTAAAGCCTTTCTATATCCTTCTGGATTTGGCATTCCAAAATTTCTCATAACTTTTGTCTTTGTGCCCCTGCCTTTTTCCTCACCAATAACAAGAACACTATTACCATCTATTTTTCCAATAAAGCATACTATTGCTTTATCATCTCCAAAATGCCTATCTCCATAAATCTCATAAGAATCTGTAAGTAACATTTGAATATAATCAAGAGCATAAGGTCTATCAGGGTGCCTAGCAAGTTGAAGCTTTTGATAATCACTCATATTACTATAAACAGAACGAACTTCTTTTTCAAGCTCAACTTCTAAAATATCTCTTGCAGCAGTATCCCCCCGGATAACTGCCATCTCTATTTCATCTTGTATTGTCTTGATTTTTTTTTCAAAATCTAGATATGTAGCCATATTCTATTTCTCTATTTAAGCTTAAACTTTTTTGAAAATAACTACTCCATTGGTGCCACCAAATCCAAAGGAGTTGCTCATAATGGCATTGATTTTAGAATTTCTAGCAATATTTGGGATGTAATCCAAATCACATTCTGGATCTTTTACTTCTTGATTGATAGTAGGAGGTAGAGTATCGCTCTGCATTGCCATAATCGAAATTACAGCCTCAAGAGCTCCCGCAGCTCCTAAACAATGTCCTATCTGACCTTTTGTAGAGCTAATAGGTGGTATATCACTACCAAAAACCTTCTTAATTGCCATTGTCTCAAAAAGATCATTATAGAATGTACTAGTTCCGTGTGCATTGATATAATCAATTTTAATATTAGCCATATTCAAGGCAGCCTTCATAGCTCTAGCTGCCCCTTCTCCTTCTGGTGCTGGCGTAGTGATATGATTTGCATCTCCACTTTCTCCAAATCCTACTATTTCTGCATAAATCTTTGCACCTCTTGCCTTTGCACTCTCATATTCTTCTAAAACCAAAGCTCCAGAACCCTCACCCATAACAAATCCATTACGCTCTTTATCAAATGGCCTAGAAGCTTTTTGTGGCTCATCATTTCTATCACTAAGTGCTTTCATCGCGGCAAAACCACCAATTCCTACAGGACATATAGCTGATTCTGAACCAATTACAAGCATTTTATCTGCACCATTTAACATAATTGTTTTTGCTGCTTCTATAATTGCATGAGTTCCAGCTGCGCAAGCTGTTACACTAGCTAAGTTTGGACCCTTTATACCAAATTCTATTGAAGTAAAACCACCTAGCATATTTACAAGAGCTGACGGAATAAAAAATGGGTTAATTCTTCTAGGACCTCTTTCAAAGCAAGTTACTGAATTTTTTTCAATATTGCCCAATCCACCAATCCCAGCAGCACTACTAACACCAAATCTATCAGCAATATCCTCAGCACACTTACCCTCATTATTTATAAGACCACTATCTTCCATAGCTTCCTTTGAAGCTTTTAGTGCAAGTTGTATAAAACGATCGGCTTTTTTAACCTCTTTTGGATTCATAACTGTATTTGGATCAAAATCCGTGATTTCTGCCGCAATTTGAACAGGAAAATCACTTACATCAAAACTAGTTATTCTCTTAACTCCACATTTTCCATCAACTATGGACTTAAAAGAATCACTCTTATTTAAACCTAGTGAATTTACCATTCCTAAACCAGTTACTACAACACGACGCACATCAACTCCTTTTTAAGAATCTATAAATATTTCTTTAAAAAATCAAAAAAAACAAAAGTGTGCAGTTTCTGCACACCTAGCTCTTACTTTTTATTAGCTTCAATGTAAGCTACTACATCACCTACAGTGCTAATTTTTTCTGCTTGATCATCAGGGATCTCAATATCAAACTTTTCTTCCAAAGCCATAACAAGCTCAACAACATCAAGAGAATCAGCACCTAAATCTTTTACAAATTCTGCCTCTAATTTCACTTGATTTGCATCTACACTCAATTGTTGCACTACCACTTCTTTAACATCATCAAAAATTGCCATTTTTTTCTCCTTGGGTATATTTAAAGAATGCAAAATTCTAGCAAAGTTTTTTTAAAATAAACTTAAATTTTACTTAAAAATAAGGAGTTAAGGGGTTTTCCTTATTTAAGCTCTATAAAATTTAATAAAATCTCTCTTCCATATTCTGAAAGAATAGATTCTGGATGAAACTGCAAGCCAAAAATTGGCAATACACGATGCTCTAATCCCATAATAATACCATCAGAGCTGATACAACTTTTTCTTAAATGTGTGGATAAAGATTGCACATGCAGTGAATGATAACGACCGACATTGAATTCCTCTGGTATATGCCTATACAACAAACTTTCTTTATAACAAACCTTTATTCTAGAAATTTTGCCATGATAGGGTTGGGATAATTTGCCAACTTGAGAATCAAAAAAATACGCAATAATCTGATGCCCTAGGCAGATACCTAAAATTGGTTTTATGGTATAAAATCTTTTTAAAATTGCCAGAGTGTTTTTCATATCTTTGGGATGTCCATGTCCTGGAGATAATATTATATGTGAAGCTTCTTGAAGATAATCCCAATCTACCTTATTGCAATAAAAAGTTTTTATCTCAAAATCTTTTAGATAATGCACAATATTATAAGTAAAAGAATCATAATGATCAATCATTGCAATTTTCACAAAAATACCTCTACCATTCCTCGTATAGAATTTATACAAAATATCTTTTGTGCCTTATAAATATCTTCCTTATAGAGAACTTTTTCTTTGAGCTTCCTGCTTTTTAACATTTTTTGTCTCATAACACCATTTAATATCCCCACATTCACAGGTGGCGTAAAAAAGTCATTGTTAATTTTTAAAACCAAGTTGCTTCTTGCACCTTCTGTTAATTCCCCCTTTTGATTAAAAAATATACAATCAAAAATCTCATTATTTTTGATTTTTTTACGCGCTTCTTCATACCAAGGTGCATAGGTTGTTTTATGATAAAGAAAATCATTTTGAGAATCCATAGGGGCTGATGCAAGAGTAATTTGAAAATTTGTTATTTCTGCAATACTTTTATTTTCTTGATAAAGCTCCCCATTCCTATCAACCAAAATCCTCAATATTGCATTATGTGGAATTTTTATCTTACTTAAATCAGGCTTTTGAAATCCAAAGAATCTTACAGATTGCAAGATTCTTTTTTGATGCAATGAGAAATTGCATATTTTTCCATTCTTAACAAGCATTGTCTCAACAAGTAAAAAATCATTCTGAGGAAAAATAAATTGAGATTTCAAAATACTTTCTTGATATTCCTCATTTGCCACGCTATCCCAAACTATACCGCTACCAACATTGAGCAAAAGATTCTTTGCTCTTTTATCGTGATATAGCGTTCTAATTGGAACACTAAAGCACATCTCATCTTGATGCAAAACCCCTATTAAGCCACAATAGACATTTCTAGGTTTTTTTTCTAATTTTTGTATGATTTCAATAGTTTTTAACTTCGGTGCCCCTGTTATAGAACCACATGGAAATAAAGCCCTTAAAACATCAACAAAAGATACAGAATCTACAGAAGCCTTGATTTCAGAAATCATTTGGTGCAGCGTTGGAAAACTTAAAATCTTAAATAATGCACTAACTCTCACCTCACTTCCTATTTTACTAAGATCGTTGCGAAGCAAATCTACAATCATCACATTTTCACTTTTATTTTTTTCATCATTTTGCAAAAAATATTTATTTTGCTTATCTATGACAGGATCTTTATCTCTCTTAATCGTGCCCTTCATTGGTCTTGCTATGATTTGCCTATCCTTTAGTTCAAAAAACAACTCTGGAGAAAAAGACAAAATCGCCTCGTATTGATTCTCTATAAATGCCTTATATACGGTATTTTGATTTTTTAGTATTTGTGAAAAAATATGATGATAGTTACAATGAGTGGATAACTCGATAGGATAAGTGTAATTAACTTGATAAGTATCTCCTCTTTTTATAGCACTCTTTATTTTTGCAATATTGTTTTTATATAGTGTGAAATTTTGTTTTTGGACAACTTTGGGATAAAAAACATTGTATTCCATATCATTAGGACAAAATGGGGTTCTTTCTGCAAAAAGTTCAAAATACAGCAGAGGTGTTTTAGAGCAATATTCTTCATCAATAAAATAATGCCAAGCTTCATATTTTATATACCCCACCAAATAGCCCAAAGATTTTTTCTTATCTATCTGCTCTAAAGCCTCAAAAAATTCTTTCTTGTTAAAGGCTACAAAAATTTCAAGGCTTGTAGAATAGACAAAATCCCCAAAAATCATCAATCAATCTTCAAAACTGCCAAGAAAGCTTCTTGTGGTAATTCTACCTTGCCAATAGCCTTCATACGTTTTTTCCCCTCTTTTTGTTTTTCAAGAAGTTTTCTTTTTCTTGTTATATCCCCACCATAACATTTAGCAGTAACATTTTTTCCTATAGACTTGATTGTCTCTCTTGCAATGATTTTATTTCCTATACTCGCTTGAATTGCCACTTCAAACAGCTGTCTTGGAACAAGCTCTTTCATCGATTCTACAAGCGCTTTTCCCTTCTCATAACTCTTGCTTCTATCAACAATAATAGAAAGCGCATCAACAACTTCTCCTGCGACTCTGACATCAAGTTTTACTAAATCCCCTACCCTAGATTCTATAGGCTCATAATCAAAACTTGCATAACCCTTAGTGCAAGATTTTAACTTATCATAAAAATCCATTACAATCTCATTGCTAGGAAGCGCATACTCAAGCATCACTCTATTAGGACTTAAATAATCCATCTTTTCTTGTATGCCCCTACGATTGCTAAGTAATGTAATAATATTACCAAGATAATCTGTTGGTGTTATAATGGAAGCTCTTACATAAGGTTCTTTAATATTTGCGATTCTTTGTTCAGGAGGTAACTCACTTGGATTTTGCACCATTACTTTACTTCCATCAGTAAGTTCTACTTCATAAATTACCGTAGGAGCAGTTGCAATTAGCATCAGATTAAATTCCCTCTCCAATCTTTCTTTCACAACCTCCATGTGCAAAAGCCCTAAAAAACCAACTCTAAAACCAAAACCTAGTGCAATACTAGTTTCTGGCTCAAAACTCAAAGCAGAATCATTTAATCGAAGTTTATTAAGCGCATCACGCAATTCTTCAAACTTATCTGTTTCTATTGGATAAAGACCTGCAAAAACAAATGGTTTTGCAGGCATAAAACCTTCAATAGGCTGTTGTATTGGATTTTTTGCATCTGTGATAGTATCCCCAACTGCCATATCAGTAACACTTTTTAATCCTAGAGACAAAATACCTATTTCTCCACATTCAATACTTTGTGTTTTGATTTTTTGCACAGGATGAGGATAATACAATCCCAATACCTCATGTCTTTTGCCTGTACTCATTATCAATACTTCTTGATTTAGGCTAATTTTTCCATCAATTACTCTTACTAACGCCAAAGCACCCAAATAATTATCAAACCAAGAGTCATAAATAAGTGCTTTTGTAGGGGCATTTTCATCACCACTTGGCGGTGGAACTTGTGTAATAATCCTCTCTATAAGATCCTTGATACCAATACCACTTTTTGCACTTACTTGCAATGCATCTGTACAATCTATACCAATACTAGATTCTATCTCTTCAGCAACCCTTAGAGGATCAGCTGCTGGCAAGTCTATTTTATTGATTACAGGAATAATCTCAAGATTATTATCAAGAGCAATATAAACATTTGCAATTGTTTGAGCCTCAACACCTTGAGATGCATCTACCACCAACAATGCCCCTTCACAACTACTCAAACTTCTGCTAACTTCATAGCTAAAATCTACATGCCCAGGCGTATCTATAAGATTTAAAATATATTTTTCTTGATTATAAATATATTCCAATCTCACTGATTGAGCTTTTATGGTAATACCTCTTTCTTTTTCAATATCCATTGTATCCATAATCTGACTTACCATTTCCCTATCACTTACCCCGCCACATTCTTGAATCAGCCTATCTGCTAATGTGGATTTTCCATGATCTATATGTGCGATGATAGAGAAATTTCTGATTTTTTGCATCATTGGAGTTTTCCTTGGATTTTTTAATCAAAATTGTATCAAAAAGCTTTCTTGATATTTAAAATTTATAACCTATTTCAAACCAAAATTGTCTTCCCAGCTCATAAATAGGTGTAAAAATACCCGTAAGGTAATTACCATTAGCCAAAGCAATATTTTTGTTATTTAGCAAATTAAAAATATCGATGTTAAAAAATAAAGTGTTCTTTTTATAAAAATCATATTCAAAACCAAATTTTATGTCCCAAGTAAAACTTGCAAGTAATCGTGTAGTTTTATATTCTCTCACACTTAATGATGTGTTATTTGGCAAAGTTATATTTACATTGTCCTTATAAGCGTATGCATAATATCCTCCTCTGTATCTTAAAAAATTATTAATTAAAAAATTCCATTTTTTAAACTTCAAGTTATGTGTGGTATTTAAACGAATAGTATAAGGTCGGACAAAATTATCAGCTGGCCTTTGACTCCAATAAATAAGTTTATTGTCCCATAAGATCAAATCATCATTTATTTGTCCACTAACTGAGTTAGTAGCATAATCATTAAAATTTCTTTTTACATCTGTCCAATCAAACGCAATAAGCAGATGATGCTTCGTTTGATAAAACTCAAGTGGCATTAAATTGCTTAGCATTAGTGTTATGATATGGATATCTGATTTTCCATCATTTGTGTAAGTATAATAATTTGGAGAATAGCCAGAAATACTAGAAAGATTTATAGAATCACTCCTTATATAAAGCACCTCATCTCTTCCTTGTCGATAAATATATTTTCCTTCTAGCTTCCAACCAAAAATCTTTTGAGTTATCCCCATAGTATATTCATCAATATATGGAATTTTTAATCTTGAAAAAGCCACATTATTAGAATTTTTTTTAAAACAATTTGTAGTAACAATCTCTGAACACTCCACATTGCTTTCTAAAATTTCTTCCCAGCTAATATCAGGATTATCTCGATAAATATCAGTCCTTAAACCACTAATTCCATCTTTTAGTGCGTATGCAAAAATATTCCTTCCATAATAACGATTGATACCTCCAGTAATTTGCGTAGCAAAATCCTTCCCCTTCTCCCAAGTATTCCAAGGTAACAAATAATTCATACTTATGCGATGAGCAAATGTAGTTTTTTTCATATAAGTATCATTTTCAAGTCTTGCCCCTACCCTTAGATTAGCTTCTCCAGCTTTTGCCAAAGGTATCAAAATATCATCTTGCACAAACCAAGATGCAGTAAGATTGTCTTGGATAATTTTATCTTGGCGATAAAAACTTGCTTGATTAAAATACTGACCATACATCCAGATTCCATCAATAACATTTACACCATCATTTGCCTCAAAACCTCTTGGATCATAAGCTTTTGCCAAATCACACCAATTAAAATCAGAACATTTTTTTTGTTGCTCTTGTGTCATAAAAGTAGAGGTTTTTATTGCGGTGTAAAAATTTTTATTGTAATAGAAATTTGCAAGTTGATAGGATACCTCTAAACCTGTTTGTATTTTATGTTCAGTTGCAAGAAAATAAAATGGTATAAAATCTTGCGTAATCTTATTTGTAAGAGAATGTTGCAATGAAGTTACAGGAGCATGACCACCCTCTCTTTGCCAAGTCCCCCAATTAGACCAATTTTTAGAATCTGAGGTTTGCCAATACTTGATATTTTCATAACCTATCGCATATGTAGAATTTTCCAATACCAAATAAGATAAAGTATTTTTTAAAGTTCCTAGGGTATTTTCCCAAAATATTTTTTGCCCAATCTGATGCCCTCCAGATTGGAATCTATAATAATCATCTTGCGTGCCAACTAAAAAACGAAAATCAAATTCTGGTGCGTATGTATAAGAAAATTCCAATCGAAACTTTTCATTAACATCATAATAAAGCTTTGAAAATAAATTATAGATTTGTCTATTTTGTGTCTGTTTTCTTGTAGCAGAATTTTTAGGATCCACAGGTGTGGCCCAATCACTCAAATAATCATCATCAGTGGCTCTAATTGGAATAAAACTTTGAGTTGCAGATAAAGCCATAATAATTGCTAATTTATCATTAATCTTAGATTGTATATCAGTATAAAAGATATGTTTAAAAAATAGAGGTTGCATAGTTTCTGATGAAGAATTTATAAAATCCTGCCAACCTTTTGCACCATTATATATGTGGTATTGCGTAAGAGAAAAACCATCGGTATTCCCTTGAGTAAAACGATAACTCAAAGAAGTAGAAAATTTCTTTAGAGGTCTTTTTGTTATTGCTTCTATCACCCCGCCATTAAAATTTCCATAGCTTGCATCAATATTGCTATCTTGAATACTAATAGATTCTAAAAGATTTGTATTGATAGCCAATCCTTGACTTCTGTTTGAAGGCTCTGCCAACCAATTGCCATTTCCCGCAGGATTTAAGTCATTATTAAAACTCATTCCATCTAGTAAAAATAGATTCTGATAATAAAGCCCTCCAGATATTGAAATATTTGCAGGAGCAATTTCTCCTGAAGTAGTAGATTGCATTTGCTTGCTATCAAATTGCACATTAGGCAGTATTCTTACAACAGAGGCAATATCTCCATTCCCATTAGAATTACTTTGTATTTGTGAATTGGTAATGATATGAGCACTTTGATATTTTTGCTCTACTTTTTGAAAATCTACTAATGTTTGGATTGGTTCAAGAGCGACAGAACGCGTATCTTGTGCAAATTGCATTAAAGTATGAGAAAAAAATAGCACTAATATTTTTGGATTTTTAAAAAATGCTATATTCTCTCCTTTTTGCACATCTAATAACTTCTTAGAAAAATTTGTTTTATTTTACTTAAAAAATATTTGATTTTTATACACACCTCTTGAACTTAAATACTATAAAATTCTTGTTTTTGTTGTAAAATCTGCATTTTATTTTATGATAGCGTAGGAAAATTAAGGGCTAAGATTATGGATTCTTATGAATATGGTGAATTACTTAAAAGCTTAAAAATAAAAATTGAAAATATTCAAAAAATTATCAAACCTGAAGAATTACACAAAAGATTGCAAGATATTGCCTTATTAGAGCAAGATGTTAATTTTTGGAATGATGCAAAAAAAGCTGGAGAAATTGGAAAAGAAAAATCACAAATTGAAAGAATGCTTCAAACTTATGAAGGAGCAAAAAATTCAATTGATGATGCAATGGAGCTTTTTGAGCTTTCACAAAATGATGAAGAAGCACTAGAATTATTATTTGCAGAATCAGAAATGCTTGAGAAGTCTATCAAAAGCGTAGAAATTGCTGTAATGCTTAGTGGCGAACATGATAATGCAAATGCAATTGTAACCATTCAGCCTGGAGCTGGGGGTACTGAAAGCCAAGATTGGGGAAGTATTTTATATCGAATGTATTTAAGATGGTGTGAAAGAAGAGGATATAAAGCTGAAATCTTAGACTACCAAGATGGAGAAGAAGCAGGCATTAAGGGAGTTGCATTTCTTATTAAAGGTGAGAATGCCTATGGCTATATGAAAACAGAAAATGGGGTGCATCGTTTAGTTCGCAATAGTCCTTTTGATGCCAATGCAAAAAGACACACAAGCTTTGCAAGTGTTCAAGTAAGTCCAGAGCTTGATGACAATATTGAAATTGACATAGAAGAAAAAGACATACGCATTGATACATATCGTGCAAGTGGTGCTGGAGGACAGCATGTAAATAAAACAGAATCTGCAATTCGCATTACACACATCCCTACAGGAATTGTTGTGCAATGCCAAAATGATCGCTCTCAACACAAAAATAAAGCAACGGCTTTAAAAATGTTGCAATCTAAGCTCTATGAAATTGAAAGAGAAAAACAAAACAATAGCGTAGGCTCTCAAGAAAAAAGTGAGATAGGTTGGGGACATCAAATACGCAGTTATGTTTTAAGTCCTTATCAACAAGTCAAAGACAATAGAAGCAATATTGCTTATAGTAATGTAGATTCTATATTAGATGGGGATATTGACAGCATTATTGAAGGTGTTTTAATATCAAAGAATTCAATTGAAAGGAGTTAGCAGTGAATCAAGAAGAGCTTGAAGCATTGATGCAATCTCATCAAAATAAATGGGATGAGGAATTACAATCTCAAGAAGCAATGCCTCAATTTATCAATAATGAAGAACAACAAAATGATACACATCAAGAGGCTAGAACCCTACAATCAATCATAGAAGATTCTCAAAATGGCATTCAAATAGCTCAAAATGAACTTGAGGATATGAAAAATAAAAGCAAGGAGATTAATCAAAATATTCAAGAAGTTTTAAACTATGCTATCAGACATCTTGAAGTATTTGAAAAGCTTGCTCACAAATTTCCAAATATCAAAGTTTTTGACAATTCTTTTCACGAAACTCAAGACATTATAGAAAAAATAATAGCTATTCAAAATAATGCAAAAAAATGCTCACAACACTGCATAGAGATTCAAAACACAATTTCTACAGAGCAAAAATATCATGCAAAGATAAATCATATTGTTGATACAACAAGAGCTTTATCTGATTATCTCAATCATCTTTTTAACCAACCTTTTGAAGAATCAAAACTTCCTATTTTTTCAAAAAAAGAAAATGAAGAGCACGAAGAAATACATTTTAACGATGAAATACAAGCAATTATCACATCTTTTGGAGCAAAAAAATGAAAAAAGTACAACTACTCTCTCCAGCAGGTAATTTAACAAAATTAAAAATTGCATTAGATTTTGGTGCGGATGCTGTTTATGGAGGTGTAAGCCATTTTTCATTAAGAAATAGAGCGGGAAAAAATTTTGATTTTGATACCTTTGCACAGGGAATTGAGTATGCACATCAAAGAGGAAAAAAGGTATATGCAGCCATCAATGGCTTTCCTTTTAATCATCAAATCAAATTATTAGAAAAGCATATTTTACAAATGGCGGATTTAAAACCAGATGCATTTATTATTGCAGCCCCTGGAGTTGTAAGGCTTGCCAAAAAACTCGCTCCTCAAATCCCTATCCATCTCTCCACACAAGCTAATGTATTAAATATTTTAGACGCAGAGGTATTTTATGAAATGGGGGTTAAAAGAATTGTTGCAGCAAGGGAAATGAGTCTTAAAGATGCAATTGAGATAAAAAAACATTTGCCAGATTTAGAAATAGAAATTTTTGTACATGGGAGTATGTGCTTTGCGTTTTCTGGACGCTGTTTGATTTCTTCTCTACAAAATGGAAGAGTTCCAAATCGTGGTAGTTGTGCAAATGATTGCAGATTTGATTATGAATATTTTGTTAAAGATTATGATACAAATAAACTTATCCCATTTACCAATGAGCTTTATGTAAAAGCACCAGATAATAACGCAATGATAAGAATAGAAGAAGAAACAGGTGTAGGTTCACATATCTTTAACTCAAAAGATTTAAATCTTATAAGCCATTTGCACGAAATTTTAGATTCTGGAGCAATTGATGCTCTAAAAATTGAAGGACGCACAAAATCAACATACTATGCAGGAATTACTGCAAGAACATATAGAATGGCGATTGAAGATTATTACAAAAAACAAAATAACACCACCTTATACCAAGCAGAATTACACACTTTAAAAAATCGAGGATTTACTGATGGTTATCTCATCAAAAGACCCTTTGAAAGACTTGATACACAAAACCATATAACAGCAATCAGCGAAGGAGATTTTCAAGTTTGCGGAGAAGTTGGAGTGAGTGGGGAAGATTTTTTATGCAAATTTACTATACGCATCGGGGATAATCTAGAAATCGTTGCTCCATTAGATTCTCAAATCCCATTAGTTGATAATTTTATTGGAAAAATTTATGAAAAAAATCAAAAATATTTTTTAGTTTTAAATAAAATTATCCTAGAAAATGGACAAGAATTAACAAGCATACATAGTGGCAATGTCAATAAAATCAAACTCCCAGCAAAACTACCTGCTTACACTTTCTTAAGGGTGCCAAATATTGTATTAAAGAAAATGGATGTATAATACATCAAATATCAGTGTTGTAATTTTAGTCAAGAATGCTCAAGAGACAATCTTTGAATGCCTTGATGCATTACGCACATTTAATGAAATTATTTTATTAGATAATTTAAGCAGTGATGAGACTTTGCAAATTGCAAAGCAATTTGATAATGTAAAAATTTTTCAAAGTGATTTCATTGGTTTTGGAGCCTTGAAAAATTTAGCAATTTCTTATGCACAAAATGATTGGATTTTAAATATTGATTCTGATGAAATTTTAGAAGAAGAGGCAATTAAACAAATCAACACTCTCAAACTTGACACACACTGCATCTATGCCTTAAGTAGAAAAAATTACTATGATGGAGAGTGGATAAAAGCTTGCGGATGGTATCCTGATTTTGTGAATCGATTATTCAATAAAACTCACACACATTTCAACAATAAAGAAGTTCATGAAAGTCTTATCATTTCAAATCATACAAAGATTATACATCTACAAGCCTCGCTCAAACACTACACAACAAAGCAAATCTCACAAATGCTAGATAAAATGAATTCTTATACAAGTTTGGATGCACAAGAACATAGTGCTAAAAAAGAAGGGGGGGGGGGGGGCTCTATGCCAATGGCAATTTTAAGATTCTTTTGGGTATTTTTCAAAGATTATTTTTTAAGATCTGGTTGGCGTTATGGCTATAAAGGATTTATCATTGCCTGGATCAATGCAAATGGCTCTTTCTTTAAATATGCTAAGAAATACGAAAAACAAAAAAAAGCTCAATGCGATGAAAATTAGCATTGTTCTAAGAGATATTACTGAAAATGGGGGTGGAGAGAGAGTGTGCGCCAACCTAGCAAATCTCTTTAGCACCACACATCAAGTTTCAATTATTAGTTATTATAAAAGCCAAGACAAACCAACTTATTACATTGATTCAAAAGTAAAAATACACTACCTAAGTAATTTTGGAGAAAAAAGTAAAAACAAACTCAAAACCTTATTTCTTAAGCATATTTATCGTTATTTTTTAACACTAAAGGCTATAAAAATTTTTTGTAATGATGAAATTATTATTGCAAATGACAGGGCTTTGGCAAATATCAAAAAAGACAAAAATAAAAAATATATTCGTTTATGGCATTTAGATTTTAAAAAAAAGGATTTAACTTTTTTTGACCATCTTGTTGTTCTTTCTTCAAAACAAATAAATCTTTGGCAAAAAATACATCCTAGTGTTTTTGTGATACCAAATTTCATCACAAATCTTCCAAAACAAATTACAAATTACTCTCAAAAATACATTTTATCTGCTGGTAGATTAAGCAAAGAAAAGGGCTTTATACGCCTTATTGAAATTTATACAAAAATTGCAGAAGAATTCAAAGATTGGAAACTTATAATCCTTGGTAGTGGAGCATTGCAAAAGGAGATTATGGCAAAAATTGCAGAAGAAAAAATGCAAGATTATATTCTTCTAAAACCCTTTAATCCAAATATTCAAGAAGAGTTTTTAAAATGTAGTATTTATGCGATGAGTAGTTTTTTTGAAGGCTTTGGAATGGTTTTAGTAGAATCTGCTTCTTATGGAATCCCTAGCATTGCATTTGATGTAAATACTGGACCTAGCGATATTATCTGCGATAAAAAAACGGGCTTTTTAATCACAGACAATGACTATGACACCTATGCAAACAAACTTAGATTACTTATGCAAAATCAAGAACTAAGGGAATGTATGGGCAAAAATGCAAAAGAGTATGTAGGGAAAAAATTCTGTAAAGAAAAAATTTTAAAACTCTGGGAACAACTTTTTATTTAAGAGCCTTTAGATAAATCTTTAATCTTGCATTTTGCAAAACAAAAACTTTTCCTTCTTTTTCAATAGTAAAATTTCCCATAAAATAACGCAAAAACTTAGTTTCAAGCTCCAAAGCCTTAATATTACAAGTTTTATTTGTAGCATTATTTGGAGCTATTATAATTTTTTGTTGCTCCATAACATCATAATTGCCAAAGAAATCATTACATCCTACATTACCTAAAAACTTTTTTTGCTTAAAGAATAAAAATGCATTTTTATCAGTAATTTTATATACAACACCATCTATATCTGCCTTTATTATTTTCCATTTTCCTAAAAAATCATTATGCATAAGAGCCAAAGAGAAACTTGTAGTTGCTTGCAATATTTGAAACACTAGACTTAAAATGAGTAATTTTTTCAATGTTTTATCCCTTAAAATTTGATTTGAAACAATAGCTCTGCTACAATAGCAAAAAAATACTTAAGGATTGCTATGGATTTTGTCAGTATTATCATGGGAAGTAAAAGTGATTACAAAATTATGTGCGAATGCATAGAGGTATTAAAACAATTTAAAGTTCCCTATGAGGTTCTTATAGCCTCAGCACACAGAAGTCCAGATAGAGCTAAGACTTATATCAAAGAGGCTGAAAAAAAAGGTGCTAAAGTTTTTATAGGTGCAGCAGGAATGGCGGCTCATTTAGCAGGTGCCATAGCTTCTATGACTACAAAACCTGTCATAGGTGTTCCATTGTCAGGAGGTGCTTTAGATGGCTTAGATGCACTCTTAAGCACTGTGCAAATGCCAAGTGGTATGCCAGTAGGAACCCTTGCTATTGGAAAAGCAGGCGCTATCAATGCAGCCTATCTTGCAATTCAAATTCTAGCTCTTAATAACACTGAATTAGCACTAGCTTTACAAGAGGATAGACAACATAAACTTCATAAACTCGAAGCAGATTCTAAAGAGATAGAACATTTTATTTGATTTATTTTGATACTTGCAATACCCCTATTGGGGATTTTTTTATAGGTATTGAAAATAATTATGTTGTTTCTTTTTCTAAAATTTTGCCAAAAGGCATAAAAAAAGAAACAACTCTCACAAAAGAAGTAAAACAACAAATTTCTTCCTATTTTGATGGAAAATTACAACATTTTAATCTTCCAATTTCATTACAAGGTAGTGATTTTCAAAAAATAGTTTGGACACATATCAAAACTATTGAATATGGGAATCTGCAATCCTATAAAGAAATTGCACATTCCATCAATCATCCTTTTTCATATCGTGCTATTGGCAATGCGTGTAATAAAAATCCACTTTATATCATCATTCCCTGCCATCGTGTTGTTTCTAGTAGGAATATTGGTGGCTACGCGCTGGGATTGCAAAATAAAAAATTTTTATTAAAACTTGAGGGATATAATTTTTAAAAACCTAATGCTTATAGACTAACAAAACTTTATACTAATGATATAAAGTTTTATCTCTTATTTATTTGAGATGTGTTATAATTTTGAAATTTTTTTAAAGGAGAAAAAATGAGTAAAAAACATACTTTTCAAACAGAAATTAATCAACTTTTAGATTTAATGATTCACTCTCTCTACTCAAATAAAGAGATTTTTTTGCGAGAGCTTGTTTCTAATGCTTCTGATGCTTTGGATAAATTAAAATACCTTACCTTAACTGAAGAAAAATTTAAAAATTTAGATTTCAATCCAAGGATTGATATTAAATTTGATGAGAATAAAAAAACCCTAAGTATTATTGACAATGGTATTGGTATGAATGAAGAAGATCTCATCAATCATCTAGGCACAATAGCAAAATCTGGTACAAAAAGTTTTTTATCTAGTTTAAGTGGAGATAAGAAAAAAGATTCTGCACTTATTGGACAATTTGGAGTTGGATTTTATTCTGCATTTATGGTGGCAGAAAAAATTATCGTGCAAACAAAAAAAGCTGGTGAAGACAAGGCTTTTGCTTGGATTAGCGATGGAAAAGGAGAATATGAAATTACACCTTGCCAAAAAGATTCTCAAGGTAGCGAAATTACACTTTATCTAAAAGATGAAGATAAAAATTTTGCTTCAAGATGGGAAATTGAAAATATCATAAAAAAATATTCAGAGCATATCCAATTTCCTATTTATCTTCATTATACGCATATAAACTATGAAGGTGAGGGTGATAAAAAAACAGAAAAAAAAGAAGATAAAATTGAGCAAATCAATAATGCAAAAGCCATTTGGAAAATTGCAAAAAATGAATTAAAAGAAGAGGATTATAAAGAATTTTACAAAAGCTTTAGTCATGATAATAATGATCCAATCAAATGGATACATACAAAAGTTGAAGGGAATTTAGAATACACCACATTGTTTTTTATACCTAAAAATGCCCCATTTGATCTTTATAGAGTAGATTACAAATCAGGCATTAAACTTTATGTTAAAAGAGTCTTTATTACTGATGATGATAAAGAATTATTACCACAATACTTGAGATTTATAAGAGGTGTGATTGATAGCGAAGATTTACCACTCAATGTAAGTAGAGAAATCTTACAGCAAAACAAAATACTCTCTACTATCAAATCTGCATCAACAAAAAAGATTCTTAATGAGATTGAGAATCTAAGCAAAGAAGAGCAACAATACAAAGAATTTTACACACAATTTGGAAAAGTTTTAAAAGAAGGTCTTTATAGTGATTTTGAAAATAAAGAAAAAATCTTAGAACTCTTAAGATTTGACACTACCGATAAAGAAATGTTGTCACTAAAACTCTACAAAGAAAATATGCCAAAGGATCAAAAAAGCATTTATTATCTAATTGGAGAAAATAAGGATTTGCTAAAAGCATCCCCTATTTTGGAAAAATATGCACAAAAAGGATATGAAGTTTTACTTTTATCAGATGAAATAGATTCTTTTGTAATGCCAAATGTTGGCGAATATGACAAGATAGCCATAAAAGATGCATCAAGCAAACAAGCATTAGAAGAGTTGGGATTACAAGAAGTTGATGAAAAAAGCAAAAAAGATTTTGAAGAATTATGTAAAAGCATCAAAGAAATATTGGGCGAACAAATCAAAGAAGTAACCCTATCCAACACTCTTCAATCTCCAGTAGCTTTAGTTGGAGAAGAAGAAAATGCAATGATGGCTAACTTAATGCGTCAAATGGGACAAAATCCAATCAGTATGCCAAAAAACCTAGAACTCAACATCAATCATCCAATTATTCAAAAAATCAATACTATGAAAAATAATGAAGAATTTAAAGGTTTAATATTCTTACTCTTTGATTCTGCAAAAATACTAGAATCTGGCAATATACAAAATACCAAAGATTTTACACACAGAATTTATACCCTCATACAAAAAACCCTTTAAAAAAAAAAGGGGGGGGGGGTTATTTCTTAAAGATTTTTAATTCCTCAACAAGAGGAAAGGCCACCCTATTAAAACAATAAATTAGTGCAAAACTACCAAATAATTCAAGAATATCTTGATATTCTTTATTTTCCCTTCCTAAATAAACTTCTATTTTTACCTCATTGCGAGCAATAAACTCAAGCCTTTCTTTATCCCATTGCCCAACATTAACCTTTTTATCTTTTTTTAAATATCCTTGATAAGGAGAATTTTGGTATATTGGCATAATATTTTGTCTATAAGCTTCTATATCAATTATTGGAGAAATTAGTAGTAATTTTTGCATACGCTTTTGTTTTTGTATCTGAGCAAAAACATATTCTGATGCCTCAAAACATCCATATCCAAGACCAATGACATCATAAAGACCATTCTTAAGGCCAAAAAATATCTCTTCTTCTTTCTCTAAGCAAAAATCGCTAAAAAACACTTACAACAACTCTTTAATTTGCATATAAGTTAAACTTTCATGCTCTAAGAGCTTCTCTGCAATTTTTAATATTTGCTTTTCGTATTTTTCTAAAAAAAGCAAATGCTTTGTTTTTAGAATCTCAAATGTATTTTTAACATCTTCAACCATAGAATATGAATGCATTGTTTCAATGATTTTTTGAGCTTCTAGTAAATCTGTTTTTCCTAGAGTAAAAGTTTCATTTTTCATAAACTTTAATCCAAAAATACCGCTTAGATAAAAACTAACACGTTTTTCTAGAAATTCTTGAGAAACAATACTTTGATCACTAAGAATTTTAAAATCGCTCAATAAGGAGCATTTTTCAAATTCAAAACCCAAAACAATTGCACTAATTGCTTTTGAAGCCTGATAAATTCCTAAAAGTTTTTTTTGCTCAAAATCAAGATTTTGATAAGTTTTTTTACCTAAAAAAACCTTATCTTTCAATATCAAAATATCTTGCAAAGTAATCACATCGCGCCCATTTTTAAGGGACAATAAAGCACTTTCATTTATTAAAGAAGCAATATTAGCCCCGCTAAAACCTGTGCAAATCTTTGCAACCTCACTCACATCAAAATCATATTTTTTATTTCTTAAATGTGTTTTTAAAATTTTTATCCTATCTTCAAGACTTGGTAATTCTAGATGGATTTTTCTATCAAATCTTCCACTTCTTAACAATGCCTCATCTAAGGTATCCGCCTGATTTGTAGCGCCTATGACAATAACTCCACTATTATCACCAAAGCCATCCATTTGTGTTAAAAGCTCATTAAGTGTTGATTCTCTCTCATCGCTTCTATTTCCTCCCCTAGCCTTTCCAACAGCATCAATCTCGTCAATAAAAATAATTGAAGGAGCATTCTTTTTTGCCAGAGAAAAAAGCTCTCGTATTTTTTTAGCCCCCATACCCGCGTAAATCTGAACAAAAGAAGAACCGCTTTGATAAAAAAATGGAACCTTAGCCTCATTTGCCATAGCTTTTGCAATCATTGTCTTTCCTATACCAGGAGGTCCAAAAAGCAATACTCCTTTTGGCATTAAAATGTTTAATTTTTGATATTTGGCAGGATTTCTTAAAAAATCTATCAAATCAACAAGCTCTTCTTTTGCTGCATCAATACCAGCAACATCATTAAAAGTTATCTCTGAACTTATAGGAATTACATCTAATCCATCTTTTTTAGAATCTCTATTATCTTGCATTGGCTTGCTATCATGTTGTGGTATTTTACTTCTTAAAAAATATAGCCCTAAAAATATTAAAAGCAAAAATACAAGCAACAAAACCCAAAAAGAATAATACCTTTTCTTATCAATCTTAAAATTTTTTAACATACTCTCATCTAATCCAATACGAGATACCTTAAAAATCTGATCATTAAGATTAAAATAAATATAGGAATGATTTGCAAAAATCTCTGAAGGGATTTGATTTTCAATAAGCCTATTTTCAAAATCTTTTTGACTTATAAGTATTGCATTATCCCTCATAACCAAAACAAGCAACAAAAAACTAAAAACAAAAATACCACATATTGCAACATAAAGGCTTCTTTTAGATTTCTGCATAATTCCCCTCTTGCATCACTTGATATTTATCTATTTTTAACCAAGTGTTTTGAATATTTTTTTCACTTTTAATAAAGATTCGATTAAAAAATTGATCAAGACCGCTATATCTTCCATCTTCTCCTCTTTCTACTAAAACTTCCAATATTGGCTTTTTATCTCTAAAAATAAAGTTTTTTTGATCAATTGCATCTTTTAATTCTCTTAATCTTCTTTTAGCACTAATACCATCAACACTATTTGGCATTGATGCTGATGGCGTATTATCTCTTGGGGAATAGATAAAAGGATGGATATGCGTCAAGGGCAATTTCAATAAATTACTATAGGCTTCTTGCCACATCTCTTCGGTTTCATAAGGATGTCCAACAATATAATCACTGCCTATAGCAAATCCTTTTTTTGCAATTTTTTCAAGTAAAATCAAATCACTTTCTACGCGATTTTGTCGATTCATAATCTCTAACATCTGATTATGAGTATATTGCAATGCTATATGTAAATGTTTTTCCAAAAAATCGCAATCAAGCAATTCTAAAAATTCAGAATCAATTTGGCTTGGCTCCAAACTTCCTACGCGAATACGCCTTATACTCGTATTTTTTGCAATTTCTTTAATCAGTCTTGCAATATTACTATCCAAATCCCTACCATAACTCCCCACATTAGTACCTGTAAGGACAATTTCACTTACCCCTTTTTGCGCGAGAATATCTACTTGTTTTAGAATATCTTTTTGCAAATAGCTTCTTGCAACACCCCTTACTGTAGGAATAATACAATAACTACAAGCAAAATTACATCCTTCTTGAATCTTAATAAATGCCCTAACCTTCCCAGAAAATTCGCTTACTACAGTTGTGTCTAAATGATTAGCATTCTCTTGCTCTTGGATAAAAAATCTAGTTTGTGAAGACAAAAATTCATCAATTTTTTCTTTATGCGTATGTCCAAAACTCCCAAAAATCAAATTTGCATCAAAAAGTTTTTGCCCTTGAGTTTTAACCCCACAGCCTGTAAGATAGATTTTTTTACCCTCTCTCTTCATTTTATTTACATAACTTCTCACACCAGCATCAGCACCATTAGTTACTGTGCAAGAATTTACAACAATAATATCTGCTTTTTCCTCATCTTCAATAATAGAAAAATTTTTTAAATTTGATCGCATTACCTGTGTATCAAAAAGATTTGTCCTGCAACCAAAGGTTTTAAAATAAACTTTCATCAATCCACCTCAATCGGATATGTTTGCACCATCTTGTTGCCAAAACCATCTGTACCATCTTTAATAAGTTTTGTCGTATTGTATGCAATCATAATGTCTTGCTCTTTTAAGATTCTCTCAATAATTTCTGCAGAAATTGCACTTCTTAAACTCAAAGTAGCATATGCATTAGTTTGATACCATACAGAAATTCTTATACCATTATGATCAATCAAACTAAAAGTTTTTGGCTCCACATTAGAATTTCTCAATGCATATTTATTACGCATTTTACTTAGCTGCTTTCTTGTAGTTTCTGTATATCCTTTGGAATATTTTGTTGCAACCTCATTTGCAATTTCACAAGCTTTGCTAACATTACTATCAAAAGTAATTGTAAAATCTACCCCATCCCAAACAGTTTTCATTCCACCATGAGTATAATTTGAAATCATTGTAGTAAAAATATAGTTATTTGGGATAAAAATAATCCTACCTGCCCTTCTATTATCCAAAAATGTCGTTAAAGTCACATCTTCATAAAGAGTAATTCTAAGCACAGAAATATCCAAAACATCGCCAACATAAATACAGCCATCTTTACTCACGCGGATTCTATCACCAACATGAACACTTCCACCAATTGTAATTACAAGCCATCCTAAAATGCTCATAAATAAATCTTTCATTGCGATAGCTAAACCAGCAGATGCAAAACCAAGCACAGCAACCAAATATGTTACATTTTCTAAATAAGCAAACAATAAAATTAAAACAATCACAGTAATGTTAAAAAAATTAATAATTTTTGAGGCCATATATGCACGCTCATTGTCGTGAATATATTTTCTAGTAAAAACTTTAAAAATAAATGCAATGCCAAAGCTAATCAAAACAGCAATTGCTATATAAATAAGTTTAAAAAGCTGATTTTTAATCTGCAAAGAAATCTTACTGATTATTTCTTGACTCTCTTTTGTGTAAATATCCGTAGTTGTTTTTAAGATATCCTGTGCAGATTGAAGCTCTAGTATTTTGCTTTGTGTTTGATAAATCTGATATTTTTTTGCATTTTTATCAATTTTATACACTTCTTGCAATAATTTATATTTTGCATTTAAAATACTAAGTGCATTATCTAAGGTATATTGATTACGCTCTAGATTTTTCTTTTGATTTTCAAGTTGTTTAATATAGCCAATACCACTGATGATAGAAAAAGGATTGCTAACATTTGGTATATCTGTAATTTCTGGCTTTTGAACCAGCTCTTTAAATGGATCGTCTTTATACTCATTTAAAAGTTGTAATTGCTTTTGCAATGTCTCAATCTGAGTTTCTAGTTGATGCTTTTTAAAAAGATTATCCGGAGAATTTGCCTGATTTTTATTTTTTTTCAATTCTTTTTCAAGCTGTTGTATTTGAATATATACTTTATTATAATTTTCAAAATTTGCGTATTTTCTTATCCAGATATTATTGCTTGATTGAATACTAGCATCTAATTCTTGAATCTGTCTTTCAATCTCTTCAATCCTATCCTCTTGTGCAAAAATAAAAAATATACTCAACAATATTAAGATAATTTTTTTCAAGCATAGACTCCTAAAACTTCTAAAAGTTTTTCTTTTTCTACATTATCCACTATTTTCATTTTACCAATTCCATTTGGAAGGATAAAACGCAAAGTATCATAACAAGTTTTTTTATCAATAAAAAACTTGTTATAAAATCCTTTTATATCACAAATCTTATATTGCAATAAAAGACAGTATTTTTCAAGCAAAAATTCAATTTTTTCTACTTCTTCTGGACTTAATAAACCTAATTTCAATGCCAATGAGTTTGCCATCTGCATTCCTATAGCCACAGCCTCTCCATGTAAAAATTTTTTATAACTTGTTTCAAGCTCAATCACATGAGCAAATGTATGACCATAATTAAGCCCCATTCTAATCCCATCTTCCCTTTCATCTTGCTCTACAATATCTGCTTTTAGCTTAATACTTTTTTTAATAGCTTCAGATAATACATCTAAATTATTTAAATTTTTCTCAAAAAGAAAATCAAAAAAAGCCCTATCAAAACAAATAGCAATTTTGAGTATTTCGGCAATACCTGCAAAAAATTCCCTTTGTTTCAGTGTTTTTAAAAACAATGGATTGACATAGACCTTTTTTGGTTGATGGAAGATTCCAATAAGATTTTTTCCAAAATGCGTGTTGATACCAGTCTTTCCACCTACAGATGCATCCACCTGTGCCAAAAGAGTTGTTGGAATATTAATAAAATCAATACCTCTCTGATAAATACCGCTTGCAAAACCAACCATATCACTAATGACACCACCACCCAAAGCAATCATTAAAGATTTTCTATCTAATTTATTAGTAAAAGCACAGTCTAATATTTGTTGAATAGTAGTGAAATCTTTATTTTCTTCCCGATCATCTACAATGCACTCAAAAACCTGTTGATGTGAAATTTTATTTTTTAAAAAAGCAAGATAGAATCCTGCGACATTATGACTAGTAACCACAAGCACTTTGCTATATTTTTTTTCAAAACTGATATTTTCAAACTCTCCAATACAAACCTTATAATCCCCATCTGCTGTATGTATTGTAATAAAATCATTTATCATCTATTTGTTCCAAAATAGGTATCAATATTTGAGGATGCTCATCTAGCATAAAAGAAATTTTTTCTACCTTTGTAGATAGGAAATTTAAAAATCCATGACCCGTTATACATTTTTCAAAAGGCAAAAAATGTAATAATGGCTCTTTAGTATCCTTGAGATAAATAATAGGATTCTTAGTATGTGTTTTGATTGTAGTAATTTTTTTATCAAATACACGCGAAAGATTTTCATAATCTTTTAAAATATCAATCTGATAATGTTTATCTGGATCAAAATCATAAATAATCATTCCTAGCTTTATTTGAATAGAAACATCAAAAATCACGGAAGAAATATTTTCTCCATCATTCATCTCCTCATTTAATACAACAATACTTTGTTTTAAGGTTCTAATATCCTTATAGCTTGTCTTGAACACAGGAATTGCACTATTAAATAAAACTTTTCTAATTCTTCTTTGCAAAAAGAATTTTTTTCCTACAACAATCATTCCTATCTTTTTCTTTAAATCTTCTTGAAACCTTGTGATAAAATCTGATACTTTATAATCAAAACTAACATCAATTCCCAAACACTCAAAAGTTTTTAATTGTTGCATTACTTCCACATCACTTGGATGCAAAACTACAATATAAAGCTTTGTATTTTTTAAATGCTCATGCAAAAATATAGCCTGCTCAATATCCCTCATAAGCTCATCAAAATCTTGCAGTATCATATCTACATATACATAAATATCTCTACCAAATGGTGCTGGGAATTGTCCAATATCACTTTTTACCTGATGATAAACTTGTGTTAAAACCCTAGGATCTCCGGCTACCAACAGCGTGTCTGTTGGCTGAATTACCAAAGAATAATTGCTTAATAAAAATTCATTTTGTCGATAAATTCCAACAATACGATAGTTTTTCTGCTGTATAGAACCTATGTGGCGATATGCAAAAACGCTACCAAAAGGGACATTAATCTCCATCACCTCTCCCAATCCCAAACCAAATCCTTGAGGAATTAAAGGAACATTTGGAAGCCTAGCTATCATTGCACCAGAAAGCAATATAGATTCATCAATAAAAAATGTCTTATCATTATTTTTATACTCTAGACTTTCTTGTGTATTTTTTACATTAAGCACTATCCTCACATCTCTATAATGCTTTTTTATAATCTCATAAATTACTTTTTTTTCTTCTACATTATCTGAAAGTATAAAGACATCACTTACTTCAGAATCTAAAATATTAAGAAGTTTATATGATGAAGTAGGATCAAAAAAATGAAAATGGCAACTACTTGGAATCTCTTCTGGCAAAAAACTCGAATCATTGGCTATTATGATATAATTATTGCTACTAAAATATTTTTCAAGCACGCTTTGCAAAAACTTTTTTGCTACAATTCCATCCAATATTAAAACAATTTTTTTCACTCTGATCCTTAAAGCCAAACCTAAAATATTAAAGTTTTACAATTATAGCAAAAGGTTATAAGAATGATTTTTAAAGTAGATAAAATCGATGGCAATGCAAGAGCCACAACCTTGCAAACCTATCATTCAACAATACATACACCTATTTTCATGCCCGTTGGAACTCAAGCTTGCGTAAAAGGACTTGATTTTTATGATCTAACAAATCATCTTGATACAAAAATTATTCTTGCCAATACCTATCATCTCTATCTAAGACCCTCATCTCCTTGCATTAAATCTTTAGGAGGATTACATCACTTTACAAAATACCCCAATAGCTTTTTGACTGATAGTGGTGGATTTCAAGCATTTAGCTTAAGCAACAACACAAAAAAAGATTCTCAGGGCATTTGGTTTAAATCACATATTGATGGTAGCAAACACTTCTTTACACCAAAAAAAGTGCTAGACATACAATATGAACTAAACAGTGATATCATGATGGTTTTAGATGATTTAGTAGGATTACCCGCAAGCAAAGAGAGAATCTTACAATCTGTAAAAACAACAACAAAATGGGCAGAAGAAAGTCTCTATTACCACAAAGAACAGCAAAGTCAAGGTTTGGGATTAAATAACAATCTCTTTGCAATCATCCAAGGGGGAAATAATAAAGAATTAAGAGAACAAAGTGCAAAGGAATTATGCGCACTTGAAGGTTTTGATGGATATGCAATTGGTGGTTTGGCTGTGGGAGAGAGTGCTGAAGAAATGTATGCATGCATTGAATATGTCAATGCCTTTACACCTCAACACAAACCCAGATATCTTATGGGCGTTGGAACTCCTGAAAATATCATCGAGGCTATTGATAGGGGTGTTGATATGTTTGATTGCGTAATGCCAAGTAGAAATGCAAGGAATGGAAGTTTATTTACAAGCTTTGGAAAAATCAATATCAAATCTTCTAGATACCATTTGGATACATTACCTATTGATGAAGCTTGCAAATGCTATACTTGTAGAAATTTTTCTAGAGCCTATCTGCACCATCTTTTTAGGGCAAATGAAATCACTTACTTTAGACTTGCAACGCTGCATAATCTTTATTATTATCTTGAGCTTACAAAATCAGCAAGAATGGCTATATTAAATAACCAATGGAATGACTTCAAAAAAGATTTTTACACAAAAAGACAAAATTAAAATTTATTTGACACTTTTTTCATTTTTTTTCTCAATAATACCTTATCCTTAAATCTAAGGATGGAATCAAATATCATTAAGGAGAAAATAATGAAAAAAGTTTTATTATCTTTTATTTTTTTAGGTTCACTAGCTTTTGCTCAAGAAGATGAAGCTCAAGTAGAAACAAAAGACACAGCAGCACCTACTGCTCAACAAATACAAGTTTGCTCACAAGGAAGTGCAAAAGAATGCAGAAAAATTGCGAATGCTCTTTATAAGGCAAAAGATTATGCAGAGGCTAAAAAATACTACAAAAGAGCTTGTGATTTAGGCGATAAAAAAAGCTGCCAAAAAGCACAATAACTCAAACTTCAAAACCCCAAAAGGGTTTTGAAGGCAATCAATCTTTCACTCTCCATATCAAGCGCTTTTATAACAATTACTCCATATGCACTCACACTAATCCCAGCATTTATTCCACTTGCCTTTACTTTTTCATATAAGCATTCAATATCCTGATGTTTATCCCATATAATGAGATTTAAATAATGTGTAAAACCATCAAACATACAAAATCCATCTAACTGTTGTTTTTTTGGATCTAAAAACATATTGTCAAGATATATCATTTTTTCATTGCAAAAAATACAAATTTTTGAAGCAAACTTGTTAAATTTAAAGACTTCATTACGACTAACTCTTCCTGCGCAAAATATTTCCCCATAATGCAATATAGAGTCATCTTCCAAATAAATATTAGTGTTATTTTCAAAGTGTGAATTATCAAATGGGATGGTGGGAAGAGGTGTAAAATTTAACAATGCATTTTCTTGCAAAACAATATTTGTATTCCTCAAAGCCTTACCATCTAAAGTATTATGAATCTTTTCATAACTCTGAGAAGAAAGTTTAACTTTAGTATTTTGACCTATATTTATATCTATTTTTTGACTATCTCCCTTCATCAATCCAGCAGAAACAGATAAAAGCATAATATTTGCAATATCTCCTTCATAGATAGGATCAATAATCTTTAATGGAGGAGTAAAATACATATGCTCAATAACACTTTTTCCATTAGCTCCAACTTTTGTTTTTAATTCTAAAAGTGTTTCTTGAGTAAAACTATTCATCAAGCCATATCCTCCAAAAGAGCATATTTTTTAATCCAATCAATCACTGCTTCAACTCCTTCTTTGGCTCTAATATTTGTAAAAATAAAAGGTTTATCTCCTCTCATCTTTAAAGAATCTCTACGCATTACCTCCAAATCTGCACCTACATATGGAGCAAGATCAATTTTATTGATGATTAGCAAATCAGACCTTGTAATTCCAGGACCACCCTTTCTAGGTATCTTATCTCCTTCTGCAACATCGATAACAAAAATACTAAAATCCGCTAATTCTGGACTAAAAGTAGCAGAAAGATTATCTCCTCCACTTTCTATAAACAAAATTTCTATATCCGGGAATCTTTGCATCATCTCTTCGACTGCTTCTAAATTCATCGATGCATCTTCTCTAATTGCAGTATGTGGGCAACCACCTGTCTCTACACCAATAATCCTCTCTCTAGGCATTACAGAATTTTTCGCCATAAATTCTGCATCTTCTTTAGTATAAATATCATTAGTAATAACACCTATTGAATAATCTTTACTCATCAATCTTGTTAGACACTCAATCAAAGCCGTCTTCCCGCTTCCAACAGGACCACAAATTCCAATTTTTACCATCTCTTTCTCCTTTTATGACATATATAATCTAGAATAAAGAACCTCATGTTGCATTGCTTTAATATCATTATGAACACTAGCATTGCAAAAATCTCTCCAATCTAAATCTTGCAATTTCAAATAAATCTGACAAAACTCTTGATGCAATGATGACAAAATAGCCTGTCCATCATTTTGTGATAAAGGTATAGTTTTTACACAATTTGTAACAATACTTGAAGCCTGAGCATACATATAATGTTTAATTGCTAATTCCATATCAATATCATATGACATACAAAAAACTCCATATGCACTTGCATGAACTGGTGTTTGTGTTTTTTGTGCATAGGATTGAAAAAAAATATTTTTTTCAAGATTCATTGCTTGAATTGTTTTAATAAATCTCTGCCCAAGCTTTAAACATCCTTCTCTCAACTCTCTTGGAGATGCTGAAACATTGATATACTCTTCAATTTTTAAAATCTCTTCTAAATCTTCTCTGCTATCAAAAATTAGCTTTATTGCCAAAAGATCTGTATGGAGTATTTGAGTGTTTAAATTTGAAATAATATATCTCAATGCATCGTGTTTAGTTTTAATGCTACCAAGCTGTATATAACTCTCTAAGCCAAAAGAATGCGTATATCCTCCGATAGGAAATAAAGAATCATTAACCTGCAATAACAAAAAATTCATTCTAATCCTTTTTAATGATTCTGACTTCAAAATCATTACTAATTTCTATTTTTTTTTGAATTTCAGAATGTGGCATACTCACACTCAATCTATCCTTAGAATCCAAAATAGAATCTTTAATCTCATATTGTATTTGCATTTTATCCAGCAAGATTTGCAAGGGTTTTTCAAATGGGGTTTGCAATTCCATTGCTTGAGTTCCAAAAAATAAGGGCAGATGCCTATTTCCTATCTCATAAACAATACGCACAATACTTGCCATATCTTTCATATAAAGATAAAGCACCTTAACAGGCCTAATTACAATTGCTATTATGCAGTCTTTTGATACATATAAAATATCCCCATGATTAAGACCATTTTGCGAGAAATTAGTAAGTTTCATACCAATCTCTCTACCTTGTGAGGTTTTTAATCGTGCTATTTTTTTTCTTGTATCATACCAATCAATCTCAATTGTATCGATATTAAGGGATTGTGTGTCATAATCCCTTAAATTTCCACAAATTTTTTCAGCTAGCATTTAACTCCAATATCCAGTTAAAATCAACCAAGCAGGAATCCAAGCAGTGAAAATACCCTCTAAAATTGCCAAATATGGAACAAATTTTAGCTCAATTTTTAATACACACTCTATCCATCCTGTAAGCCATAGGACACCCCAAGCTAACCAAATATATGCAAATACAATCCCCTCAAAAGTTCCATCATTATAGCTTAAGTATGCTGCGGGCAAGGAGTTGATTGCTACAAATAGGCTATACCACCCAAATGCTCTAGGATCCAACTTAAAAAGCTGATTACAAGCTACAAAAAGATATGTAAAACCAAACAATAAACCAGTGGCAGCAGCATAAAAATCATTGCGTCCACCACCATCAATATCGCCATGTATTATCACAATAATATTAGCAATAATTGAAAGCATTCCTACAAAAATATTCATCACAGAGGTTGTTTTACCATCAATCTTTGCAATTCTACAAATACCATTGTTGATTAAAACAATGGCTACATACATCAATACAATACCTAACATTATCTACCCCTTAAAATAAATTATAAAGTTGTCCCAAAGACACTTCATCAACAAATTTTGAAGTAATTTTTTTGCCTTCTACCTTAACTTCATAAGTTTCTGGATTTACCTCAATTGGCGTGATAACATCATTAAACTTCATATCTTTCTTTGTCACATTTCTACAATTTTTTACAGGAAGCAATGTTCTATCTAATCCAAAATTTTCTTTGATATTTAATTCGCAAGAAACTTTAGATACAAAAGTTACTCCACAATCATATTTTGCCTTACCAATACTTCCAAACATATCAGTATATACAATAGGTTCTGGCGTTGGAATAGAAGCATTAGAATCTCCCATTTTTGATGCCACAATCATTCCGCATTTAACAATAGTCTCTGGTTTTACACCAAACATACTTGGTTTCCAAAGAATTAAATCAGCAATTTTTCCAACTTCAATAGAGCCTACATACTCAGAAATTCCATGAGCAATAGCAGGGTTAATGGTATATTTTGATATATATCTTTTGATTCTAAAATTATCATTCTCGCCTGTTTCTTCTTTCAATCTTCCAAATTCTTTTTTGCATTTATCAGCAGTCTGCCAAGTCCTAGTGATAACCTCCCCTACTCTTCCCATTGCCTGAGAATCAGAGCTTGTAATAGAAAAAATTCCCATATCATGCAATGTATCCTCTGCTGCAATTGTTTCTGGCCTAATCCTACTATCCGCAAAAGCCACATCCTCTTTTATGTTTTTATCCAAGTGATGGCAAACCATCAGCATATCCAAATGTTCATCTGCTGTATTTTTTGTAAAAGGAATTGTAGGATTTGTAGATGCAGGCAATATATTTGCCTCCCCAGCCGCCTTAATAATATCTGGAGCATGTCCTCCACCAGCACCTTCTGTATGGAAAGTATGTATCGTTCTCCCCGCAATTGCATTTAAAGTATCCTCAATGCAACCCGCTTCATTTAAAGTGTCTGTATGGATTGCTACTTGCACATCATATTTTTCTGCAATATTTAAAGCATGGTTGATTGCTGCTGGTGTTGAACCCCAATCTTCATGCACCTTTAATCCCAAAGCTCCTGCCTTAATCTGCTCACCCAAAGCTTCTTCATTGGAGCTATTTCCCTTACCAAAAAAACCAAAATTCATTGCATATTCTTCTGTGGAGCGCAACATTTGCTTCATATGCCATTTTCCAGGAGTACAAGTTGTAGCAAAAGTTCCTGCTGCAGGACCAGTTCCACCACCTATCATTGTAGTAACACCACTATACAAGGCTGTAGGAATTTGTGTAGGAGAAATGTAATGAATATGTGTATCAATTCCACCTGCTGTAACAATCAATCCCTCTCCTGCAATAACCTCTGTTCCTGTACCAACAATCATATTATCATTTACACCATCTTGTGTATCCTTATTGCCAGCTTTTCCTATGCCCGCTATTTTTCCATCTTTTAAACCAATATCTGCCTTATAGATTCCAGTATAATCAATTATCATTGCATTAGTAATTACACTATCTAATTCATTTTCATTGCTACTAACGCTTTGTGCCATTCCATCACGAATAGTTTTGCCTCCACCAAACTTTATTTCCTCACCATAGATAGTAAAATCTTTTTCAATCTCTGCAAATAATTCAGTATCACCTAATCTTACCTTATCACCAACAGTTGGACCATACATTGAAGCATATTCTTTTCTTGAAATTTTTATCATTTTTTACTCCTTAATTGTTTTTATTTTATAAAGCCCTTAGCTTTTGCTTTTTCTAAAGCTCTCTTTTTATTATCCTCATTTATCTGCCCATTATTTAAATCATTAAAACCATAGATTCTCTGACTTCCGCCAAAATCTATAAGCCTCACAGTCTTGCTTTCTCCTGGCTCAAATCTAACAGAAGTTCCAGATGCAATATCCAATCTTTTTCCATAGGCTTTTTGTCTATCAAACTCTAAAAGTTTATTAGTTTCAAAAAAATGAAAGTGGGAGCCAACTTGAATAGGTCTATCGCCATTATTTACCACTTTAATCTCAATGGCTTCTTTTTTAGCATTTAAGATAATATCCTCATCTTTTAAGATATATTCTCCAGGGTTTAATCTACCATTATCTTCAATTGGAGTATGCACAGTAACTAATTTAGTTCCATCTCTAAAACTCACTTCTACTTGCACATCATGTATCATACTAGCTACACCATCCATTACATCTTCTGCCTTTAGGATTTGTTTCCCATAGCTCATAAGCTCAGCTACACTTTTTTTGCCTTCTCTTGCAAGCTCCATAATTTCCATACTAATTAAAGCAACAGCTTCAACATAATTAAGCTTAATGCCTCTTTCCTTACGCTTCTTGGCTAATTCTCCTGCATAATGCAATAGCATCTTGTCCATTTCTCTTGGCGTTAGTCTCATTTATTCTCCTTTTTTTAGTGTTTTTGGACTTTTATAGCTTCTTAATGCTATGAATCTATTAAACAACTATTTTGGATAATGATTTACAAATAATTCATTAAAAATTGACATTTACTTAATAATTTTAGTTTTTTAAGACAAGGAGTGAAGAGAATTATTGTGCAAAAACTACTTTGTAGTAATCCTGCAAAATATTTTGATATTTGATATCCTTAAAAGCCTCTGGATAACTCATCATAGCCACAAACAAAGCAATCAAAGGGGCTCTAGGTCCAGCTATATCCATTGATGGTAATTTAAAAACTTGATGGTTTTTGACTGCATTTATTGTTTGAAGTTGGGGATTTGTCAATATATCCTCTACTTTATAAGGGCTAAGCCACCACAAAAAAATAATATCAGGATTTTCTAAGATGATATTTTCTAAATTCATCTCACCCCTACCCTGTTTGATATATTTTTCTCCAATATTTACCACTCCACCATACTTTAAAATACTAGAATCTAAACTATCTTGCCCACTTACCTGATTTATCTTATGAAAAATTTCTAAGGCTTTTTTAGGCTTCTCTTTTTTAATTTTTTGTGAAATAAGTTTTAAAACCTCTTGCATTTTTAAGATTTTTATCTCAATCTCTTTTTCTTTATCAAAAATTTTTGCTTGAGTTTGTATATGAGAGATCACATCATCCATACTTTTACTTCTTAGTGCCAAAAAATTGATTCCAAACTTCTTTGCAAAAGTAATAGATTTTAAATCAGCAGGATATGTAACCACCATATCCACACCCATTGTTTGCAATCTCTCAATATCAATGCCTGCATAATGATCCGTAGGAAATTTAAGTATTTTTTCTAAAGGGGCAGTTTTTTTAACGATATCATCATCAAAAGCATAACTTGAGATTCCAACAACCCTATCCCAAATACCAAGCATTGCAGGAACTTCTATATGCGTGCTTAAATAAACTACTTTTTGAGGGACCCTATCAATTGTATGCTTACCAAAAAAATCTTCATATTCTATGCAAAATACCCTAGATACAATCAAAATAATTACAAAAAATCGCATAACCTAAAAGAATCTTCCTCCAAACTCTATAAAAAAACTTGCACCAAGACCACGATAATAATCATAATATTTTTCATTTGTAAAATTTAAAAAACTAAGAGTAATATAATTTTTATTTTTAAACTCATAACCTGTTTTTAAATTAAATATCACTCTTTCAGTAATATTTCCAAAATCAAACTTTGGAGTTATATTAGCTATGCTAGTAAAAGCACTACTTTGTGCCTTCATCTGCAAACTTCCATAAAACCCCTCCTTATCTCCTCCATAGTTTAAAGAAAATCCTCCCATATGCTTAGGTATAGATGCCATTTGATTCCCATTGTATTGAGGATTTTGTGGATCTTTTAATAAAATAGCATTGGTATAAGTATAATTTAGACTAATAGACAAATCTTTATAAATTTTTTGCTCTGCTTCAAGCTCAATCCCATTAAATCTGCTACGACCGCCATTTCTATTCACATAAGGATCATCAATACTCCCTGATCCACTCTTATAAATAGCATTATACATTTCAGTTTGATAATAATAAATCTTTATGATGCCTCCATAAGGATTTCTTTGCTCCACTCCTATATCATATTGCAGTCCATATTCTGGAGCCAATGTTGGATTGGATATCTGATTGTCTCCAGCATGAGCATGTGCAAACATCTGCCTTGTATTTGGTGCCCTAAAAGCCAATCCTATTGAACCCTTAAAGGTAGTATATGCCCAAGGGTTATAATTTATGGCAAATTTTGGAGAAGGAAAAAATTCATTACTGCCATCAAAAGTTTTTAAACTAGGATCTGTAGAAGTAATATCAAAAGTACTCATATTAAAATTTTTCCAATAATCTATCCTTAATCCCAAATTAGTAGAAAGATAAGAATTCCATTTTGCCTGCCAACTTGCAAAAAGTGCCAAAGTATAAGCAGCGCTAGTATCCTTACTCCAAGTGCCATCATAATTTTTCCAAAATTGCTTTGCAGCATAATTGCTTGAATAATTTCTCTCATTTATAGAACTCATTATCCTTGCTTGAAATCCGCTTACAATAGAGTGATTTTTGTTTATCTGACTTGAATAAGTAATATCAAGATAGTTACTAGAAGCAAAATTATCCGAACTACTTCCTCTACCTCCAAAAATATATGAATTCTTTCCTTCTGTGATGACATTTTTATTTGGGCCAGAGCAATTTGTGCCATTACATCCATCATCCCAATAATTTATTAAATTCACACTTGCTAATGTAATATTTAAAAATGTCTCATCATTAAAATAGTATTTATGAGATAAAGATCCCAAAAAATTATACTCTTGCCTAAAGCCTGCCCATCCAGAACCTATAAACGGATTATAATAACTATTAGAAGATCCGCTACTACCTTTAATGTCATAACCAAAAACCGTCCCATTAGAATCTTTTAAATAAGAAATGGGATCATGTTGATTTTCTGTAATCGTAGAAATATTAAAACTAATACTTGTGGTATTTGCCTCATTCCAATCATATTCTGCCTTTATCCTTGCATCTTGTGTCAGATATGCTGTTCTTCCTACCCAACCCACCATCATTCCATTTTGCAAAGTGCTTCCATTATTTAAAGTAACATCCGTATTTGTGCCAGTGCTCAAACCCTTAGCGACAGCAGGAACTCTATAAGCACCATCACTTGTATTAAAAGCATAGCTTGCCCTAACCCTTAAACGATGATCTAAAAAAACATTACCTAAACTTACATATCCTCTTACAAGATTTTTTTCCGCACCATTTGTAATAATTTCATTACCATAACCAATACTAGCCTGACCCTCAAGCCTTGTTGGCATCTTTGTAATAAAATTTATCACACCGCCAACTCCTCCTGCACCATAAAGACTTGAGAAAGAACCCCTTACAATTTCTACTCTATCAATATCATAAGGACTAATGGATTGCAAGATTCTAAATTCCCCTTCTAAATCATTTAAAATAACTCCATCAAGCATTATTATAGTTCCATAAGGAATCCCTCTCATAAAAACTTGAGGTCTTCCATTGTATCCTGCTTCCTTATCAATCCTCACACCAGAAGCCTTACCTATAATATCACTCATTTGCTTAGCATTTTGTAGTTTTATCTGCTTTTGTGTGATGGCACTTATATTTCCAGGAGCTTCTGAAATTAGTGTTGGAATACGATTTGAAGTCTCTACAATAGCTTCTAATTCTTTAGAGTTATCTAAAGCAAGCAATGTGCAACCCATACTCAAAAAACAAATAAATCTTTTTTTCATAAGAAACCTTTAAGAATTGTAATATTTTTTTATTATTAGTAATACTACATTAAAAAACACTAACTTGTCAAAAAATATTAAAAAATTGCCAAATTATTAAAATAAGAATCCAATATAAAATCTTTAATATGCTAGAATGCACCCTATGATTTGTATTTTTGATATCGAGACCATTCCTGATGTTAAGCTATTAAGGCAGATGTATCCTCAAGAGAATTTAAATAATCTAGAGCTTTGTGAAAAAGCCTTTCTTACACAAAAAGAAAAAAGTGGTAGTGAATTCTTACCCCTACACTTACATAAAATTGTGGCAATCTCTAGTGTCATTGCTGATGAATATGGCAGATTCTTAAAAGTAGGTAACTTTGGTAAAAATGATAATGAGCAATCCATCATTAGTGATTTTCTCGCATTTATTGATAAAAAAAATCCAAAACTTGTCAGCTATAATGGAAGAAATTTTGATATCCCTACAATAATGCTTAGAGCAATGTCATACAATCTTAGTGCAACAGCGTATTATGAAACTGATAATGCACAATTTAACAAAAATAAATGGGAAAATTATCGCCAACGCTATAGCGAAAGATTCCATACAGATTTGCTAGATACCCTAAGTCATTTTGGGAGCATTAGAGGAATGCATCTAGATGATATTTGCTTAATGCTAGGCCTACCAGGAAAATATGATATTAGCGGGGATTTTGTCCATCAAATCTACTATGAGGATTCTGCTAACTTTAATCAAAATATCCAAAGAATACAAGATTATTGCCAAAGTGATGTTTTAAATACCTATTGGCTCTATCTCAAATATGAGCTTCTTAAGGGCTCTTTATTGCTAGGAGATTACTATTCTATTCTGCAAGATTTTGCCTCAAAAATACCGCAAGATAAGCCATATTACAAAGTTTTCCATCAAGCCATATTAAAAGAATTAGAAAATGCAAAATGAAAAAAAACTTCTTGCAGAAGAGATACAAAGTCTTCTCAATCGCTTAGAAAAAACCCCAAGCACTTTTATTGATGAACATATTTTACAAGATTTAGATATTGATACCTTAGAGCACATCAAAGAATATCTTCTTCAAAAAATAGATGATTGTATTGATAAAGAATGGCTTTTTGGCTTAGCTGATGATAAAAAATAAAGGAGATTTATTGCAATGGAAAGTATAACCTTACACAATCCTTTGGATATGCATTTACACTTAAGAGAAGGAGAAATACTCAAAACTATTCTACCTTATAGCACTGATACTTTTTTAGGTGCAGTGGTGATGCCAAATCTCAAACAACCCATCACAGACACAAGACTTGCAGAAGCATATTATGAAACAATCAAAAAAATTGCAAATGATTTTAATCCAATCATGACAATTTATTTAACAAATGATTTAAAAAAGCAAGATTTACAACAAGCAATTTCAAAAGGCTTTAAGATTCTAAAACTTTATCCAAAAGGTTCTACTACAAATTCTTCAAATGGGGTAGAAAACATTTTAGATCATAAAATGCAACAAATACTAGAAATTGCACAAGATTTAGGGTTTATTCTAAGCATACACGCAGAAAGCTCTGGCTTTAGTCTTGATAGAGAATATGAATTTTTGAAAGTTTTTGAATACCTCTCACAAACCTTTCCAAAACTAAAAATCATTCTAGAGCACATGAGTGATCATCGAAGCATAAAGGTGCTAGATTCTTTTGAAAACATCTTTGCCACTTTGACTTTGCATCATATTACTATGGATTTAGATGACTTGCTAGGAAAGGGTTTAAATCCTCATTACTTTTGCAAACCCATACTAAAAACAAAAAAAGATAAAGAGATGTTATTAAATCTTGCTATCACTGCACACCCAAAAGTGTCTTTTGGTTCTGATAGTGCTCCACATCTTTTATCTACCAAACTATCCTCAAATGCTTCTGCTGGGATTTTCTCTGCACCATTTCTACTTGAAAGCCTAGCTGAGCTTTTTGAAAAGCACAATGCTCTAGCAAATCTTCAAAAATTTATCAGCGATAATGCTTTCAAAAATTACAATCTTTCCTTTAAAAATCAAAAAACCATAGTATTAAAAAAGCAACCTTGTATTATTCCAGAAAGCATTGCTTGTATGGATGATAAAATCATTCCATTGCACGCTGGTAAAACACTACAATGGAGTTTAGATAAGTCCTAGCAAATTCTAGGCAATAGCTCACCTTGAGGATAATCCAAAAACCTCTTGCTTCCCCAAGGATTTTCTAGTATTACTCTTGGAATCTGTGTTATTTTTTTTGTCATTTTTCCAATAATACTTGCATTTTTTCCATCAGGATGTGCCCTTAATAATGCCAATACCTCATTAGCAAACTCTCTTGGAGTAGCAATCAAACAAACCCCCTCATTCGCAAGACTATAAGCCTCTAGCCCAAGTATCTCACAGATTCCTTGCACTTCATCATCTATTTTCACTTCTTGTTCATTGATAGCAATATCCATTTGAGAGGCTTCTGCCCATTCATTTAAGACACAAGCCAACCCACCCCTTGTCGCATCTCTTAGAGTATGGATAGGGATTTTTTTCTCAAAAATAGGTTTTAGCATTGCATAAAGTTGCTTGCAATCACTTTGCAGATTGGAAGAAATGCCTATTTCATTTCTCGCACAAAAAATTACACCTCCATGATTACCTATACTACCACTTAAAATAATCACATCATCTTCTGCTAATTTCTTGATACTTACATCACTCACAACTTCTCCGATTGCAGTAGTATTGATAAAAATTTTATCCACGCTGCCCTTACCGACAACTTTTGTGTCTGCTGATAATATTTTTAGATTTGTTTTTAACAATTCATTTCTCATAGAATCTAATATTTTCTCTAGCAATGCAATCTCTAGCCCCTCTTCCATAATAAAGCCTAAAGTTATAAATTTTGGTATTGCACCCATCATTGCTACATCATTGCTGCTTCCACAAATACTAAGCTTACCAATATCACCCCCAGCAAAAAACAAAGGGCTTACCACAAAAGAATCTGTGCTTGTAGCATACTTTTTTGCATCTGATAAAAACACTCCCCCATCTTCCCCATCACTAATAAGAAAATCTCCAAGATATTTTTTAAAAACCTTTTGTATCAATTCATTTGTCTGCACACCGCCACTTCCGTGTGCCATTTGTATTGTTTGCATTTTATACCTTTTTTGTGTTATATTCTTAAATCTAGAAATAATACAAGAAATTTAAAAATAAAAATGAAGTTAAAAATCTTATTTTTTACTATTTTATTGCTTTTTAGTGGATGTGCTACTATCTTTGATATCACTCCAAATCAAAGTTTTAATTTTTCTCAAGGTAAAAAGGTTTTATTCTCCAAGAAACAACACTCTGAGGTAAAACTAGAATTAGCTCAAGATACTTATACTAAAAATACCCCCATTTTATTTTTTATTGAAGCAAAATCAGATGATTTTATTTTAGATATTTCAGATATTACATTACACCAAGATACAAAGATTTACACCCCATTATCTGCTAATGCTATTTTAAATAGTGGATATAACTTCAAGATAAGCTTACAAAATTTTAATATACCCACTCCCCCAATCACCTCAAATAATTATCAACCAAGCTTTATTTTTACTCCATATGGAAATATTTTTTTCATTAGTAAAAACTATGATGATTCTTATTTTAAAGAAGCAGAATTCAGCAGGCGTATTGTTTTTGCAAATTATCTCAAAAAGACAACTCTAAATGCCAAAGAGTTTTTAGGTGGTTTTATTGCCTTTATACCCAAAGATATTCATGATGGAAAAATAGAAATTAGGATAAAGATACAAAAAGAAGAACATATCTTTTCTTTCAATCTCTCTATAAATTAAGCTAACCCCTCCTCCATTCTCTTTCCCTCTCCAACCACCACTTAAACTAAGGAGTTTTGTCATAAAACTTTAAGATTTGATTTTAAGATTAAAGAGTTTTGTTATTTCTCTTTTATCTTTAAAGCTTAAAGTATTGTTTTATTTCTTTTTGTTTTAGTTTGTTTAAAACAAAAAAATTATAAAGTGAAAAGTAAAAAATAAAATAAAAAATATAAAAATGTTTAAGTGGTGGCAGGAGAAGGAAAAATCTTTTTTTGTTTTCTTCTTCTGCTTAGTTTTAATTAAAAATACTTTTTAATACTTTTAATTAATACTTTTAATTTCTTTTTTAATTATTATTCTTCATACTTCT
>NZ_NXLX01000030.1 GCF_003364335.1 Helicobacter anseris
TTTTTTGGGCAAAAGAAAGAGAGATACTGATAAATTATTACAAGAACAAGGATTGAGCTTTGATATTGATTTTGAGAGAAGATCTCACAAGACAAATGAACAAATTGAAGAAGCTTATAAAGCCTATGGTAAGAATACTATAGATGACTATTACTCTGATGTTATTGAATATAAGGCAGGAGGGGCAAACTAACACCCATATCTTCTATATTTACTATATTTTTGCTATGATTATGTCTTAAAGTTTTTATAACCTCACGGATTTTTTCGTGTTAGGGTTCTGTTATTTTGTGTATCACTATGTATTACATAGGCAAAAGCATTACCTTGCTTGTTAGAAGCAAAACTAGATCCGCCGCTTGGGCAAAATACACTGATTGTCTGGATACGACTTCTTTGTATAAGATAAGGCTCTCAGCCTTTAGTTAGAATGATAAGAATTACTCGCAAGAGGAAAAAAGAAAAAGAATTTCCTCTCGCAAAGAGTGGATTCTTAATAGACTTTTCTCCTTTTACGGGTGAATTTTTATTCACTTGGTTCAAGTTTGATTGATTTTTAAACCTAATTGAATGCCTTTAGGCTAGAAAGGAAAAAGACATAGAAAAAGAACTTCCAAAGCCATAGAATAATTAAAAAAACCTTGCAATGATTCTATTAATCAATTTTGGGAGATATTGATTTCCTTTGATTGACAATATATGGTTACTTGTTTTTTTAATACAAAATGCATAAGTTTTAGTGGTATTAAAAATTGGAATATAAAGTATGGAAGTATTTATAAACTTGGGCAAAAATCAAAAACACTCTAAATTTTACAAAACTTAGAGTGTTTTTGATTGTCAGGAATAAGAAAAAATTATCAAAATAAATTTTATAAAAACTTGTTTTAAATAAGTTGGGTGGGTGAGATGGGAGAGAATGGGTAATAATAATTTTAAAAGTTAAAAATGAACTATCTATTATTTTTTTAGAATGTAGAAGTAAGATTTTCAACCAATAGTTGAGCATTTGCTTGACCCTAGAATTCTATGGTAAATAGAATGGAAAATCTTTTAAGAAGAGAACGCACTAAATAAATAGCTTTGAGTATGCAATCAAACATTATTTAAAAGAATTCTTTGTTGATGTAAAAGATTCTTATATTAAAACAGAGCAATTTATGCAAAGGTTTAGGGCTTAAAAGAGTAGAAAAATCATGACAGATAAGACCCAAGTGACTCTTTTGTGCAAAGAACCTTCATTGCAGCGTATCAAAATTTAAAGAAAACGAGCAGAGTGTTTATTAAACACTATTCATTTCGCCCCTCTGGGGTTTTTTATATTTATACCAAAGCTTATTATGGTAGGTTTTTGTATAGATATTTTTGTGTGTAGCAAAATAATACTAATCTTTTTATATGTATTATGCGTATAGATTTATACATAGTATATGTATAAAATACTACATATACTATGTAACAAAATAGTCAATCACAAAAAAACCAAATCAAGGCTATTGTAATTTATATAGATATTTGTTTTTAAAACTAAGAGATTATATAATTGTAGTAGAGGTTGCCCTAAAGAGGTGGCTTCCTCCTTAGGGTTACCTACTTTCAAATGAAAGGAGGTAATCAAATGAAGATATTAACGGATATCTTGATAGTGATTATATTAGTTTTAATGCTAATAAGTCAAGCCTATTAAGATAAAACCTCTTAGCTCATCTCATAAGCGTGGGCTAGGAGAATATCTTCAACCTCTAGCTTATGTTTTAATACTGCAAAATACATACAAAATAATCATCATTATGCTTTGTAATCTATAATTAAAATGCTTATAAAAGAATATGCAATATACTCATATTTTATTACTTAAAATATATTCTTATTTAAATATATTATGCGTTTAAATTAGAAATATTTTTCATTTGAAAACATCAAAAAAATAACTTATAATTTCTAAAAATTCAAGAAGGATTAAATATGAATTTACTTGGTGCATTAACACTTGCTCCTTTTTTACAAGGTGATAATAACTATTCTGATGAAAGACCAATGACTAGGAGTCAACTTGCCCTAGAAATGGATAATATTCGCTATCAATTTTTGCAAAATACACTAAAAGTTAAAAAAGATGTAATTCTCTGGAAAAAAAACAATTACGCCAGATGAACACCCTAATAAATTATGGGAGGAATATTTATTAAATCCTGGTTTAACTGATGATGGCATTCGCTCCTTGATAATTTATGATAAACAGTATTTTAAAGAGGTATTTGATGATTTAATGAAGGAAGATACTCCTACTATCGGTAGTTTTCCTTTTCCTTGCACCTATACAGCTGATAAGATGAAGAGTGGAGAGATTAATCTAATCATTTTTCAAGATACAAAAACTTATGGTTTTAAATGGAATGATTCTGAACGCTTTGAAGCTAAAGATCCTAATTATCTAGCTTATTTAGAAAGAATTTTTAAAGATAAAGCTTATTGGTATGAGATTGGAATAGATACTTTTAAATTCTATAAAAAACATTTCCCAAATGATTATGAGGAATGCTATAGCACTTATGATCCATTGGAGCAAACAAGATAATCTTAGATAGGCTTTTGCCTACCTTGAGATTATTGTTTGCCTCCACCTCCCATTCCTTGCAAGTAATTATTCGCAGCACCTTTTCCAAAATTACTATCATAAATATCTTTTATCACCATTAAACTATTCTTTATCTTTATTTTGGAACACTTGTTGCTTGAAATATTTTAAATTTTTGAAAAAAAGGATTTGAATATGTTACGATCACTTTGGTCTGGTGTGAGTGGGATGCAAGCACACCAAATAGCACTTGATGTAGAAAGCAACAACATCGCAAATGTTAATACGGTAGGTTTTAAGTATTCTCGTGCCTCATTTGTAGATATGCTCTCTCAAATCAAACTCATCGCAACTTCTCCCTATCAAAATGGCTTAGGAGGTCAAAATGATTTTTCCGTAGGGCTTGGAGTAGGTGTCAATACCACTACAAAAGTTTTTTCTCAAGGTAATACGCAAAATTCTGATGTTAAGACAGACTTAGCAATCGAGGGTGATGGATTTTTTATCATTAGTCCTGATAGAGGCACTACACAAAACTTCACAAGAGATGGACAATTTTTATTTGATGCAAATGGAAATCTTGTAACTAATGGTGGATATGTCGTGCAAGGATGGGTTAAAGGCGATTTGAAAAATGCTTCAAAAATGAGTGAAGATGATTTCTTCAAAGTTGATAATACAGGTCCATTACAAAATATCCAAGTAGATCCTGCGATGGTAATGCCTGCAAGATCAAGCACAAAAGTTACTATGAGAGCAAACCTTACTGCAGGAAGACATGCTGATCAAATTGCAAATATCTTTGCTTTAGATTCTGCAACAAGAACAGCTTCTGATGGAATCAATCCTATTTATGATTCAGATTCTCAACTCACACAAAAAGCAGAAGATTTTGCAGCACTCTTCAATCAAAATGGCGATGCTTTTGCGCTTACAGAAAATCAAGGTATCTGGGTAAGCTACAAAACCTCTGAAATGCGAAATGAAATTATTGATAGCGATGAGGAAAGTAGCATTGAAATCAATGACACTAGAATTACTTTTACTAATGATTCTGCAGTCAGTGGTGTATCTTCTCTCATAGCTGCGCAAAATGCTATCAATTCTGTCAAAAATAAAACAGGTGTTGAAGCATATATCGATAATGGACTTTTAAGATTAGAAAACAAAAATGAGCTTGATGGTGATGAGGGAGTGAAAAACATCAGAATCACAGCTTCAGGAACAGGTGCATTTGCAAATTTTATCGAAGGTGATGCAGATATTACAGCATTTAGATATCGCTATACAAAATCTGTAAGTCCAGATTCTGGAACAGGTCAGTTTAGAACTACTGAGGATTTAAGAGCATTGATGCAATATGATGCCAACCTCATCAAAGATCCTACACAACCTTATGATGATCAGACAGCAAGCGTATCTGTAAAAGTAAATCAATATGGTATGTTTGAAATTCAAAACAAAGATAATGGAGATGGAGTAAAACAAAATCTCAATATTTTTGTAAGTGGCTATGCTTCAGAAAATGTCACAAACAATGTTTTATTCAAGGAAACAATGAGAGGTTTAAATACAGCTTCACTAATTGAAGGTGGAATTGCAAGTATGACATCAAAAATAGGACACGCGATACACACTTCAAGTGTTGATATCATCGATAGTCTTGGAACAAAACATACAATTAGATTTGAGTTTTATAAAAGTGGAGAATCTGAGTGGAATTTCAGAGCCATTGTTCCAGAGCCATCAGAACTTTATGGAAGCTCTCCATCAAGACCAAATATCTTTGAAGGCGGAAGAGTAAAATTCAATAGTGATGGTAGTTTGGCAAGTATGAATCCTCAAGTTTTACAATTTGATCCAAAAAATGGTGCAAACTCTCCACAAAGAATCGACTTATCATTCGGAAAAACAGGAGGTTTTGGAGGTCTTACAAGCGTAGATAAACAATCTGAAACTTACGCTATCAGTCAAGATGGTTATCAAGCAGGTGATTTGATTGATGTGAGATTTGATTCTAATGGAACCTTACTTGGTGGTTTTAGCAATGGTAGAACTCTTGCACTTGCTCAAGTAGCACTTGCAAACTTCTCAAATAACGCAGGTCTCCAAGCTGAAGGTGGTAATGTTTTCTCTGCTACTGGAAACTCTGGTCAAGCAATGATAGGTGCTGCAAATACAGGCAGAAGAGGAAGTGTTTCTGGTTCAAAACTTGAGATGAGTAACGTGGATTTGAGTAGAAGTCTCACACAACTCATCGTTGTTCAAAGAGGTTTCCAAGCAAACTCAAAAGCAGTAACAACCTCTGATCAAGTCTTAAATACTTTGCTAAGCTTAAAACAATAAAAGCTTAACTTCTATAATCCGCATTGATTTTAACATATTCATATCCCAAATCACAGCCATAGGCTGTGAATTCTCCATCTGCTATTCCAAGATCACACTCAACCATAAAAGATTCTTTTTGCATTTGTGTGCTTGCTAATTTTTCTCTTTGAACATCAAATAAAATCTCCCCTTTGTCATAGACTAAAACCCCTCCGATTTTAATACTCAATTTGTTTGCATCACACATTACTTGACTTGCCCCTATAGTCGAAGCAATTCTCCCCCAATTAGGATCGCAACCAAAAATTGCAGTTTTTACTAACAAAGAATTGCTTAATGCTTTGGCACATTTTTGTGCCTCAAATACATCTTTTGCACCACTAACTCTAAATCCTACTAATTTTGTCGCCCCTTCTCCATCTGCTACAATATCCTTTGCAAGTTTGTCCATTACCATCAACAATGCTTGCTCAAAAGCCACAGAATCATAAGCTTGGGATAACCCACTTTGCATTAGCATTACCGTATCATTAGTGCTCATATCACCATCTACACTAATTGCATTAAAAGTTTTTTGCACACAAGATTCTAAAATTTTTTGTGCTTCTTGTTCAGGTATTTTTGCATCCGTGCTAATAAAACAAAGCATTGTTGCCATTGATGGTTGTATCATTCCTGCCCCCTTAGCCATAGCACCGATTCTAAAATTTTTTCCATCTTGCAACACTACTTCAAAAGCCACTTCTTTCTCATATCTATCAGTTGTCATAATAGCTTTTGCTGCTCGATTATGAGAAAAATTATCTTTATTTTCAAAAGTAATTTTGTCTAAACTCTCCATAATTTTTTCTTTTGGTAGATAAACCCCTATTACTCCTGTGCTAGACATTATAGGATTTTTGATTTGAGGATATTTTTTTATCAAACATTCCATAACCTCTCTCACATCACTAACCCCTCTCTCTCCAGTCATTGCATTTGCATTTTTTGTATTGATAAGAATAAAGTTGCTTTCTTTATCTTTGACAAATTGATTAAAATACACAATTGGAGCTGCTTGAAAAGTATTTTGAGTAAAGATGGCACAAACCTTGCAAGGATTTTTCATAAAAATATAACCCACATCAAGTTGTTCTTTTTCAGAATCTGATTTTTTTAATCCCGCACTTATACCATCAGCCACAAATCCTTCTGGAGCACACACTCCCCCATCTATTGGAAAAATCTTAAACATTGTATATCCTTAAAAGTTTTTTGTGATTGTAACGGATAAATTCCTCTTTAAATCAAAAAATCTGCATATCTTGCAAACTCCAAATAGGCATAAAAATACCCAAAGCCAGATACAACACTACAAGAGCAATCAAAAAACTACACAAAGGTTCTAAATAAAGTAAAAATCTATCAAGCAAATCTTGATATTTTTCTTCATAATATTTTGAAGCACTCAAAAACATCGCTTCAAGTCTTCCGCTTTTCTCCCCACCTTTTATTAGTCCCAAAGCAATATCATCAAAAATGCCATCATTTTCCAAGGCTTCACTCAATTTATTACCTTTTTGCAATTCTTGAATAATTTGTAAAATTTTTTGCTCTAAAAAAGTATTATCTAAAATCTTTTTACTTATATCTAAACTTTGATTCAAATCATTACCACAACTCTGTAAAAAATGCAGAGCTTGTAAAAAATTGTGATACTTAAAATATAAAATAATTTTTCCAAAAAATGGAATATTTAACAAAAACCTATCGACAAAATGATGAAAGGCAAGATTCTTGGCATACAAATACTTTGATATAAAAATAATTAGCAAAAAAATCACCAATATAAAAATCCCAAATTGATGTAAGAAATTTTCTAAAAAAAGCAAACTTCTTGTAATCCAAGGTAATTCTAAATGATTTTCCATAAAAAAATCCCTAAATTCTGGGATAATAAACAACACACCACAAATAAAAGCGATTGCAATACTCAAAAAAACCACCAAAGGATAAAACAATATTTTTTTGATTTTTTTCTTATACAATCTCTTTTCTTCCATATCCCTTACAATAGTAGAAAAAATCTCTGGCAATCTTGCACTACGCTCCCCTATTGCTATAAGCGTTTTGTATAAAGGATTGATGGAATTTCCAAAAGCCTCAAAACTCTCTGATAATTTTTTACCACTTTTTAAATCTCTTAATACATTTTCTAAAATCTCTCCAAATTTATTAGAGCTATTTTTGATACAAAATTGCAAAATTTCATCAATTGGCATAAAAGAATCAAGAAGTATAGCTATATGCTTAAAACATAAAATCAGCTCATCATCAAAGCTTGCTTTTATCAAACTTTTGCTTGCAACCTCTTTGATATCAATTAAAGCTATTTTATCTTTTTGCAATTTTTGCAAAACTTTTTCTTGTGAATTTTCTTTGAGATAAAGTGTAATGATTTTTGAATCCCTTACCCCAACTATCTTAAATTTTTTCATTTTTTAGTCTAGTAAAATTTTACCTTCATCATATTTTTTAGAAGCATTTTTATCTAAAGTTTCAAAACCTATCAAATCCAAATACTCTTCTAAATTATCTTCCTTGATGGCTCGCTTTACTTCTTTTGATAAAACCAAAACTTCAGTAGCCACCTCTCTACCAACAAAACCTTGAAAATTACAAACTTCACATCCTATGGAAATATATTTTTCTTCCATCTTTTTTTGACAATTTTTACAAGCTTTTTTAAAGAGTCTTTGAGATACAATCATAAGCAATGAGCTTAAAATATTATGCTTACTCATTCCCATATCCACCAATCTATCCAATGCACTTTTAGTATCATTAGTATGCAAAGTAGCAAAAACCAAATGACCCGTTAAAGATGCTCTAAAGGCAAGTTCAAGGGTTTTTAGATCTCTAATCTCACCCACCATAATAATATCAGGATCCTGCCTCAAAACAGCACTCAATGCTTGAGAAAACGAAAAATTACTCTCTGCAACAACTTGAATTTGTGTTGCATAAGGGATTTTATACTCCACAGGATCTTCTAATGTGATGATTTTTTTCTTGCTGCTTTTGAAATTTTCTAAAATTGCATAAAGCGTTGTAGATTTTCCACTACCCGTTGGACCTGTTAATAAAATAATTCCATGCTTTTTAGTAATTTGATCCAAGATTAAATCTAAATGATTTTTTGAAATACCAAGAGAGTGAAGATTGATTTGTTGCTTTTGTTTATGCAAGATTCTCAAAACTAAAGATTGGCCATTGTAAGTAGGAACACAAGAGATCCTAAAATCATATTGCAACGCATTATAAAAAAAGTTAAATCTGCCATCTTGTGATTGTTTAATTTCTGTTATATCTAATTTAGATTCTAATTTTATTTTTAAACAAAGTGCTTCAAAAACTTCTCTCTCAATCTCACAAACTTCACACAATTCCCCATCAATCCTAAAACGAATCCAAGCATTTTCATTAAAATTTTCCAAGTGAATATCAGAAGCATCCATGAGAATTGCTTCTTTTAAAATCAAAGCAAAGAATTCTTTAATATCTGATTGTGATTTATAAATTTTTTCTTGAATATCCAAAAATCTCAAATGATGATAAAAAAATTTTTCACTCAATATCACACAAGAGGGCAATGGATTAAAATATGCACGCAGGATATCTTGCAAAAAAGCAATATCTTTAGTTTCTTCAAGAATTCCTAGATGGATATTTTGCATATCATCTATCACAATTAAGCTTTTAAATTTCTGACAAATTTCCTTACCAAAAATTTTAATATTATCTTTATAAACTCTTAAGTTTTGCATCAATAATGCTCCTGATAATATTTTAAAATTTCAAGTGCTTCTTTTTTATACCCAAGTTTTCTTAAACTTTTTGCATACAAAGTCCAAGCTTCCTTGCTAGATGATTCTATCTGATAAGCCCTATAAGCCCAAAAAAGAGCGCTTTCATAAGATTTTTCATTAAAATAATCTCTAGCAATTTGAATGGCATTTTGATAAGTCAAAGTTCCTGTGATTTTTGTATCTAAAAAATCTTTTGGTTGGGGTAATTTTCCATCTTTTATTTGATAAAAATTTACTTCTTGAAGCACAAAATTTTTATTTTCTTTTTTAACTATAGGGGCAATCTTTTTTCTTTCTTGTTGGGGGAGAAATATAAAAATAATCAATAGCAATAAAACTACCAATAAACATAAAAGTATTGTTAGCAAGGCATTATCTTTTTTCATTCTGCTTCCTCAAATTTAATAATTTTGGGTGTAATCACTATAACCATTTCTTGAGTTTGATTCAAATCTTTTGTATATGAAAAAAGGTATTTTAAAACAGGTATATACCCTAAGATAGGGATTCTTTTTTGTTGTTTCATTTGTAATTTAGAAATCAATCCACCCAAAATAACTTTTTGATCATTTTTTAATCGAACGATAGAAGACATTTGATTTGTAGATAGATTTGGAGGTGCTGGGAGTGCATCAGCTTCATTTTCTATTCTTGAATCTTTTGTCGCAGTGATTGATGGATTGATTTTTAAAATAATATAATCCCCATCAATAGATGGTGTAATATCAAGCAAAACTCCAGAAAATACACTAGGATATTGCTGTTTTGTATTTTGCAATGTCGTTGTATTATTGCTTGTTTGATAGACAAGATTTTGAGTATAGCGAATTACATTTCCGACAGAAATCAATGCAGGTTGATTATTGAGTGTTAAGATTTTTGGATTACTCACTGAACTTACATCTCCATAAGTATTCAAAAATTCTACAATTTTTCCTATACTCAAATCCTGAGAAAAAATATTTACTCCATATGACGCAGAATGATTGCTAAAAGATATCAAAGGATTTTGCTCTATAGCTCCTAAACCCAAATTATAAAGCGAAGACCAATCAATCCCTGTGGTTTTATTATTGTGATGTGTAATTGTTAAAATATTTACATCTATCAATACTTGTGTGCTTAGCTTGTGATTTAATGCTTGGATATATTTTTGTGCTCTTTTAATTTGTGATGGTGTAGCCGTGATGGTAACAAAACCTGATGCCTTGTTGATTGTGATTGGATTAAAATGCTCTTGTGGTAAATACTTATCATTTTCTCTAAAAATTATTTGTTTTAATTCATTTTCAATTTCTCCCCAAAAATCTATGGCATCAAGAGAGTAAATTTTGCTTCCACTTTTATTTGTAAAATCATCTTGCTGATTTGCCATATCAATAGTTCTTTGATAATTATCATTACTCAATATAGGAGAGTTTAATCCTATATTATTTTGTATAGCATCTTGAGAAAAAATAATATTTGTATTACTAGATGCAACTCTAGAAGTGGCTATATAATGGATAAAAAATGTTTTTGTCTGCAATCTTGATACACTCAAAACATTGCCATCAAAGCTATAATTTAAATCAAAAGCCTCAAAACCTATTTTAAAAATTTGATTTAAATTTGCTTTATGAAAGTTTAAAATCATTGTCTTATTTTCTAATATTTTTGCAGAAAAACTATCTTTAAAAACTACACTAAAAAAGCAATCATCTGCTAATTGCTCTAAGATTGTTTTAAAACTCTCTTGTTTGCTAATAGCAATATTAAACTTTTTGTTTTCGCAAGTATTGGCCATCAAACAATAAAAAAAGATAAAAAATACAAAGATTCTACACATCACTAATCCCTTATTTTCAAGATCCACTCTCTTTTCATAGAATCCTCAAGAACAATATTTTGCATATTGATTTTTTTAATCACAAAATTAAAAATATTATCATTGACTCTATACCATTTTCCTCCGATCTTTACTCTAGAATTAAAAATCATTTCTAACTCTAATTGCTCAGGAGTAAAAAATACATTAGGCACAATTCTATTTTTAATCTCGCGTTGCATATTTCCAAAGAGGCTATAAAAGCAAAATAAGCATAAAAATACTTGCCTCAAAAATTCTCCCTAAGAACAAAGATTATTTTAAAATCTATTTTTCCATTTTGCTTATGATACAAATAAAAATCAAGAACAAAATTTTGAGAAAAACTTTCAATCTGATATAAAAAATCCATCACATTTTCAAACTTCTCAAAGCCATCTACTACTACAATATCATCTTTGATAAAAAATTGAATCTTTTCAAAACTTTTGGAAAAATTTTTAAGTGTTTGTATTATTTCTGATGATGCAATAAATTTTTCACTTTCTATATTTTTAGTAGATAATGGCTTTGTATCTTGGAGAGTAAAAAAATATTTTTCCCATTTTTCAAAGTGCAATAAACAAAAAAATACCACAATAATAAAAGTAAAAAATATTTGCCAAAAAATCTTTTCAAAATTGCTTTTTTTGTTCCAAAATTTTTGAAAAGTAAAAAAAAGTTGCATTATTTTTTCCAACCAATATATGCGCAATAAAAATTACTATTTTCTCTAAAAGTGCTATATACAAAATTTTTTACTCTCAATAAGCCATTAACCTCCTGTGCCCATCTCATAAAAAGATCTTGTGATAATGCACACGCTTTTAATCCTAAAACAAAATTATTTCCTTGAGAAACAAACTCAATGTTTTCAAAAAATACATTATTTTCATAGGCTAATTGTGAAAGATTTGCAACCAAAAGATATCTAGAAAAATAAGCTGGGAAAGTATCTGTTTGTTTAAAATTTCTATCTGGATTAGATATGTGATTTTTAAGTTGTATGTCTATATAAAAATCAAATACAACAAACAAAAACATAATAATCAATGGAAGTAAAAAGCTTTTTTTAAATCTCAAAATATTTTGCGATTTAAAAAATAAATCTAGTTTTTTATTTAGACATTTATCAATAAAATTTTTGAGATATTCTTCTCCAAAAACATCTTCATATCTTTGTTGTTTTTCTTTTAATGTTTCATATTTTTGATGCACAAAAATATGACCAATCTCAATATTAAATTCTTCTTTAACCTTTAAAAAACAAGAATAAATATCTGAAAAATTATTATATCTCTGAGCATATAAGATTTTTCCTTGATAAAAAAATACCAAAGTGTTTTTAAAGCAAAAAAGAGTATTTAACAAAAAATGCTCTTCTAAACCAAATGGCAATAAACATTCTGCAATAACTTTGGATTTTAATGGTTTTTGTTTGATAATAACAACAAACAACTCTCTTGCATCAAAACACTCAAATATCTTAAAATCATAGAATCTTTTTAGATCAATAAAACCTTTTTGAATACAATAAGCTTGTATCTTATCCCTATCATTCTCTATATCTTTCAAAAAGACAAAAGAATAATGATTTAAATCTAATATCTCAATATTTTTTATACCATCTCTATCTTTTTTCAATTTACTGCATCTTATCTTTGATTGATTTTCTATCGATTATAACAAAAATGCAATAAAAAGCTAACTTTTAATAAAATTGCTATTTATTAAAAGTTAGCTAATCTTCCAATGAGTTTGGGGCGTGGTTGTTTTATTTTTTTAGAAATAGAAAGAAGTATTATTTTTTCTCCCCAAACTCTTCAATTCTTTTAACTAACTCATGAGGGAATCCTACACGTCTATAAGCTTCAATTCTAGGATCTAGTTTTCTATCAAGTTTTCCTGCTTCAAAGAGTTCATCTAACTCTTCAGGGAAGTAGTAGTAAGGAGCATTGATATAGCCTTGAGGAGGGGTAACTGCCATAATTTTTGAAGCTAGTCTAACGGTATCTTCGGCAAGTTCTATATCATTTTCATTCCAATCTTCACCATAAGGGAAATCAAACGCTGAAGCTTCTGCTCTTCTTTGGGCTAAAAACTTTGCTTTTGCTCTAAACTCTTCTCTGCTCTCTTTGGTGCTTCTAGCTTCTCTAGGGTCTAGGAGTTTTCCTGCTTGAACTTGCTTGTAGAGCTTGTTTGTTGTATCTCCAAGTGCATCATAGACACTAAAATCCATAAT
>NZ_NXLX01000031.1 GCF_003364335.1 Helicobacter anseris
AAATTCTTTAATCTTTTCATAATAAGGTTCAAAGATTACATTATAAGGAGCAAAAGCTTGATTATGATATTTACACCCATTAGAGAGGATTTGGGGGAGTGCTTCATTTATGCGTGTAAAATCCCACGCATAAATTGTTTTCATTTTTCCATCACTATCTTTAATTTGTCTTGGATCTGAAGTAATCTCATCTCTAAGTTTTTCAGCTAGTTCATCCCTCTCCCTCTCTCTTTTCTTTATCTCTTCTCTAAACTCAGGATAAAAGACATATACTCCTCCATATTCTTTACTAAGTTTTTCTTTTGCTATTACTTTTGGCATAAGGTATGTAAAAACTCCAAGATTCCATAACCATAGTAAGATAAATGCTAAAACTAAGATACCTATTACTTTCATTGTCTTCCTCACTTTCTTTACTTTTATCTTGTTTTAATTTAAGCACTTTGAAGTAAAATCATAAGTACTTTCATTTTTTTCTTAAATATCCTAGAAAGTAGAGGAATGCTTAGGATAAGAAAGGGTAGAAGTTTTATTCTTCGCATTGTATTTTTCCTATGAAAATTTAGTAGATATTTTAGATAATTTTTTAAACAGGAGTATTGTAACTTGAATAAGAGATTTCTCATAGAATAAAGATTTTTTATCTTTCTACCTCATTTAACATAGTTTCAAAGGCTTTTTTGGTTCCTTCTCTTGGTTTTTGTAAATAGCTCACTAATATGATAGCTATACTTGCACAAATAAAAGCAGGTATCATTTCATAGATAGGAAAATGCGCTTTAAAAAAGTTTTTGTGCAAAATCACTACAAGTGCTCCTGTAATCATCCCAGCAATTGCACCCATTCTAGTCATTCTAGACCAAAAAAGAGAAAATAAAATTACACTCCCAAAACTAGCACCAAAACCTGCCCAAGCATAAGCTACGATTGATAGCACACTAGAATCTTTATTTGTTGAGATTAAAAATGCTATTAGTGAAACGAATAAAACACCCATTCTGCTCATTAGCATTATGGATTTTTCAGAAGCTTCTTTTTTGAAAATTTTGTGATAAAAGTCTTGTGCTATGGTGGAGCTAGATACAAGAAGTTGAGAGCTTGCAGTGCTCATAATTGCAGCAAGGATAGCACTTAGTAAAATACCACATATCCAAGGATTAAAGAGTATTTGACTCATTGCAATAAAAATTTTTTCAGGATCATTTAAAGAAAGATTGAATTTATTGATATATGCAATTCCAAGCAATCCAATAAAACAAGCACCAAGAAGACCTGCCACCATCCATAAGATTCCAATGCTTGTTGCAAGTGGAATATCTTTGATAGAACGGATTGACATAAAACGCACTAAGATATGTGGTTGCCCAAAATATCCTAGTCCCCAAGCTAATGCAGAAAGAATTCCTAGCAATGAAATATTAGAAAACATACTTAAGCGACTATGGGGTTGTATTTTAGAATCTTGCAAGAGGAGTAGGGTTTCTTTGATGGAGTGTATTTCTTGAGGGGTATATTGTCCTTTTGAGAGAATTGCTTGAGCATCTTGCAAAAGTTTTGTTATCTCAATAGCTGTTTTATCTCCAAACTTTAAATCTTTTGCATTGTTTAAAATTTCAATAATCTCTTGTATTTTTTTATTTGCTTCTTTTGGATTATTTTTTAAAAGATCAAGAGTTTGTGGTATATCTATTTTTTGCATAGAGATGATTATCTCTTTTGATTGATCAGAATTTTGAATCAAATTGAAAGCTTCTTTAATGCCACCAATATGATAAAGCATCACAATAGGCACTATAAGAAGTGCAAAAAGCATAAGTAAGCCTTGAATAAGATCAGTCCAGCATACAGCTTTATAACCACCAAAAAAAGTATAAATAACAATGATAATGGTTCCAATGCTAAGAGCATAGTGATACTTCAAGCCAAAGGTAGCTTCAAAAAGTTTTGCACCACCTACTAGACCACTTGAGATATAAAAAGTAAAGAAGATGAGGATAATGATTGCGCATAAGAATCTTAAAATATGCCTATCATCACTAAATCTTGTTTCAAGATAATCAGGTATTGTGAGGGAGTTGCTAACTACACCTGTATAGATTCTAAGGCGTTTTGCAACAAAAAGCCAATTAAATAAAGCACCAATGCTAAGACCAATTGCAATATAAAACTCAATAAGGCCGCTTACATAAAGTGCTCCAGGCAATCCCATCAAGAGCCAACCACTCATATCTGAAGCACCAGCAGAAAGTGCTGAGATAACAGGCCCCATTTTTTTATTGCCCAAAAAGTAATCCCCACTTGTAGTGTTTTGATTGAAGAAATAAAATCCAATACTTAGCATCAGCAATGCATAGCAGGCAAAAGTAATGAGGATAGGTAGATTTAGTGTAATATGCTCAAGACTCATTTTGCTTCCCTAAAGTTAAAATACAAATAGCTATTATAGCTATTCATACCTTAAGGCTTGTATAGGATCGAGTTTTGAAGCTCTTTTTGCGGGCAAATATCCAAAAATAATCCCTACAAGTGCAGAAAAAAGAAAAGCACCGATGGCTACCCATATATCAAACACAAATGGAATTTGCATATGCGTAGCAAGATAAAGTGAGATAAAAAATGCAAGAATAGTGCCAATGATACCACCAAGTGCGCTTACTACAATGGATTCTATGAGAAATTGCAATAAAACATCACTTGCTAGAGCACCAATTGCAAGGCGTGTGCCAATCTCTTTTGTGCGTTCAGTAACTGAAACAAGCATTATATTCATAATGCCAATACCGCCTACAAACAAGCTTACGCTTGCCACAGCTCCTAAGAATAAAGTAAGTGTTTTTGTGGTGCTTTGGAGAGTTTTTTCAATCTCTTTGGTATCCATTACTTCAAAAGTATCAAGCTGTCCAGATTTGATATTCCTTGCTTCTCTAAGAATCTCTTTGACTTCTGTAGTAGCTTTTGTGCTATCTGCATTGTCTTTGAGTGCAATAAAGATTCTATTGATATTAAAAATACTATTGGTTCCAGATATGCTTCTGTTGAAAACTTTAAAGGGGATAAGAATGACATCATCTTGATCTTGTCCCATTGCACCTTGACCTTTAGATTCTAAAACTCCGACTACTTCACAAACTATTTTTGCAACTCTTATTTGAGAGCCAAGAGGATTGGCTTGATTAAAAAGTGCTTTTTTTACGCTTTGTCCTAAAATGCAAACATTTCTTGCATATTCATTTTCTTCAAAATATCTGCCCATAGACATTTTCCATTCTGTAACTTCAAAATAATCATCAGTGATTCCATTGATAGTAGTTTGTGTATTTGCACCTTGATATTGAGCAAGGGAGCTTGAGCTAGAGATAGGAGCAATAGCATTGAAGTTTTGCAAACGCATTTTTAAAAGATTGACTTCTTGCATACTAAAATTTCTCTTTAAAGAGCCACCACCGGTGTTAAGCCCTCTAGCTGGCATTACAATCAAAAGATTGCTCCCAAGACTTGAGATTTGTTGAGTGATCATTTTTGTAGTGCCATTACCAAGTGCTACCATGACAATTACAGAACCTACACCAATAATAATTCCAAGCATAGTTAAAAAGGCTCTTAGGTAATTGCGACGGATTTGTCTAAAGGCAAGAAAAAAAGCATTAAGAATCATTTGGCAGCCTTTTTGATTTTCTTATCGATATTGCCATCAAGGAAGTGTATCTCTCTTGAGGCATATTGTGCCATGTCAGGCTCGTGAGTTACCATTAAGATGGTAATTTTTAATTCTTGATTTAATTTTTGCAAGATTTCCATAATCTCGATACTTCTTTTTGTATCCAAATTCCCTGTGGGCTCATCTGCAAGCAAAAATAAAGGTTTTGTTACAATAGCCCTTGCAATAGCAACCCTTTGGCATTGTCCTCCACTAAGTTCTGAGCTACTATGATGTGCCCATTTTTCAAGCCCAACCATTTCAAGTGCTTCGTATGCTAATTTTTGTCTTTCTTGTTTTTTCAAACCACGATATAAAAGAGGTAATTCTACATTTTCTAATGCGGAAGTTCGTGTTAAAAGATTGAAACCTTGAAAGATAAAACCTATAAAATAGCGTCTTAATAAAGCTCTTTGATTGTTGTTTAAAAGAGAGACATCGGTATTTGCAAAGATATATTGACCACTTGTTGGGGTGTCTAGACAGCCTAAAATATTTGCCATTGTGGATTTTCCAGATCCAGATGGACCCATCAAAGCGATAAAATCCCCCTTTTTTATAGTGAGATTTACTCCTTTTAGTGCTTCAAAGGCATTTTTACCACTTCCATAGGTTTTGGTGATATTTTTTAGACTAATGAAGCTCATTGGATTATAGAATCTGTGATGATAAGAGTATCTTGTGTAATTTCTTTTGAAAGCACTTGAACAAATTTAGAGTTTGATACTCCAACTTCAATAGAAATTTCTTGAGGAATATTGTCTTTGAGAATCCATATAGTGGCATTTGTTCCATTGATATTTTTTGCATTATTGATACTACGCTTTTGCCTTGGAGGTGGGGCAGGAAATAAGGAGGCATTGCTTTTTTTCTTTTGTGTTGTTTGTATATTGGGTTGATAAAAGATTGCTGCAATTGGAATAAGCATAGCATTTTTTGCAGAAGCAACTTCTATATTTGCAGTGGCACTCATTCCAGGTCTTAGTAATAATTGTTCATTATCTACAAAAATATTAGTTTCATAGCTTGTAATGTTGTCTGTGGTAGTTGAGGCAAAATTTACCCGATTGACTTTTGCATAAAAGGTTTGATTGGGGTAAGCATCTACATTAAAAGAAACCTTTTGATTTACTTTTACCTTACCGATATCAGATTCTGAAATATTTACAACAAGCTTCATATCTTTGAGATTCTCAGCAAGTGTGAATAAAGTTGGAGTATTGAGACTTGCAGCAACTGTCTGTCCAGCGCTCACTTCTCTTGTGAGAATGATTCCATCAATAGGGCTTGTAATGATAGAATTTTGCAAATCAATTTTTGCTGCATTGATGTTTGTTTGGATTTGTTGCATGCTTGCTTGTTTGATTTTAACATCTGCTTGAGCTTGCAAGAAATCTAGTTTTGCTGTTTGTAGTTCTAGTTGTGAAGGACTTTGGCCTTTTGTGGCTTTATAGAGTTTTTCTAAGCGTTCATAATTCCATTTTTTTTGTTGCAAGGTGACTTTAGAGCTCTCAAGATTTGCTTTTGCAGAATTTAGTTGTGCTTCATAACCATCAAGAGTTTGTTTTAATTTATTGGGATTGATTTCTGCAAGAATTTGTCCTTTTTTGACATTGTCATTTACATCAACATAAACTTTAGAGATAGTTCCAGATATTTGGCTGCCTATTTCTACATCATTGGTTGCAGAAAGTGTTCCAGTGGCTGATATGGTTTGCGTGATATTCCCAAGAATAGGTTTAGTGGTATTGTAAATAATTTTTGGTTTTTGAGTAAAAAGAAAATATGCTATTGTGCAACAAATAAAAATCAGCCCAATAAGTATGATATAAAGCCAACGATTTGTATTTTTTGATGGATTGAGAATCTCTTCGATAGATTTTTTCATCGTTCCTCCTGTGGTGTATTAAAATTTCCAGCAAAAGCCTTGTAGAGCAAAATAAGTGCGGTATTGAGTTGCAATGAAGAGCTAATGAGGGTATTTTTGGCTTTGTAAAAATTATTTTCTACTTCAAAAAAAGAAAGATCATCAATAAGCTTTTGTTTTCTTTTGATTCTAGTGCTTTTTAGGGTATTTTCAAAAAATTCTAAACCTTCTTTAGAATTTTCAAAACTTTGCTGTGAGGTTTGGAGATTGATACTTGCATTATTGATTTCTTGTAATGCCGTATTGATTGTATTTTGCAAACTATAATAAGCCTGCCTGGTGTCTTCTTTTGCAATTAGATAAGTTTGAGTGATAGAGGAGCGATTAAAAAGTGGCATTGCAAGTGAGCTTGCAATTTGCCATACTAATTCTCCAGCACTTGTGCTTGATGCTAAGATTTGCCCAAGACTACTACTGATGCTTAAAGAAGGGAGAAGTGCTAGTTTTTTATTGGTTCTTGTATAAAGACTTGCGTTTAATGTATAGATACTAGAGCTAACATCAGGACGATTGAAAAGCACTGATGAGGGTAGCGAAGTGATGATAGGAATCTTGCCTTGTGAGAGGATTTGGGATTTCTCAAAGACTAGAGGATAATCTTGTTGGTTTAAAAGGACTAATAATGCATTTTGATTTTGCTCTAAGGAATATTGCAAAGAGAGAAGCGTATTTTTTTGGGTAATGAGATTATTTTTCGCAGTGCTTAAATCAATAATATCAATCAAGCCTACATTGTATTTTTTCTGAGTAATTTTATAAATTTCTTCAAGGTTTTTTATGATAATTTGATTGATTTCTATGGAATTTTGGAGTTGTAGAATTGTAAAGTAATAAGTTGCTATATCAGCAATAAGACTTACTTTTGCATTTTCTAAGGTTTTTTGAGTGGCAAGTAGTGTTTGGATATTTGCATTTCTTAGAGCATTGAGTTTTCCAAAAACATCAATCTCCCAATTGAGGGTTAATGAAGCATTGAGAGAGTTTTGATTGTAATTTACTTGAATATTTTTGTAATTTCTATCACTATAATTATGATTAAGATTGATAGAGGCTGATGGTAGGAGATTTGCAGTGCTTATTTTTGCATTGCTTCTTGCTTGTATGATTTGAGATTCTAGTGTCAAAAGATTGGTGTTGTTTTTGAGGGCTTGAAGGATAAGATTTTTGAGATCTTCATTGGGAAAAAGTTCAAAAAAAGTTGCAATAAAGTCTTTTTCTTGAGAAATTTTTGTATCACCTAAAATTTGCAGTGTCTTTTGATGTGTAAAGTTTTTTGGCATTTTCATATTCACTGCAAGCTCGCTGTCTTTTGGCAAAGTGGTGCATCCTGTAAAAAAAGCAATAATCAGCAAGATGACTACAAAAAAATTCAATATATCTCCTAATGGTATTAGCGGTTAATAAAAAAGATTTTTAGATTCTATCTAAAAATAGTAATTATTTTCATTTATTGTATTTGTATCAAATGCCCTTAATTTTTTGAGTAGAGGTATTTATTTTTTATTTAAAAAAGTATTTTTTAATAATTTATTCAATTTTTGATTTTTAAAAAAAAGGAGCTCTTATGAAAAATAAGATTTTTTTAAGTTTGGCATTGGCTAGTGCATTATGTGCTTTCCAAGTAGAAAGTATGCCAGATGTTACCACAAGGGTAGGTCCAGAAGTAAAGGATAATGTAGTATATTCTTACCACGATTCTATAAAAGGAGCAATTTCTGCTGTTGTCAATATCTCTACACAAAAGAAGATTAAAGCACAAGTGCAAAATAATCCTATGTTTAATGATCCATTTTTCCAGCAATTTTTTGGAGATTTGTATAATCAAATCCCAAAAGATAGAATCGAGAGGGCTTTGGGTAGTGGAGTGATTATCTCTTCAGATGGCTATATTATTACAAATAATCATGTTATTGATGGGGCGGATAAGATTTTAGTGACATTGCCAAATAGCACTAAGGAATATAGCGCTACACTTGTTGGGACAGATCCTGATAGTGATTTAGCGGTGATTAGAATTGATAAAAAAGATTTGCCTTATATCAAGTTTGCTAATAGTAGTAATGCACAGGTTGGTGATGTTGTATTTGCGATAGGAAATCCTTTTGGTGTAGGTGAGACAGTTACAAAAGGAATTATTTCAGCTCTTAATAAAAATGGTATGGGAATCAATAATTATGAAAATTTTATTCAGACAGATACTTCTATCAATCCAGGAAATTCTGGTGGTGCATTGATTGATACAAGAGGTGCTTTAGTAGGAATAAATACCGCGATTATTTCTCGATCTGGTGGAAATTTGGGCATAGGTTTTGCCATTCCTTCAGATATGGTAAAACAAGTAGTAACACAATTGATTAAAGATGGGAAAATTGAGAGAGGTTATTTGGGTGTAGGAATCCAAGATGTGAGCAATGATTTGCGAGATACTTATAATAATCAAGAGGGTGCAGTAGTCATTAGTCTAGAAAAAGATTCTCCAGCAAAAAAAGCAGGAATGATGGTTTGGGATTTAATCACAGAGGTAAATGGCAAGAAGATTAAAGATAGTGCAGAGCTTAAAAATTTTATCGGCACTTTAAAACCAAATCAAGATGTAAATGTTAAGGTATTGCGAGACAAAAAAGAAGTGGTGCTTAATATCAAGCTTGCAGAACGCAATAAGGGTAAAAAAGATTCTCCAGTAAGCACAAAAGGCAGTGAAGAGGGAGAATTGAAGGGATTGAGAGTAGAGAGCATTACTCCACAAATTCGCCAAAGATATCGCATTACAGATGAGATACAAGGAGTAATTGTTACAAGTGTTGCAGAGGATTCTCCAGCTCAAGAGGCAGGATTTAATCAAGGCGATATTATCGCGCAAATTGAAAATATTACTATTAAAAATACGAGTGATTTTACCAATGCACTTAATAAATTTAAAGGAAAAAGTAAGAGGATATTAGTTTATACATCAAATGGTGTTAAAACTATTGTAACTAAATAGATTTTTTATTCTAAGAAGTGGTTTTACTTCTTAGAATGTAGTGCTTTCTGTAATACTTGCTCTTTGGGATAAACAAAAATACTTTTTCTTTCAATGCTAATTGCAGAATCATCAATCGCATAGATTCTGATTTTTAAAGGTAAGAGTGCATCATTTTTTGCATTATTCACTGCAAGATTTTTAGCTCTTAGGATTACTACCTCTTTGATTTTTCCCTTAGATTCTACTTTTATAGGATGATGAGGTCTGATAATTTCAATTCCTTCTTGATTAAGAATCTCAAAACTATAGCGATGGTCTTTTTTATCAGTATTTTCAAATAAGAAAATATAAAAGTTATCTATTGCGCCATTTTTTCTAATTTCATAAAGTTGTGTGTTGCGATCTATATTGACCAATACAGGTTCTTTTTTGCTTCCCATCACAAGCATAATGCCAAAAATAATTGCCAAAACAATCATATATCCAATGGTTTTGCTTCTGAGATATTTTATCTTTGTTTTAGTTTGAATTGCATTTGGAGAACTCCAATTTACCAAAGTAGGTTTTTGTAGTTTCCCCATCACATCAGTGCAGGCATCTACACACTCTAAGCAGTTGATACATTCAAGTTGCATTCCTTTGCGGATATCAATATGTGTAGGGCAGACTTTTACGCATTGATGGCAGTTGATACATTCGTTGTTTTTGTCTTGTTTTTGTGGAGGTGCTAAAAGATTACCTACATTATCATAAACCAATCCACCACGACCATTATCATAGATTGCCATAATAGTATCATTATCATATAGCACAGATTGCACCCTTGCATAAGGGCAGACATAAATACAGAAATTTTCTGCCATAAAAGTGATATCAAAAACTAAAAATCCTGCGATACATAGCCAAAAGGTTAGCAATACTTTGTGCTCTAGTGGTTGGCTTAAATAGGCAAAAAATTCTTTTGGAGGGACAAAGTAAAATAAAAACACAGCAGATGCAATCAATGCAATACAAGAAAATAGAGTAATAGCAATGATTTTTTTTATCACATTTTTTGTGTCATAAGTTGGTTTTTGTTGTTTGTCAGAAATTTTTTTACGCAGTTTTAGAAGTTTTGTTTCAATCAAATCCCTATAAATTACTCTAAAGATAGTTTGAGGGCAACTCCAACCGCACCATATCCTACCACCAAGTGTAGTCATAAAAAAGATTCCAATAAAAAGCATAATAAGCAAAAATGGCATAAGATAAAGCTCTTGCACATTGAAAGCTATACCCATTAGATGTAATTCTTTATGATCAAAAGAGAGTAGGAAAATCTGATTACCATTGATATTGATAAAAGGAATGCAGATTGCAATCAAAGTAATAAGGCTATAGAGAATATAGCGTTTTTTTCGATATGAAAGTTTCATTGTCTTATCCTAAAAATTTTTACAAATTATATTACTAATTGTGGATTTTGCAATGAATTTTTCCTTTTCCCTCTCCAACCACCACTTAAACTAAGGAGTTTTGTTATAAAACTTTAAGATTTGATTTTAAGATTAAAGAGTTTTGTTATTTCTCTTTTATCTTTTAAGCTTAAAGTATTGTTTTATTTCTTTTTGTTTTAGTTTGTTTAAAACAAAAAAATTATAAAGTGAAAAGTAAAAAATAAAATAAAAAATATAAAAATGTTTAAGTGGTGGCAGGAGAAGGAAAAATCTTTGTTTGTTTTCTTCTTCTGCTTAGTTTTAATTAAAAATACTTTTTAATACTTTTAATTAATACTTTTAATTTCTTTTTTAATTATTATTCTTCATACTTCT
>NZ_NXLX01000032.1 GCF_003364335.1 Helicobacter anseris
AAAGATGATTTCTCCCCTCCTCTCTTTAGTTTTCTTATCCACTCCCCTCCTAGCAGAGTTAAAGTATTTTCCCAAAGATAAGGCTGAACTACTTGAACTTGTTAAAAATGAAAATATCAAACTTGATGAGATTGATACAAGTAAAATTACAGATATGAGCTTTCTCTTTTGTGAGGCGCAAAATACTTCACACTCTCACCCTTATGTAGATAGTTGCGAGAAAACCAATAGATGGATTTTTAAGGGCATAGAAACTTGGGATGTATCAAATGTGGAAAATATGGAAGGAATGTTTTGGGGAAATCGATATTTTAATCAACCTATTGAAAATTGGAATGTGAGCAAAGTAAAAAATATGAGCTATATGTTTGCGAATACAGACTCCTTCAATCAACCCCTTGAAAATTGGGATGTGAGTAATGTAGAGAATATGAGTGAGATGTTTTCTAGAACTTGGCGATTTAATCAACCTATTGGAAAATGGGATGTGAGTAATGTAGAGGATATGAGCTATATGTTTGCAGGTTCTTATTTTAATCAACCCATTGGGAACTGGAATGTGAGCAATGTCAAAGATATGAAGGGAATGTTTGCCTTTGCAAGCTCTTTTAACCAACCCATTGGGAACTGGAATGTGAGCAATGTCAAAGATATGAAGGGAATGTTTCATCGGGCCACAGCCTTCAACCAACCCCTAGAAAAATGGGATGTGAAAAATGTGAAAAATATGAAAGAAATGTTTAAAGAAGCAAAATCTTTCAACCAACCACTTGGCAAATGGAATATCAAAAATGTTAAAAACACAGATATGATGTTTTGGGACACAGAATCCTTCAATCAAGACTTAAGCTCTTGGGGAGAAAAAAATCCTTTTGCTCACAATTGGGGTATCAACCCCTACTACAAAGAAGTCCCAAAAAGAAACTCTCCTTATCGTGCTCCATCTAAAAATCTAAAATTTTTTCCTCAAACTAAAAATGGCTTAATCTCACTCCTTGAAGATGAAAATATCAAGCTAAATGAGATTGATGTCAGCAAAATCAAGGATATGAGCCGTTTGTTTTACTCAACTAAAGACAGAGTGGATTTTAGTGGGATAGAAACTTGGGATGTGAGTAATGTAGAGGATATGAGCGACATGTTTTATGGAGCCAAAAATTTCAACCAACCCATTGAGAATTGGAATGTGAGCAAAGTAAAAAATATGAGTTCTATGTTTGAGGCAGCTATATCTTTTAATCAACCTATTGGAAAATGGGATGTGAGTAATGTAGAGGATATGAGCGACATGTTTTATGGAGCCATATCTTTTAATCAACCTCTAAATACTTGGAGATTCAATAAAAAAGCCAACACTCTTGGAATCCTTGCATACGCACAAGCATTCAATCAAGACCTAAGCTCTTGGGGAGAAAAAAATCCTTTTAGAAAATTCAAACCAAAGAGCAAAGAAGAGCTAATAGAGATAATGCAAGATGAGAGTGTGCCACTTAAAAATATTGATGTAAGCCAAATCAAAGATATGAGTTATTTGTTTTGCAGGCAAGCGGAGTATGGGCCGATAAATCATTTTCCCCAGTGCAAAGAGTCTTCGAAGAGAAAAAACTTCAAGGGCATAGAAACTTGGGATGTATCAAATGTGGAAAATATGGAAGGAATGTTTTGGGGAAATCAATACTTTAATCAACCTATTGGGGATTGGAATGTAAGCAATGTCAAAAATATGAAAAGAATGTTCAAAAATAGCAATTTTTATCAAAATATCCAAGATTGGAATGTAAGCAATGTAGAAAATATGAGTGAAATGTTTTTTAATACCTGGAGATTCAATCAACCCCTTAACTCTTGGAAACTAAATGCCAAAGTAAAGATAAGAGGTATGTTTGCACAAGCACAAGCATTCAATCAAGACCTAAGCTCTTGGGGAGAAAAAAATCCTTTTAGAAAATTCAAACCAAAGAGCAAAGAAGAGCTAATAGAGATAATGCAAGATGAGAGTGTGCCACTTAAAAATATTGATGTAAGCCAAATCAAAGATATGAGTTATCTATTTTGTCAAGAATTTGATACCGACTCTCCAAATGAAGAGTATCAAAAAGAATGTCAAAACTCATTGAAAAGAAAAAAGTTTGATGGTATTGAAACTTGGGATGTAAGTAATGTAGAGAATATGGAGGGGATGTTTTATGGGAATCCATATTTTAATGCGTCTATTGAGGATTGGAATGTAGGCAAAGTAAAGAATATGAGCAAAATGTTTTCAGAAGCAGGGCGTTTCAATCAGCCTTTGGATAAATGGGATGTGAGTAATGTGGAAAATATGGAGGGAATGTTTGACTATGCAGTTTCATTTTATCAAGATATAAGCTCTTGGAAAACCACCAAACTTAAAAAATGGAAAAATATATTCAGAAACTCTCCATTAGAAGATGACAAAAGCAAGCAATTCCAAATCAAGGAGCAAAAATGAATCTAAAATCCCTAAACAAACCTCAAAAATTCCTACTAGGGTTATTCCTTCTTGGGATGGGAGGTATCACTTATCTAGCCTATCAAAACCATATTCTCAAAAAAAATGGAAAATTTCTTCCAAAAAACAGAGAACAACTTTTGAGACTTGTCAAAAACGAATATATTAGACTTAACATGATTGATACTAGTGAGATTACTGATATGAGCAACCTATTTCATGTTCCTATCACTGAGCTTAGCACTATTCCATTACCAGATGAGGATATAAGAAAAAACAGAGAACAATCTGCTTGGGATAGACAAGATTTTACTGGAATTGAAACTTGGGACACTTCAAAAGTAACCAATATGAGCAGAATGTTTCAAAACTCCCATTTTAATCAACCCATTGAAAATTGGGATGTGAGCAATGTGAAAGATATGAGTTCTATGTTCTGCGATGCAAAGCGTTTCAATCAACCCCTAGATAAATGGGATGTGAGTAATGTGGAAAGTATGTATTCTATGTTTAAGAATGCCATTTCTTTCAATCAACCTTTGAATAATTGGAATGTGAGCAAAGTAAAAAATATGAGTTCTATGTTTGAGGCAGCTATATCTTTTAATCAACCTTTGAATAATTGGAATGTAGGTAATGTCAACGTGAATTGGATGTTTGATGATGCCATTTCTTTCAATCAAAATCTAGATTCTTGGGGAGATAAAAATCCATTCAAAAAAAATCACGGGAAGAATCCTGACTATAACCCATAATCCTCAAGTCAAACAAAAAATAATAAAAGATGTATTTGAGATAAATAATATAGATATATGCCAATACCACTCTCTTCTTGAAAAGCTCTTGGGACAATCACCTTGCGAAAAAATAATCATAAAATAATCATAAAATAATCATAAAATAATCATAAAATAATCATAAAGAAACACACCCCTCCTATCGATTCAAAAAAGGATTGGGCTATGACTCTTGTTTTCATATTGTCAAATCACACCTATCTATTGATTGTCAAAATTATTCAAAAGGAATTGCAATGAAAATCAAACTTCTACCCCCCTCACTCTTGGAATATTGTTTCTTTTAGTGGAGATCAAGTTTTTCAAACGCAAGAAGACAAAAATCCAATAAAACAGCACTAGCCAGACTTTAGAGTGGTTGCTAGATAAAGATTTTTGTTCTTATAGCAAAAATCTTGAGTTTGGCTATAATACAAAAAATCAAGTAGATTTTACTAAGGAGTTGCCAAAATATACTCCAAATCTCCTTAGCTTAAAGCCATTTTATATAAAAGTATTATTCTTAGAGCAAAAGGATTGGATTGTGATTGGGTTAATAGCACTGAGTATATTGACTTTGCTTATTTTGATGTCAATTTTTGTATTGATTTTGTTTTTTGAAAATGTCTTTGCCAACAAAGGAGAAGCATTCAAAAACCCTTTTGCTTATTTGGTAATGATTGGATTTTTCCTTTGGATAATCTATCTTACACTTATCAATATAGATGCTTTTGTTGCTTTTGTTGCTTTGTTGATTGTTGTCTTTTTGATTTCTCATTTTCTTGCACGATGCTTAAAAACTAAAGAACTCTTTCCCAACCATCCACTGAGTTCTGTCTATCTCTATACTTTTACGCTTACGGCTTTCTTGCAAACTATTTTAGTTTTTGGCTATGGATATATCATCCCAAATTTTTTGCGACCAAGTTACTACACACAATTCTCTCCTCTATGTAGCCTCAACAATCTTAAAGACAATAAAGAGAAGTTTGATAAGATTTTATCCCTTTTAAATCTCAATCTTAAAAATCTTGATTATGAGAAGCTAAATCGCTATCTTACAGAAACAAATGGTGGAGGATATAAATCCTCTATCCTTATGAGGCGTGGAGTGGAATACAATGAGCATTCTTGGGTCATAGAAGACACCAATAATTTTTTTGCTTCCAATTCTGAAATAGAAGGGGGTAAAGTTATTCTAAAGACACAACAAGCTCACATTGACAAAAACAATATTCATTCAATACAAATTGAGGTTTATTGGGATTCTCATCGCTCTAGTCTCTATTGGAATCCTTGGTATCCTTTTGATCCCAAATTGAAAGATAGGGCTACAATAATGTGTCGTAATTGAAGAAGCAGTTATGAAATTAAAAATATCACCCTACTCTTTTTTGCTCCTTTTTTCTATTCCCCTTCTGGCAGAGCTGAAGTATTTTCCCAAAGATAAAGATGAACTACTTGAGCTAGTCAAAAATGAGAGTATCAAACTAGATGAGATTGACACAAGCAAGATTACAGATATGAGCTATCTGTTTTGTCTTGCAAGGGATAACTCACGCTCTTATCCTTATGAAGAGGGTTGCGGAAGAGTATTTAGAAAAGACTTCAAAGGAATTGAAAAGTGGGATGTGAGTAATGTAGAGGATATGGCCAGAATGTTTGATAGTGTAGAAAATTTCAACGAGCCTATTGGGAAGTGGGATGTTAGCAATGTGAAAAATATGAAATTAATGCTTTCAGGAGCCACCTCTTTTAATCAACCTCTTGATAAATGGAATGTGAGTAAGGTGGAAAATATGTGTGCGATGTTTGAACAAGCCACATTATTCAATCAACCCCTAAACTCTTGGGATGTGAGTAATGTCAAAGATATGAGTTCAATGTTTTCAGGGGCAAAGTCTTTCAATCAATCCCTAAACTCTTGGGATGTATCCAGTGTGAAAGATATGAGTGCGATGTTTTCACACACTCTCTTCAACGAGCCCCTAGATAAATGGAATGTAAGTAATGTGAAAGATATGAGCTCTATGTTTTCAGGGGCAAAGTCTTTCAATCAATCCCTAAACTCTTGGGATGTATCCAGTGTGAAAGATATGTCTTGGATGTTTAAGAATGCAAAAGCTTTCAATCAGCCCTTGGATAAATGGGATGTGAGTAATGTAGAGGATATGACAAAAATATTCAATGGAGCAAAATCTTTTAATCAAGATTTGAGTATGTGGAAGGCACTAAAATTGAAAGGATGGGGAGCTTGGAAAGAAATGTTTGAGGGAAGTCCATTAGAAAAAGACAAAGCTAAAAGATTTGTCAATCCAAGGATTAGACAATGAATTGGAATGTAAAAAAAATTGAAGAAAAAAATACTCCAAAGTTTCTATCCTTTGAAGTTATAAAGAGAGTTATAGACAACAAGGAAGACAAAGAAACAAAAAAAGAAAATGAATTTTCTTATCAAGCAAGAATGTTTATCAAAGATTTTGAGGGATTTAGTAAGACAAAAGACAAACCCAAAAATCATCAAGAAGAACCCCAAGAAAAACAAAAAAGAGAAAATACAGCTTATGCCTACTATGATTCTGAGGGAATCCCCACAATCGGATATGGGTTTAATCTCACTGATTTCTCAGTTTTTGAGATTTTGAAAGATTATTTACACCCTAAACCAAACAACTGGGGTAAAGAACTTGGGCAAATCCAAGCTCTAAAGTTTGAAAAAAAAGAAATCAAGGTAGGAGAAAAGAAAAAAAATATATATGTCTTGAACAAAATCTCCAATAACGAAAAATGGGAAAAAATTACACAGGAGTTTCATAAAAATCACCAGAAAAAAGATAATCAAGAAAGCCTCTGTTTTGACAAAGCAGAGCTTGGCAAAAATATTGAAACTTTTGATTCTATACTACAATCTCTTTTTCCCTATACACTCAGCAGGGATTTATCTGAAAAAAGTATTGCAACCTTGCTTTACAAAAAAATAAAGACAATTACAAATGCCAATGAAGCCACAAGAGAAGGTATAGTAAAGACTTTTCTTGGAAGCAGTGAGGGGGTGGCACTTTTAAGTCTTTATTACAATAATCCTACCATTATAGGAAGAGGATTAAGAGAGGCGTATGAAGAGAATAATCGATTCAAAATGTGGTTTGAAATCAGATACAACAGCAATAAGGGGAAAGATATAGGTATAGCCAAAAGGAGATTTGCAGAATCTAATGTCTTTGGATTGTTTAAAAACACAAAAAGAGGAGAGGGGTATAAAAATACAGCAAAGTGGGGATTTGCCGATAAAGAGAATACCAACACCGCAGGATTAAAAGAGACAATCAGGTTTTTCATCTCTTTGCATTCTAAGTTTGAAAAAGAGGGAAAAAAGAGTTATTTTGAATATGTGAAGTATTATGAGAGCGAAAAGTCTTTTGGTGGAACTACGATTCCAAAAAAACTAGCAGATGAAGACGAAAGGAACAAGCCTAATCTTAAACACCACTTTCGCCCTCATACAGAAGTCTTCTCTCCATTTGTAAAAACCTTCAATGAAGCAATGAAAGAGGCAATAGGGCAGACAAATCAGGAAGCCAACAATTCCAATAACCAACAGCAGGAGTTAAAATTCACACTTGAGAATATTCTTGTAATAACCAAAGACAATTGCACAAGCATTATAGAAACTATCAATGAAAAATCAGCCAAAGGGGAACTTGCTATCATTTTAGAGAAAGGATACGATCTAGGCTTCCTAAAATATCAAAATCAAAAAATTGAAAAAAACAATCCTCTACACATTATTCTCTCTTTTGACAATCATATTGATTGCAGTGGATTTATAAACTCCAATAATATGACTTTCTATATCTTAAAAGATGACAAGATTATCAAACTTTGTGGAAGCAAAAACCCCCTAAAATCCCAAGAAATCTCATTTCAAGATACAACCCTCAAAGGACTAATGCAAATCAACAAAGATGAAGGGATAATCTATTGCTTCAAAGAGCAAGCTAATGGGAAGTTTTCTCCAAATCTTTCAATCTATTGCAAAGATACTTTTGAGCTTATAGCCACTATCTACAACCTCCGCTCTGAAGGAGAAAATAATGCCTAAAAACAAAACAACCAAAAATCTCTCAAAAAGGAATCCTATGAAAACTAAACTTCTACTCCCTCTACTTTCTCTCACTCTATGGACTTTACCCCTCCTAGCAGAGCTAAAGTATTTTCCCAAAGATAAAGAAGAATTGATTGCCCTTGTAGCTGATGAGAGTATCAAGTTAGATGAGATAGATGTCAGCAAGATTACAGATATGAGTTTTCTGTTTTGTCTTACAAGGGATAACTCACGCTCTTACCCTTATGAAGAGGGTTGTGGAAGAGTGTTTAGAAAAGAATACAAGGGGATTGAGAAGTGGGATGTGAGTAAAGTAGAAGATATGAGAGGAATGTTTGAAAGTGTAGAAAACTTCAACGATCCTATTGGGGAGTGGAATGTAAGTAATGTTAAAAAAATGGGAGGAATGTTTGCAGGTGCAACCTCTTTCAACCAACCTTTGGATAAGTGGGATATAAGGAATGTAGAAAATATAGGTGCAATGTTTTTAAATGCAACCTCTTTCAACCAACCTCTAAATCAATGGGATGTAAGTAATGTCAAAGATATGGGGGGAATGTTTGCAGAAGCCACTTCTTTCAACCAACCCCTAGATAAATGGGATGTGAGTAATGTGAAGGATATGTCTAGGATGTTTTATCAAGCCACTTCTTTCAATCAACCCCTAAACTCTTGGGATGTGAGTAATGTGAAGGATATGTCTAGGATGTTTTATCAAGCCACTTCTTTCAATCAACCCCTAAACTCTTGGGATGTGAGTAATGTAGAGGATATGACAAAAATATTCAATGGAGCAAAATCTTTTAATCAAGATTTAAGTATGTGGAAAGTGTCAAAGCTAAAAAGATATGGCTCTTTTTGGAGAGAAATGTTTATGGGAAGTCCATTAGAGCAAGACAAGAAAAAAAGATTCTAAAATCAAAAGGAAATAGCAATGCCTAAGCCCCAAGAAGATAAGAACACTCAAGAAATCACCCAAGAAAGGAATCCTATGAAAACTAAACTCTTACTCCCACTACTCTCCCTCACTCTAGGGACTTTGCCCCTTCTAGCAGAGCTGAAGTATTTTCCCAAAGATAAAGATGAGCTACTCAAACTTGTCAAAAATGAGAATATCAAACTTGATGAGATTGACACAAGTAAGATTATAGATATGAGTTATTTGTTTTGCAGAAATGATCGGAATGAGTGTAAAAACTCAGCCCAAAAAAGAAAAACATATAAAGGTATTGAGAAGTGGGATACCTCTAATGTAGAAAATATGGAGGGGATGTTTTATGACAATAAAAATTTTAATGAGCCTATTGGAAAATGGGATGTGCGTAAGGTGGCAAATATGAAAAGGATGTTTTCGTATACTCTATTTAATCAACCTCTTAATTCTTGGAATGTAGGTAATGTAGAGAATATGGAAGTAATGTTTTATTGGGCAAAATCTTTCAATCAACCTCTAAATGGATGGAATACAAGCAATGTAAAAAATATGGGAAGAATGTTTGCAGGTGCAACCTCTTTCAATCAACTTCTAGATAATTGGAATGTAGGCAATGTAGAGAATATGAGCAGGATGTTTGCTGATGCAGATAGTTTCAATCAACCCCTAGAAAAATGGAATGTGAGTAATGTAGAGAATATGGAAGCAATGTTTGCTGATGCAGATAGTTTCAATCAACCCCTAGAAAAATGGAATGTAAGCAATGTAAAAAATATGAAGGAAATGTTTAAAGAAGCAAAGGCATTCAATCAACCTTTAGACTCTTGGAAACTCAATCCTAAAGCCAATATCAAAGATATGTTTGCAAAAAACAATACTTTTAATCAAGATTTGAGTTCTTGGGGAGAGAAAAATCCTTTTGGGATATTCAAACCAAAGAGCAAGGAAGAGCTAATAGAGATAATGAAAGATGAGAGTGTGCCACTTAAAAACATTGATGTAAGTGCGATCAAAGATATGAGCTATCTATTTTGTAGGGAAACAGATCCAGATTCTAGGGCAATGAATTATGTCCCACAATGCAAAAAATCTTCAGAGAGAGAAAACTTTAAGGGGATTGAGACTTGGGATGTATCAAATGTGGAAAATATGGAGGGAATGTTTTGGGGAAACTTTCTTTTCAATGAACCTATTGGGAATTGGAATGTAAGTAAAGTGAAGAATATGGGTAGAATGTTTGCAGATACAGAAATTTTCAATCAACCCATAAACTCTTGGGATGTAAGCAATGTGGAATATATGTATCATATGTTTGGATTTGCAGAAAAATTTAATCAGCCCCTAGATCAATGGAATGTAGGTAATGTAAAAGATATGTTTGGGATGTTTAATCACTCTGTCTTTAATCAACCTATTGGGAATTGGGATGTGAGTAATGTAGAGAATATGGGACTTATGTTTTATAGTGCAGAATCTTTCAATCAAGATTTAAGCAAATGGAAAACCCCAAAACTCAAAGAGTGGGATAGTATTTTTGAATTTTGTCCTTTGGATTTTTATACTGAAAAACAATTTAAGATAGGGGAGTAGAAAATGAATCTAAGCAAACTTCTACTCCCACTACTCTTCCTCACTCTAGGGACTTTACCCCTCCTAGCAGAGCTGAAGTATTTCCCAAAAGATAAAGAAGAATTGATTGCCCTTGTGGCTGATGAGAGTATCAAACTAGAT
>NZ_NXLX01000033.1 GCF_003364335.1 Helicobacter anseris
AATGCTTTTGCCTATGTAATACATAGTGATACACAAAATGACAGAACCCTAACACGAAAAATCGTGAAGTTATAAAAACTTTAAGACACAATTATAGCAAAAAAATTATAAAGCGAGAGTTTTTCCTTCATAATAATTTTTTCTAATCTCTGGAAGATAGGTTGCTATTTGCAAGTTTCTATAATATTCTAATCTTAACTTATGAATTTTCAAAAGATCTGTTCTATCTGCGTTAATATCACAATATTGCTGCTCGACTGTTTTGAGAGCAATAAATGCACCTTTATGAAAATTGGTGTAATATTTATTGGTTGAACGCCACTGATGAGATATTAAGTAAAAGAATAAAAAATGATAACTCCTTATACACTCTTGAGGAACACAACCTTCCAATCCCTTTTTTAAATCATTTGTCTCTATTATATCTGAGCGATATTTTCCCATTTTTAATTCAGCTTCATTTTTAAAATAAACCGAAAAATAACTATCGATCTCGTAATTATAGAATTCAAGCTTTTTACCTTTAAAGCTATCAGCATAGCCATCTTTTACTCTAATAAAATGGATACCATTTCCCAAATCTACAGTATTTATTTTTTGATTTTCTATATTCATTTATAAAATCCTTTCAATAGGAAAAATCTAATAAGTGTTTCTTTTTTTAATTTAGTGCTTAGCTTTTGCTCTAATTCCAAAAAAATCTTATTAAACTCATTAAGTTCCTCTACTTTGTGATAAAAAATTATTTTTATTTTTTTCTTTGATAAAAATAAATAAAGTCTATTTTCCAAGTCAGAAAAAACGACACTACCCTTTTTTAATCCTGATATATTTTTTTCAATTTCATTCCTTATTAATGCAGATCTCCTATTGTTTTTAAAATTTAACCCAAATTTTTCTTGCAAGAATTTTTGTTCTTTCTCATTGATAAAAAAACTAAAATACTTCAGATCATTATTCTTCGTTATACTTGATGGAGATAATTTTTCACCTCTGCCTTTGGATAGATATTGCTCAAGTGCTTTTTGCTTATCATTCCCCATTGCGTTCTCCTTTTGTAGCTTCTATAAGCTCATTAAAAAATAAAATAAATTCTTCCCTTGCCTTTTGAGATTGTTTATCCTTTGTTTCACAGATTGTCAATCCATTTCTAAAACAATTTTTATATGCTTCTCTTTCAGAAATAGCATTTTGCAAAATTAAAAAGTCTAATTCATCATCTTTTTGTTTTTCTTCTAGGAATTTTCTAACTATATCAATATTTTTTTCCAAAAATGGATTGGTTGAGCTTTTTGAAATAACTATAACAATTTTTAGGACAGGATTAAAAACTTTAGCATCACAAGCGGTCAAAATCATATGATGAAATATATCCATATCTAATTGACTAGGAATAATAGGAATTATAGCAACATCAGAATAGGCAATAGACATTCTCATTTCCATTGTATCTCTACCACCAGTATCTATAACTAGATCATCATATTTTTCTTTTACTTTTGGAATTTGTTTAATCGCATTTCTAACCATTTTTCCGCTTGTAAAGGTCATATCAATATTATTGCTATTTCTAATTTCCATAATTCCACTAGCACTCTCTTGTGGATCTGCGTCAATTAAGAAAACATCTCTACCTTTTTGTGCCAATGCACCAGCTAAATTTAATGCTATTGTAGTCTTTCCGCAACCACCTTTTTCATTCACAATACTGAAAACCATTTTTTATCCTTTATATTTATTTCTTTTATCCAAAAACTGCTTTCAAAGATTTTGTTTTTACATCATCACCAGCACGAGTATAAAATTTCGCCGTAGTGCTAATATTTTGATGTCCTAACAACTCCTGAATAATTTTTAAATCCACTCCCTTACTCACCAAAAAATCTCCAAAACTATGTCTAAAGATGTGGCAACCACTCTTTTGATAAGAGATATTGCACCTAGCTAAAAACCTGTTAATTTTCTGGTAAAAAGACACATACTCAACATTTATAATTTTTTTATCCTCTGGTATTAGATCCAAGAATTCAATTACAATCTCTTTCAAAATGAAAGTTTTTCTAACTTTACCTCCTTTTCCTTTGATGTCTATTGAAAAGAATCTTTCATCGTGTTCTCTAAAATCTCCCTTATTGATCTGCAAGACTTCAGAAACTCTCAATCCAGTGTAAAAAAGAATATTAAGAGCAAGGATATTTCTAATTTGTTGCAAATTTCCTTTTTTTAAAGCTTCTTGGCTTTCTTTTTCTAAAACACTTTGAATTTTTTCTCTTTCTGCCAATGTAAATCTTTCAATCTCTGTATTTTCTTTTATTTTTATGATTTTAGAAAAAACTTTTGAAAAATCCAATAAATCATTATTATTATCGCTTATAAAAGAAAAAAAACATTTTAGTGCAGTAATGTAAGATTTTAAAGTCCAATGAGAAACAATCTCTTTTCTTTTTAATCCCTTTCTACTTTTTTTCAAAATAGATTTGCTCTTTAAAATTCTATCTTTTGTATATGTTAAGAAAGAATTTATATGCATTGATGAAAAATTATCAATAGTAATATTCTTTTCATAAATTGATAGAAAATCAGAAAAATAATCGATTTTATTAGAAAATCTATCAATTGTTGTTTTTTTACAATCCTTTAACAATAAATGTTCTAAAAATGGTTTTTTGTAATCTAAAACCAAATCATATATCGTTCTAATTTCCATATTAAAATGCCTTAGATGGTATTTTATTAAAATATACATATAAACTTACTAAGTTTATATGTATAAAATACGATACAAACTACCAGGTAACAAAAAAATAACTGCTTATTTTTTATTATTAGTTTATATGTATTTTGAAAATATATATAAAAAAAATAATCAAGTCAAGCAATAATTTATATTTTTATCAATTTTTTGATAAAATAACAAAAAAATAAAAGAAAGGATTAAAAAATGGAAAAATTAGATTTTATAAATAAAAATGAAGCAAAAAAGATAAAAATAGCATTAGATGATAATAATCAACAAAAACTATCTGTAATATGTGCATTTGATAATAAAAATATAAAAGATAGTGAATATGTTAATAAGATTCTATCTGAAGCATTAAACTTATATTACAAACAAGTTTTGGAAGAAAAAACAAAAATATTTGATAGATAATCTCAATTAAAGATTTCTTCAAAAATTTTAATTAATTTGTTTGTTAGTTCTGGTGGTATCCAATTGGTATCAATTTTATAAAAAAAATCTTTTGATATTAAAAACTCACCACCATTGACATTTCTACCACTATCAGCAAAAACTTTTACAATTTTGTATTTTTCTCTCTCTATTTTAAGAAAATCATTTTCAATGACAAAACGATATTCCTTGTTATTGATTTTTACTTTTTCTAGGAGTGAGAGTAAAATAAAAGGAAGCTTCCAAACATCAATCTTTGCAAATGTAAAAATATCTCTTTCAAATGCAATCTCTAACATCTCTTTAAAATCTATTGCTAAAAAACGCTCATCTCTGAAAAAAAACTTACAACAAGCATAGATGTGATTAAGGTTCTCTTTGATGTCTTGCAATAAAGCTTTATTTATTTTGCTAGAGTTCTTTTTTACAATATATTTTGCAGGTTTTGCATAAAGACATTTTGAATGTTTTTTGTGATGAAATCTTGCTCTGACGCAAATACTATTTAATGCAAAAGGAAACATTTCTTCATTGCAAAACTCACAAAAAACCACTACTTTTTTACTTCCATATCTTTTTGCATATTCTTCTATAGTGATTTTTTGATGATTAAGAATTGCTGTTTGCATTTTTGCGTGTCAGTATCCTTTTTGACTTAATTTTGTGTATTCTTTACAACCATCTTGATCTTTCAAATCACACGCTTTGCCATAAAACTTTTTAGCTTTGGCGTAGTCATTTCCAAAATCATCGTGATTTTCATACATTGTTCCAAGAACTAAACAAGATTGCACCATCTTTAAATTACACGATTTTTCTAAGAATTCTACACTTTTTGGATTATCAACAAATAGATACTCATATCCTACTTTAGCACAAGATATGCTATTTCCATTATCACATTCTTTTTGAAGTTTTTCCTCTTCTTTCTTTTCTGCATTTGCTTGGAGTGTTATAGACATCATTAGTAATGCGAGTAAGATTTTCTTCATTATTTCTCCTTCTTTAAAACATAAGCTAGAGGTTGAAGATATTCTCCTAGCCCACGCTTATGAGATGAGCTAAGAGGTTTTATCTTAATAGGCTTGACTTATTAGCATTAAAACTAATATAATCACTATCAAGATATGGTGTAATATCTTCATTTGATTACCTCCTTTCATTTGAAAGTAGGTAACCCTAAGGAGGAAGCCACCTCTTTAGGGCAACCTCTACTACAATTATATAATCTCTTAGTTTTAAAAACAAATATCTATATAAATTACAATAGCCTTGATTTGGTTTTTTTGTGATTGATTTTATTTTGTTACATAGTATATGTAGTATTTTACACACATACTATGTATAAATCTATACGCATAATACATATAAAAAGATTAGTATTATTTTGCTACACACAAAAATATTTATACAAAAACCTACCATAATAAGCTTTGGTATAAATATAAAAAACCCCAGAGGGGCGAAATGAAATGGTGTTTAATAAACACTCTGCTCATTTTCTTTAAATTTTTGATACGCTGCAATGATGGCTCTTCGCACAAAAGCGTTACTTGAATCCAAAGCGAATAGCTTATCTGCTCTGATTTCTTTCTGCTCTTTTAAGCCAAACTTTTGCATAAATTGCTCTGTTCCAATAACACAATTTCCAGCATTGTAAGAATCTTTTACATCAACAAAGAATTCTTTCAAATGAGGTTTAATTGCATAATCAAAACCATTTAATTTAGTGCGTTCTCTTCTTAGAAGAATATCCATTATATTTACCATAGAAATTCTAGGGTCAAGAGAATGCTCAACTATTGGTTGAATAATATCGCTATTAAGAGAAAAATGATAAATATTTTCTTGATAGCTATCTTGAAGTGTAGGCGTATCTAATTTCAAATAAAATACAAAATCATTTCTATTATTAAAGTCTTTAATATTTTCTATACTAAATCTACCAAATTGAAAAAACTTCAACCTTTTGAATGTGAATACCTCAATGTTTATTTCTTTGATAGGACAGAAAACTACAGATTTTGTTTCTGGCAAAAATTTAAAATATTTTTTTGTTATGTATTCAGAAAGAAAAGTATTCAATTCTTCTCTATCTTTGTCAATGATGGTTTTTTCATGAACAAATTCAGAAACTAATTGATCTTTAAAATCAATCAACATATCCTCATTCAAAAATAACATTGTAGGGTTATATCTCAACAGTCTATTACAAGTTTCTTCTATAGCTCCTAGAAAATTTAGTTTGTAATTTTCAATATTAATAAAATCAACCAATTCTTTAAGAGCTTTTTTATACTTAAATCCTAGATTTTTTTTTCTGTTAGGAACAATGAAGATTTTTTTGTCCTCATTAATATCAAGATGTTCTTTTACATCTTTTTTTGTTCTAATTTTTTTTAGAATTTCTCTAAACTCTTGATTATCTTCATCATATTCACAATCAAAATAATAGAGCTGAGAGCAAATAGTTTTTGGTGTAATGTAAAACCTTTTTCCTTTGTATTGAGATACAACAAAAAAATCTTTTGCTTTTTCTAAGACTTGTTCCTCAAAATCTTGGTAGGAAAAATCAAAAAAATTATTAAGCTGTTCTTCTGTATAGTAGTAATAGGTTGGAATACACTCAATACTATCTTTTTCTATCGTTCTTAGTGAATTCTCAATTGAGATAATTCTCATATCATCGTAGTTTGAATTATTCTCATCACTCAACAATAGATCAAAACTAGAGCAAATATCAAAAAATAGTCCCTCAATATTATAAAGACTTGGTTCTGTAAAAGTATCTAATCTGAAGGTTTTTGATACTCCTCCAAAATTAATACTAAGAATATTTTTTTTGATGGAAAATTTTGCCATTGGCATACTATTTTTCACCGTCTCTGATACTGCTACTGTTTTAATTAATTCTAATTTTCTTTCTAAATTTTCCATTTTCTATCCTTTATATGTGCGAAAACAAAGAGAGCTTCCCTATTGGAAAACTCATCTATTGCTTTCCAATAGTCATTAAAGTGTCTAAGCACTCAACTTAAAGCTCAATCTGTCCTTTTTAAAGGATTTAATATTTACACCAATTTGGCTTGATATATCCTGGAATATCATCAAACATTCCTTGCATATTCTTTACATTACTAACATTCCAATTGGATAAATCAGCATTGAAGCTATTGCAATCACAGAACATATAAGCCATATTCTTTACCTTGCTAGTATCCCATTTGGAGAGATCAGAAGTGAAGCTATTGCAACAACGAAACATTTCTTTCATATCCCCTACCTTACCAACATTCCATTTGGAAAGATCTGAAGTAAAGCTATTACAACGATTGAACATTCCTTGCATATTCTCTACCTTGCTGACATTCCATTTAGAAAGATCAGCATTGAAACTATCGCAATTAGAAAACATATAAGCCATATCCTTCACATTGCTAGTATTCCACCTAGATAAATCTGAAGTGAAACTATTACAACGATTGAACATTCCTTGCATATTCTCTACATTACTAACATTCCAATTGGAAAGATCTGAAGTAAAGTTTTTGCAATCACAGAACATAAATGCCATATTCTCTACCTTGCTGACATTCCACTTAGATAAATCTGAAGTGAAACTATTACAATCAGAGAACATATAAGCCATATCCTCTACCCTGCTAGTGTCCCATTTAGAGAGATCAGAAGTGAAGTTTTTGCAAAAATAGAACATACTATACATATCCTCTACCTTGCTAGTGTCCCATTTGGAGAGATCAGCATTGAAGTTATAGCAATCACAGAACATAAATGCCATATTCTCTACCTTGCTGACATTCCACTTAGATAAATCTGAAGTGAAATTTTTGCAATTACAGAACATTCTTTGCATATCCTCTACATTGCTAGTATTCCATTTGGAGAGATCAGAAGTGAAGCTATTGCAACAATAAAACATACTTTGCATATCCTCTACATTGCTGACATTCCACTTAGATAAATCTGAAGTGAAACTATCGCACTCATAGAACATATAAGACATATCAATTACTTTACTAGTATTCCATTTGGAGAGATCAGAAGTAAAGCTATTGCAATTAGAAAACATTCCTTGCATATTCTCTACATTACTGACATTCCATTTGGAAAGATCAGCATTGAAGCTATTGCACCAACAGAACATTTCTTGCATATTCTTTACATTACTAACATTCCAGTTTTCAATACCACTGAAATTCATTCTCTCAGTATTAAGAAATAACTGGCTCATATCAGTAATGAGTGAGGT
>NZ_NXLX01000034.1 GCF_003364335.1 Helicobacter anseris
CAGCGAACGTAAAAAGAACTATGCCATTAGTGCGCAATAAATAAGCTCAAACATCACTCTAATAACTTAATTACTTAGATAATGAAAATAACACTATAAAATATTATAAAAATACTAAAATTAGAAAATAAAAAATAATAAAAAAGAATTCTATAGAAGCAAAAAGAAGTTTTTCCCTAACCCTGCATCGACCTACGTTTCCACACCTGAAAGGTGCAGTATCATCAGCGAAGAGGAGCTTAACTGCCAGGTTCGGAATGGAGCTGGGTGTTTCCTCCTCTCTATAAACACAAGGAAAAGGGAGTTAAAAATAATCTTATTATTCTTAACTCCATCTTCCTAATGATAAAGAAAAATCTTCTTTGTTAGCCTATATAGCAATAAAACCCTATACACTCAATAAGGCAGTGATAACAAATACTTCTATTTTATCACATAAAAATAAGCCAAACGGTCTATTAGTATTAGTCAGCTAAATGCATTACTGCACTTACACACCTAACCTATCAAGCAAGTAGTCTTCTTGCGACCTTCAGGGAAAGTTAATCTTGGAGTTGGCTTCCCGCTTAGATGCTTTCAGCGGTTATCACATCCGTGCGTAGCTACCCAGCGATGCCCTTGGCAGAACAACTGGTACACTAGTGGCACGTCCATCCCGGTCCTCTCGTACTAGGGACAGCTCTCCTCAACTTTCCTACGCCCACGGCAGATAGGGACCGAACTGTCTCACGACGTTCTGAACCCAGCTCGCGTACCGCTTTAAATGGCGAACAGCCATACCCTTGGGACCTGCTCCAGCCCCAGGATGCGATGAGCCGACATCGAGGTGCCAAACCTCCCCGTCGATGTGAGCTCTTGGGGGAGATCAGCCTGTTATCCCCGGGGTACCTTTTATCCTTTGAGCGATGGCCCTTCCACACAGAACCACCGGATCACTATGACCGACTTTCGTCTCTGCTCGACTTGTTTGTCTTACAGTCAGGCTGGCTTATGCCATTACACTCAACTTGCGATTTCCAACCGCAATGAGCCAACCTTTGCAAGCCTCCGTTACTTTTTAGGAGGCGACCGCCCCAGTCAAACTACCCACCAGGCATTGTCCTGCTTGAGGATAACTCAAGCCAGTTAGCAGACAGAAACATTAAGGGTGGTATCTCAAGGATGGCTCCATCTCCACCGGAGTAAAGATTTCAAAGCCTCCCACCTATCCTGCGCATAATGCTCCCATCGGCAGTGCCAAGCTGTAGTAAAGGTCCACGGGGTCTTTCCGTCTTGCCGCGGGTAGGAGGAATTTTCACCTCCACTACAATTTCACTGAATCCCTGGTTGAGACAGCTCCCATCTCGTTACGCCATTCATGCAGGTCGGTATTTAACCGACAAGGAATTTCGCTACCTTAGGACCGTTATAGTTACGGCCGCCGTTTACTCGGGCTTCAATTCAAAGCTTCACCTTGCGGCTGACTAATCCTCTTAACCTTCGAGCACCGGGCAGGCGTCACACCTTATACTTCCTCTTACGAGTTTGCAAAGTGCTGTGTTTTTGGTAAACAGTCGGGAGGGACTCTTTGCTGAGACCTACTTGCGTAGGCACACCTTATCGCGAACTTACGGTGCTAGTTTGCAGAGTTCCTTAACCAGAGTTCTTTCACGCGCCTTAGAATACTCATCTCATCTACCTGTGTCGGTTTACGGTACGGGCAACCATTGCTAAACTTAGAGGCTTTTCTTGGCACGACGGTATCAGTGACACTCTCTTCCATCCGAAAACTTCAAAGAGCTCATCGAGCTTGTGATACAGGAGCGGATTTGCCTATCTCCCAACTTACACTCTTAAACTAGCTATTCCATCAGCTAGCGCACCTAACCCTATGCGTCCCCCCATCGCACACAATGGTTGGTATAGGAATATTAACCTATTTTCCATCGACTACCCATTTCTGACTTGTCTTAGGACCCGACTAACCCTACGATGACGAGCATAGCGTAGGAAACCTTAGATTTACGGCGAATATGATTCTCACATATTTTATCGCTACTCATTCCTGCATGCTCACTTCGCATCGCTCCAGCACTCCTTACCGGTATACCTTCAACGCAGATACGAACGCTCTTCTACCACTGTGCAAGCACAATCTAGAAATTCGGTGTCTATCTTAGCCCCGTTATATTTTCAGCGCGCAATCACTAGACCAGTGAGCTGTTACGCTTTCTTTAAAGGATGGCTGCTTCTAAGCCAACCTCCTGGTTGTCTAAGTAACTGTACATCTTTTTCCACTCAGAATAGAACTTAGGGACCTTATTTGCTAGTCTGGGTTGTTCCCCTTTTGACGATTGATTTTATCACCCACCGCCTGACTCCCAAGATACGGTAATAGGTATTCGAAGTTTGACAGGGTTTGGTACCGCGGTGAGCAGCCCTAGCCCAATCAGTGCTCTACCCCCTATTACTATCACTTGAGGCTATACCTAAATATATTTCGAAGAGAACCAGCTATCACTGAGTTTGTTTGGCCTTTCACCCCTATCCACAGCTCATCCCAACCCGTTTCAATGGGTACGAGTTCAGTCCTCCATAAGCTATTACACTTACTTCAACTTGGCCATGGATAGATCACTCAGCTTCGGGTCTGCAGCATCTGACTAAACGCCCTTTCAGACTCGCTTTCGCTACGGCTTCGCGTTTGCTTAACCTCGCCAGATACCACAACTCGCAGGATCATTATGCAAAAGGCAGTCCGTCACCCTGATAAATCATAGGGCTCCGAATGATTGTAAGCAGATGGTTTCAGGTTCTATTTCACTCCGCTCACTGCGGTTCTTTTCACCTTTCCCTCACGGTACTTGTTCGCTATCGGTAAGAGAGTAGTATTTAGGGTTGGAGAGTGGTCTCCCCTGCTTCAGCCCGGATTTCACGTGTCCTGGCCTACTCTGGATACTGCTACCTATCTATTATCTTTCATATACGGGGCTATCACCCTGTGTCGCCTACCTTTCCAGGTAATTCTACTAAATAATAAAAGTGGATATTGCAGTCCACAACCCCGAGTGCAAGCACTCGGTTTGCCCTGTTCCCCGTTCGCTCGCCGCTACTAGGAGAATCTCGTTTGATTTCTTTTCCTCTAGGTACTGAGATGTTTCACTTCCCTAGGTTCGCTCCATTTAAGGTAACTAGCTAGTGCTAGTTGGGTTGCCCCATTCGGAAATCTACGGATCAAAGCTTCTTGACAGCTCCCCGTAGCTTATCGCAGTCTAGTACGTCCTTCATCGCCTCTCTCTTCCAAGGCATCCACCATCTGCCCTTAAAAGCTTATTTTCACATAAGATCTTACAAAGTATCTTACTGCTTTACTTTTAAAGTATGGATAAAATAGTTAAGTATTCTAAAGTTATCACTGCCTTATTGAATGTATTAACAATACACTAAATAAAAACAGAGTAATTGTAGTCTTATTACTATATTCATAGGCTTAACAATAATAATTTAAAAAACACTTAGGCTTAGCCTAATGTAAATATTATTATAAGGTAATACTTACATTAAACTAAAAACTATGGTGGAGAATAGCGGGATCGAACCGCTGACCTCCTGCGTGCAAAGCAGGCGCTCTCCCAGCTGAGCTAATTCCCCATATGGTGGGCTTAAGAGGACTTGAACCTCTGACCTCACCCTTATCAGGGGTGCGCTCTAACCACCTGAGCTATAAGCCCCTACAATGACTAACATTTTATCTTTGATGTTAATCTCTGAAAACTAAGCAAGAATTTGGTTTTTAATTCTTTTACTCTGTCAATCAAGATAAACAAATATCTTGATATTTCTCTAGAAAGGAGGTGATCCAACCGCAGGTTCACCTACGGTTACCTTGTTACGACTTCACCCCAGTCGCTGCATCCGCCGTGGACGGTAGCCAGTTTAGCATCCCGGCTTAAGGCGAATACAACTCCCATGGTGTGACGGGCGGTGAGTACAAGACCCGGGAACGTATTCACCGTGACATGGCTGATTCACGATTACTAGCGATTCCAGCTTCATGTAGTCGAGTTGCAGACTACAATCCGAACTGAGAGATGTTTTTGAGATTTGCTCCACCTCGCGGTATTGCTTCTCTTTGTACACCCCATTGTAGCACGTGTGTAGCCCTAGGCGTAAGGGCCATGATGACTTGACGTCGTCCTCACCTTCCTCCTCCTTACGAAGGCAGTCTCCCTAGAGTGCTCAGCCGAACTGCTAGCAACTAAGGACGAGGGTTGCGCTCGTTGCGGGACTTAACCCAACATCTCACGACACGAGCTGACGACAGCCGTGCAGCACCTGTTTTCAAGTTCTAGTAAACTAGATACTCCCATATCTCTATAGGATTCTATCAATGTCAAGCCTAGGTAAGGTTCTTCGCGTATCTTCGAATTAAACCACATGCTCCACCGCTTGTGCGGGTCCCCGTCTATTCCTTTGAGTTTTAATCTTGCGACCGTACTCCCCAGGCGGAATGCTTAATGCGTTAGCTGCATTACTGGAGTGACAAGCACCCCAACAACTAGCATTCATCGTTTAGGGCGTGGACTACCAGGGTATCTAATCCTGTTTGCTCCCCACGCTTTCGCGCATCAGCGTCAGTAATGTTCCAGTAGGTCGCCTTCGCAATGAGTATTCCTCTTGATCTCTACGGATTTTACCCCTACACCAAGAATTCCACCTACCTCTCCCATACTCTAGAATAACAGTTTCAAATGCAGTTCTGTAGTTAAGCTACAGGATTTCACATCTGACTTATTATCCCGCCTACGCGCTCTTTACGCCCAGTGATTCCGAGTAACGCTTGCACCCTCCGTATTACCGCGGCTGCTGGCACGGAGTTAGCCGGTGCTTATTCGTTAGATACCGTCATAATCTTCTCTAACAAAAGGAGTTTACAATCCTAAAACCTTCATCCTCCACGCGGCGTTGCTGCTTCAGGCTTTCGCCCATTGAGCAATATTCCCTACTGCTGCCTCCCGTAGGAGTCTGGACCGTGTCTCAGTTCCAGTGTGTCCGATCACCCTCTCAGGCCGGATACCCGTCATAGCCTTGGTGAGCCATTACCTCACCAACAAGCTGATAGGACATAGGCTGATCCCATAGCGAAAAACTTTCCCCCGTAGGGAGTATCTAGTATTAATCACCGTTTCCAGTGGCTATCCCAGACTATGGGGCACATAACCTATGCGTTACTCACCCGTGCGCCACTAATCCACTTTTAGCAAGCTAAAAGCTTCATCGTTCGACTTGCATGTATTAGGCACGCCGCCAGCGTTCACTCTGAGCCAGGATCAAACTCTCCATAAAAAATTGGAAGTTTATTCCTGAACTCTTAGCTTATTCTCTTTATCACAAGTTTAAACTTAATTAAGTATAAACAGAGTTGTATAAATTAACACTAAGAGTTATAAGTCTTTAAATTTTAAAAAATAAAAAATTGAGTAAAAATTAAAAACCTAAAAACTCTTGCTTAGATTTCAAAGATCACTACCAAAATAAAATGCTATGAAATGTCAAGTAAGTTTTTACTTTACATAACAAATGTAACAATTTTATTTTAAGTAAAAGAACAACCTAAAAAGATTTACGAAAAATTTAAAATTATTAAAAGGTGTTTTTTAACCCTTATAAAATGCATAAAAGCAAGTCTTTAAACGCCCGTTTCAATTTAGGAAACAGAATAATACAAATTTTATACTTAAAGTTTGCTTAAGAGATGAGAAAAAAATGAAAAATGTGGTGATT
>NZ_NXLX01000035.1 GCF_003364335.1 Helicobacter anseris
CCCCCCCCCCCTCATTATTTGTCAATAACTATCAAAAAAAGCAATTTTTTAATATATAATTTTTGTCTTACTTTAAAAATAAAGAGCTTAAATACTTTTAAAGTAAAAATTAAAATCTTAAAAAAGGAGTTTTTGTTATGAAACAAAAATTTGATGTAATGAGGGGGGGGGGTATAGTAATTCTTTAAATGCTTCTTTCTCTACAAAAGATTCAAACAACTCAAAAAAATTCTTCAAACCTTTAGTTGCTAGTTCTTTAGCTTTATTTTTAAGTGCAAATATTGCAAGTGCTGATTGCACAAGTTCTAATGGTGCTCCTGTTTTTTGCTATGGAACAAGTGGAACAGCAGATACAAGTTTTGATTTAAGTGGTAGCACTTCTCCTAATTTAACCTGGAATGGTGCTAGCGGTGGAGATGGTCTTTATACACTAAGAACAAGTAGTGGTAGTGGTGATCCTGTAGATATTACTTTGGATTTTACTAATTCTAATCCTCAATCACCAACAGGAAGTCTCAACAACACTTCTTATACAATCGCTATAGGAGGAAATGTTACTGCTAGTTATAACCCGATTCTTGAGTTAAAATCAAATGGTAAGGGTATTGATATGCAAGGCAAGACTCTTTCTTTTCTCTTTTCTAGGTGGAACAATCCTCCTAGTAATAGTGGAACTATAAATACGAGTGCTAGAAAAATGGTATTAGATTTATCAAATGTTAACAATGGTACTGCTTTTAAAGGTGATATCAGAATTGTAGGTGGTAGAGCTCAAAAATGGTTTGGTGAAAATCAGTTTGAAGCAACTTTTGGTGGAGATGTAATAGGAAGTATCACAAGTCTTCCATATTCTTATATGGATGTTAATGCAACCTATACTTTTAATAATTCAGCATCATTGCAAGGAAATTTTAGTGCATCAGGAATGGTAGGTACTACAGCAGCACAAGGTCCTCAACATAAACTTAAATTTGTAGATGGAACTATCACTGGTAAGGTAACGGCTAGTAATAGAGCAGATGTTAATATTACTTTTTCTCCAACAGGAAGTAGCCAATCTAGTCAGACTAAAACTTGGATAGGTGGAGGTATTGCATCATCAAGTAAAACTACGGTTACTGTTACAATTAATAAAAATACAAATGGTGATGCCTCTGAAAATATCATAAAAGGTGATATCACTGCTGCTGGTGATGGTTTTGGTGGTGCAACAAACACAATTACTTTCAATACAACCACGAAAAACAAAATTGATGGAAATATTACAAGTTCGGATGGATTTGGTAGGACAAAAAACATAATCAATTTTGCTGCTGGAGATGGTGATATAAACGGTGATATCTCTGCTACTTCCACAACCAATGAGATTACTCTTACTAAGAGTGATGGTATTCTTGCTATTAATGGTGGTATTACCAACAATGCTGGGACAAATACTATTAAAGCAGAAAATGGAACTATTGTTATCAAGAAAACAGGTGGAAAAATATCTGTTAGTGGTGGAGGAACTGCTACTAATACCATTTCTGCTAAAACACTTACTATTGATATAGGAACAATTGAAAGCAGTGGTAATAATAATAGTAATAATAAAAATGTGATTAAGGGAACAGAAACAGTTACAATAACAGGAGAAGTAAAAACCTCTGTAGGAGCAAATAATATTGATGGAAAAGATATTACCATCAATGGTAGTATTACTAATATGTGGGGTAATAATACAATTAATGCAACTGGTGCAATTAAAATAGGTTCTCAAGATAAAAAAGTTACAATCTCTAATGATTCTAATGCAGCAACATCAAATGCAAAAAATACTATTACAGGTGGTGATGGTAGTGCTATTTATGCTGATGTTAAGTTATTAAAGGGAAATGATAAGGTTAGTAATAATATTACCTTAAACGGTAATTCCTCTATCACAGGAGATATTACAGCTAATGCTGGTACTAATAACATTTCTATCAAAGGCACAGCAACTACTTCAACAACACCATCTCCATCACCAAGTACCTTAACTACCAGTGCTGATATGAGTGCTTTAAAGGCATTAGTAGGTCTTACAGGTAACATCACAACTAATGGTGGAACTAACAATATTTCTATCAAAGGCACAGCAACTACTTCAACAACACCATCATTACCAAGCACCTTAACTACTAGCGGTGATATGAGTGCTCTAATGGCGCTAGTAGGTCTTACAGGTAACATCACAACCAATGGTGGAACTAACAACATTGTCTTTGAAAATAAAATATGGGCACCAAGTAATCTTACTAATGGAGCTTCTGGTGTTTTAAAAACATCTGGCGGATTTTCAAACCTAGTTTTAAGACAAACGGTTTCTTTATCATTAAGTAATACGCCTATTTTCAATGTAGAAACAACAGGTGGTTCTGCAAATGTTATTATGCAAGGACCTGTTAGTGTTGGTGCTAATGTTATATATGGTGCAAGTGGAACTACTACTTTAATCTTTGCTCATAGTAATGATAATCAAAATGATGCTTTCAGTGCTAGTGATACAGCAATAGCGAATAATAAAGTTTTAGGTAAAACTTATAAAGATGGTATAAAACTTACTTTAAAAGATAAGAATATTAAAACAAGTGATGGAAAAAATACTTCATTTATTGATACTTATAAAAGTTATTTTATAGAAAATGATACAGATCCTATACTTACTATTACTACTAAAAGATCAGGAGATGCTTCAAGTGGTTATAATGATATAGTTACAATCCAAGGTATTGCTGTTGGAACAGTATCTGCATTAGAATCTACAGTAAATTCAAGTAATGGTAATTCAACTTATAATATCACCTTGCAAAATAATTCTGTCTATTTTGGAGGATTTGATTTTAGTAAGATTAAAGATACAGATGCTTATGCTAAAACTATTATTAACCTTACGATGCAATCAGGATCTAAATTCTTTACAGATAGTTCCGTTGCACTTAGAAGTCTTACCATTGAAAATGCTAGTTTAAATAGGGAGGAAACTCTTTTAAACTCTTTTGAACAAAGCAATACGGTAATTGATTTGGGTTCTTATGGTAATGATAATAGCAATATTCAAACAAGAGAAAATTTCAATCTTTTAATGATTGGAGATGCAACAGGTAGTAATACAGGAAATGGTCTAACTGGTTCTAATGCACTCTTTAGAATCTATGCAAATCAGGAAGCAGATCAAAGCAAAGCTACTTTAGGTGGAATTAAATCAAGTAATAATGGAGCGGTGAATGGTAGTGGTAATGGTGTTTATGGTAATGTTTATGCCGATAGAGTTGTTGTATTTAATACAAAAGATAATGCTCAAACTACTCAATATATCCAAGTATTAACTAGTGGTAGTGATATTAATGTCAGTGGTATTAGTTATAAAGGTGGTGGAACAGAGAGTGCTGGTAATATTGCAGTATTTACTGTAAAAAATAGCACAGGCAATGACACAAACACTGCATTGGTAAAACTTGAAACTGCAGATGCAATTATAGGATTTGATCAAGTTGGTTCTACATTAAAAGAAGTTTTAACAGATCAGTACGGACAATTTGGCACTGATAAAACAGGTTATACTACCTATTTTCTAGATGCAGTTTCTGCCAAAGGTGCCTCTACTGCTAACCAACAAGCTTCAGCAGCAGCTCTTGGAAGTAATTATGATCTTTATTTAGCTAATATGAATAGCTTAAATAAAAGAATGGGTGAATTAAGAGAGAATGC
>NZ_NXLX01000036.1 GCF_003364335.1 Helicobacter anseris
TTTTCATCATTTTGTCTTTAAATCAGGATTTTTCCCTCCAGTGTCTTTGAAGGGATTTTTATCCCCCCAAGAGCTTAGGTCTTGATTGAAAGAGGTGGCATCATTAAACATCCAATCCATATTCTCTACATTGCTAACATCCCATTTATCAAGAGGTTGATTGAAATTGTCTGTACCATAAAACATACTCCCCATATCTTTGACTTTGCTCACATTCCAAGAATTTAGAGGTTGATTGAAGGAATCTGCACTAGAAAACATCCCATTCATATTTTCTACATTGCTAACATCCCATTTATCAAGAGGTTGATTGAAAGATTTTGCACCCAAAAACATTTTGCTCATATCTTTGACTTTGCTCACATTCCAAGAATTGATGAGGTGATTAAAATTGGAGCGTTCAAACATCCCCTTCATATCCTCTACATTGCTTACATCCCAAGTTTCAATACCACTAAAATCCCTTTTCTCTTTGTAAAAGAGATAGCTCATATCTGTGATTTTGCTCACATCAATTTCTTGAAGTGGGGCTTGTGTGCGAGTGATTTTGATTAGCTCTCTTCTTGTTGTGGGGAAATATCGGTGTCCTTTTGAATCAAGAGGGTGGGCTTGATTGAAGGCTTCTTGCCATTTTTTCAAATCAAACTTATCCGCTCCCTCAAACATCTCTGTGGTATTTGCATATAAGGTATCCCAAGATAGGGGTTGAGAGAAAGCTTTTGCATTGTAAAACATAAAGGACATATCTTCAACTTTTGCAATCTTCCAAGAATTTAGGGGTTGATTGAATGATTGTGTATAAGCAAACATTAGTTTCATATTTTCTACATTACTTACATTCCAAGATTCAAGGGGTTGGTTAAAAGCTGGGTTGTTTCTAAACATTCCTTGCATTTTTTCTACATTGCTGACATCCCAAGAGTTTAAGGGCTGATTGAAAGAGGAGTAGGCAAACATAAAGCTCATATCTTTAACATTGCTGACATTCCAAGATTCAAGAGGTTGGTTGAAAGCTTTTGCTTGATCAAACATACCACTCATATTCCTGACATTGCTGACATTCCAAGAGTTTAGGGGTTGATCGAAGCTTGTGGCTTGATGAAACATATATCCCATATTTTTAACATTGCTAACATCCCATTTATCAAGAGGTTGATTGAAATTTTCCACTCCACTAAACATCTCACTCATATCCTCCACATTGCTGACATCCCAAGTGTTAATCCCTTCAAATGCTTGATTGCTTCGGTGAGTGTATAAAAATAGTTTTTGCATACTTTTAACTAGGCTTGTATCGATTTTTGCAAGAGGGATAGAGGTATTTCTCAAAAGTTCTTCAAGCCTTTTTTCGACTTGGTATTTGCCATTGCCATCGAATGGGTTGATTTGAGGTGCATCGACAAACAAAAAGCTTGTATCTACATTTTTCCCTAGCTTCCAAGAATCTATCGGATGTCTAAAAGATAGGGCTTTTTTAAATCCTTTGGAGATTGATTTGAGGCTTTTGGGTTTCCAAGAGTTTAGGGGTTGGTCAAAGGTTATAGCATCTTGAAAAATCCCATCCATAATCACCACATTGCTGACATCCCAAGAGTTTAGGGGTTGATCGAAGCTTGTGGCTTGATGAAACATATATCCCATATTTTTGACTTTGCTTACATTCCATTTCCCTATGGGTTGGTTGAAAGAAGAGTTTTGGGCAAACATTAGTTTCATATTTTCCACATTGCTTACATTCCATTTCTCAAGAGGTTGATTGAAGCTAGATCTAAAAAACATTCCACTCATATCTTTGACTTTGCTTACATTCCATTTCTCAATAGGTTGATTAAAATAAGAACCCGCAAACATATAGCTCATATCCTCTACATTGCTTACATCCCAAGAATCTATGGGTTTTGTACAACCACCCCAAGCAAACATCAATTTCATATTTTTGACTTTGCTTACATTCCAAGAAGCAAGAGAGATATCTGTGCCTTGTCCTCTAAACATTCCTTCCATATTCTCTACATTTGATACATCCCAATTCTCAATTCCATCTAGTGAGGGTTTTTCATCGTATCCATCAACATATCCCTCAATACACCTAGAATCTTCTCTATCAATACAAAACACATAGCTCATATCTTTGATTTTGCTTACATTGATTTGTTTGGGTGATATGCCTTTCTCTCTAAGGAGTTCTAGCAATTCTTTTTTGTTTTGTGGGGTATAGATTTGCTCTCCCCAAATGAAATTGATAAAAAGTAAAAAAATCCATTTTTTCATCTCTAACCCCTTACATAGCTTTCTAAAATGAGTGATTTGACTGCCCTTGTAGCGTATTGCTTGGCTTTGTCTGTGGGGAGTTTTAGCACATTTTGATAATACTCTTGAATTTCTTTTATGCATTCATTGTAGGCTTGAAGCAAATCGGGATTTTCTTTGATGATGACATAATACCAACCAAAAAACCACTCATCAGGATCTCCTGTGGGAGAAACATCTTTGCTAATATCCTCAATACTCTCTTGTCTATCAAAAGCAAAAGCTGGATAAAAATCAAGTGCCAAGCCATAATAGACGCTATTGCGTCCGCTATAAAATCTCATTGTGCCTTCATAATAGTTGAGAGGAGGTCTTAGATCTTTGAGCTTGTGGCTATTTGGAGCAGAGAGGAATTTTTCAATACTGATACTTCTGAAGGGTTTGGGATATTCTCCAGTAAAACCTCCTAAGGTTGAATCGCGACTTGAGCCATAATATCCTCGTGTGTAATGAAGCACTTGTGGATGTTGGGGAATCATCCCGTATGAAAAATCTTTTCCTCCAAAATAGAGGATAGGAAAAATCATTTCTGCATTATCAATCACATCAGGTGGAGTGCCATAATCTTGACAGAAATTATCGTGTTTATCGACACTGCAAAGCTCTTCGTAGAGATTTTTGGCATATTCTACTGCCAAAGCACTGCCTTTGGCAACATCAGGCTGTTCTTGATTGAGATAGAGATAGGCTAGGTAGATTTTGCTCTCTTTTTCTTGTTGAAGACATTGCGAAAATAATTCTATTGCTTTTGGCTCATCAACCCCAATAAGACTAAAAGCTTCTGCAAATTTGCATTGATTTATTTCTTGAAGTTGGGGGTTTTCTTGAGATTGAGTTTGCTCTTGAGTTTTTTCTTTGGATACCAAGGGTTTGAAGGGATTTTTATCCCCCCAAGAGCTTAGGTCTTGATTGAAAGAGGTGGCGCCATCAAACATTCCTTGCATATTCTCCACATTACTCACATCCCATTTTTCTATCCCACTAAAATCTTTGCGGGTAGAATCTGCTATTTTGCATTCTTGCACGATAGCCATAAAAGTATTTTCTGTTAATTCATAGCTTTGGCAAAACAAACCACTCATATCTTTGATTTTGCTGACATCAATTGTGTCTAGCTTGATATTTTCATCTTTGAGTAGTTCAAGTAGTTCAGCCTTATCTTTGGGAAAATACTTTAACTCTGCTAGGAGGGGAGTGGATAAGAAAACTAAAGAGAGGAGGGGAGAAATCATCTTT
>NZ_NXLX01000037.1 GCF_003364335.1 Helicobacter anseris
TATATTGCTGGGGGTAAAGTATCTTTAACTTCAAATCTAGGAACGAATGTATCTTTATCTCCTCTAGCTTCTACAGGTAGATTTGTTATGAATGTAGGATCTAATTTCTCTATTAAAGAAAATCATAGAATCTACTTTGATTTTGAAAGAAGCTTTGGTGGATTAATTACTACAAATTATCAAGTCAATCTAGGATATAGATATAGCTTTGGAGCATCTAAATATACTCCATATAATGAAGTAGAAACAGAAAGGATAAATCAAAATAATCCAAGGGTAAATAAAGCAAACTAAAAACAAAAACAATCTAAGAGCAAGATTACTTGCTCTTAGAAGCTAGAGTAAGAAATTTTCTCTCTCTTGCCACCACTTAAAAAAGTTTTTATTTTCGCTCTTTATTTTTAGTCTTTTTATATCCTTAACAAGCAAAATACTAATCTTTGATGTGCATTTAGTATTATGTTTTTCATACAAACTCCTAAAGTTGTTTCATTTTAAGTGGTGGTTAGAGAGGGAGAATAGAAAGCGATTTTCCAAAACCCATAAAGCACCTAAAATACATTGTTTTATATTATTTGTATCCCCCCCCCCCTGTAATCTTTTTGCTTTATTTTAAAAATAATTTAAGTTTATTTTTATTATCATTGCATTTTATTTTTTAAATTCTTTTAAAAAACATTAAAAAAACAAGGAGTTAATAAGATGAAAAGAAATATTTCACTGCTACAGGGGGGGGGGGTATAACACTTCTTTAAATGCCTCTTTTTCTTCAAATAATTCAAGCAATTCAAAAAGATTCTTCAAACCTTTGGTTGCTAGCTCTCTAGCTTTAGCTTTGAGTGTAAGTGTTGCAAGTGCTAATGTAAGCATTGCTGTTCCAAATGCACCAAATAATGGATGGAATTTCATTTGGAATGGAATCCAAAGCGATATTATTGGCGGAAGCAATACTGATGTTTATCAACCAGCTCTTAGTAGTGGAACTACCCCTATTGAAACTCTTGTTTTTCAATTTGGAAGTTCAGCAAGTGGAAGTGGAGATGCCACAACATATACAGCTACAACAAACGACACAAGTATTACTTTAAATGGTAGTGGAAAAGCCATTCAGATGGGAGCCAATGGCACAGGAACATTAAAAGTCAATTTTTCAAATATCAACAATACTAATTTCATTCTTGATTTGTCTAACACTAATAACTTAGCATATTCATTTGTAGGAAATATTCATACGATAGGAACAAACTATAATAATGCTAGAACCTTTAAGGCTATCTTTGGTGCAAGTGTCAAGGGAAATATCACACTTGATAGTGGTGGGAATACCAACGCAGAAAGCCCCTCTCTTACATTTAATAATGGTGCAAAATTAGAGGGGAATCTAAAGGTAAATTTTGAAGATACAGGTATTGTCTTTAATGGAGATGGTGGGGGAGTTACAGGATCAATTGAAAAAACCAGTAGTGGACAATTAACCATTAACTTTAATGGTAATGCTACTACAGGAAAAATATGGAATTTTAAAGGTTCTAGCACTATTACTTTTAATGGTAATGCTACAGTATCTAGTAGTGATGAAGTCATTTATACGGGATTGTTTAGCGATGGAAATCATGGAAGCAGCACAATTGTATTTAATGGAGAAGAAAACAAGATTATTAATACTGCTAGTAATGGAAATGGTTATGCAATTTTTGTTAATGGAAATGGTGGCAGTAATGTAAGTAATACTTACAATAAAATTACTTTTACAAAAGGAACCAATACTATTACTGGAAATATTCAGGCAACTACAAATTCCAATAATAATAATAGATGGGCAAAAAATACCATTATTTTTGAAGAAGGGACAACTAAAAACACTATCACAGGAAATATAACAGCAGAAAACTATGCTTCTAATGAGCTTTCTTTTAAGGGAGGGGAGAATTCTATTACAGGTAATATTACTAGTAAGGGAAATGAAAACCAACTTACTTTTGAATCAAATATCAAAAATACAATTACCGGTAATATTACAGCAAATGTACTTCTTTATACAGACCATGCGGCAATAGGAAGAAATACTTTAACTTTCTCTGGTGATGGGGCAACAAATGAGATTAGTGGTGATATAACTGCAGAACTTTATAATGGTTATTCTGCAACCAATACCATCACATTCTCTGGAGAAAAATCTACAAATACTATCAAAGGAATTCTTAATGCATATGGTGGAACTAATACTATAACTTTTTCAGGAATCACCAATAAGCTTGAAGGAAATCTTAGTGCTAATGGTGGAACAAACAACATTACCTTTGAATCTGGCACAAAAAACTCTATCGTAGGAGATCTGACTGCACAATATAATCCATATTCCAGTTACGGAAAAAACAACATTACTTTTAATACAGGAGTTTCTTCTATCACAGGTAATATCTCAGTCAGTAACGGAAGCAATACTATTACATTTGATTCTAATACAACAACCAACACTATCACAGGTAATATTTCAGCTAGTGGGGGAACCAATACCATCACCTTTGGTGCAAATACAACTTCTGGAACAAGTAAAACTACTGCTAGTAATACTCTCACAGGAAATCTTAGTGCCACAGGTGGAACCAATACCATCACCTTTAATGGCTCAAGCAATACTCTAGGAGGAGCAATCACACAAGATACCAAAGAAGGTGAAACTACTGCTACTCCTACTACTTATACCATTCTTGCAAATGGTGGAACAAATAATATTACAGCCAATGGAATAACTTTGCAAAACATTAGCTCTATTACTGCAGGAAGTAATGGAAATCAAGCAATCAATCGTTTTAATATTTCAGGAGATATTACTTTTAAAGATAATAGCAATTTAGTAATCACTGCATTTAATAAAGATAATACCAACACAGATAAACATAATATTTTTAAATTTGGCGGAGATGTAATTAACAGAGATAATGCAAAATCAAATACTATTACTATTGCAGAATTAACGGCAGCAAGCACAAGTGGAGATTATTCTAAAACCAAAAACATCCTAAGTTTTGACGGCTTAACACAAGATACAAATCTCACCATTACTAGTTTCAACAATGTAACAAGCAATACAAATTCAAACATCAATAATAAAAACACTGGCTATACCTATATCGGAAAAGATTTAACTCAAGGTAGTGGAAGCTCTTTAGCCTTAGCTTCAAGTTTTAATGATTCTAATTGGAGTTCTAAAGATTACCAAGCAACCAATCTTACACTCAATGCAGGAAGCATCTATGCCAAATATGGTAAAAACTT
>NZ_NXLX01000038.1 GCF_003364335.1 Helicobacter anseris
ATCAGAAACATTGCTACCTGTATTACTACTATCTAAAGGAATATTGAAAAATGTAGGGGCAGCTTGAGAGAGTTTAATATTATTTGTTCCACCAGAAGCGCTAATATCTCCTGTAATGCTTACTTTACTAGATGTATTATTTCCTAGTGTGATGTTGTTAGTTCCCTTGCCTTGTGCGCTAATTTCCTTAGCAATAATTTGACTATTATTACCCAAAGTAATTTGATTGATATTAATTCCATCATTATTGGCAACAATGCTATTGGCTTTTATTATTCCACTTTCGGTTGCTGTAATAATATTTTTTCTACCTTGATCTCCATTATAATGATTTCCTGCTAATATCATATCTACATCAATATCAAGAGTTTTTGCAATAATCGTATTAGTAGCATTCCAACCACCTTCTGCTTTGATAGAAATATTATTTTCACTATCTTCTGCTTTTTTAATAGTAATACTTCCATTTTCTGCTTTGATAGTATTTGTTCCAGCATTGTTAGTAATACTACCATTGATAGCAAGAGTAGAATCTGCAGTATAGAGTGTTATTTCATTAGTTCCACTATTTGCTGAGATATTTCCAGTAATAGTATTTGCAACAGAGCTTGCTTTACCTTTAGGAGTTCCACCAGAAGAAGTATCTTCTCCAAAAGTGATAGTATTTGTTCCAGAGGATGCGGAGATATTGCCAACTATGGAGTTTGTGGTGGCAGAATTATTAAATGTTATTTTATTGGTTCCACTACCATTAGCTTGGATATTTCCAAGAATTTCGTTTGATATTGATGTCTCCATAAAATTGATGGTGTTTGTTGCATGAGCATCTCCATATCCACTTACAATAATATTTCCACTAATTTTATTTGTTCCTGCAAAGAAATTAATATTTGTTGTTTTTATTCCCTTAGCTGCATTAATACTTGTTCTAATATTTCCATCGATAATATTATTTGCATTACCATAAAAACTAACAGATATATTACTGCTGGCACCCCCATCCATAATTCTTAATGCGTCATTTTCACTACCCGAAATACTCCCAGTAGCTGTGTTAATCTTTCCAATCGTAGCATCACCATTTGTTGCAAATACAATCGTAGCACTACCATCTCTAGCATAAATACCATGGGTAATCTTTGAAGTTGCATTTCCACTTGCTGTAATTGCATTATTACTATCTGTTGGACGAGTTCCAAAAAATATATCATTATTTCCTCCATGAGCATCAACCATACCATCAATTTCATTTTTTGCATTTTTTGCATTACTAGAAAAAGTAATCGTATTTTTTCCATTAGAAGAATAAACATTACCACTGATTTTTGCACTTGAACCACTAGAAAAAGAAATGGTATTTGAGCCTGCGGTATAACTATAACTACTTGAATTAGATTGGATTGTTCCAATTATATTTTGTTCACCAGTATTATTAAAGGTAATCGTATTTGTTCCTATGGAAATTTTTATAACTGCGGTTGTGGTATTGTTATCGCTAGATTTTATAGAAGCGTTACCATTTCCATTGAAATTTATGATATTTTTAGAACTTGTGTTGGCACCTTGATCATCATGAATTACACCCTCTATTACGCCACCATTGCTAAAGATTGCTTCATTTGTTCCACCTGCTGCTAGTATGTTTCCAGTAATTTTGGAATCTTGTTGCCCAAGAGTGATTTTATTATATCCTTGTCTAGCAGCTCCATCTATTCTTGCTTCTATATTTCCTTGCATTGAACCCTTTGTGAAAGTTACATGGTTTCCTTTTTCTTTATTTAGATTACCGCCGTATCCAGTTCCATAGGCAATAATATTTCCTTGCATTACTATATCAGTGGCATTGCCAGCTCCATCAAAAATCACTTCTTTTTTAGTAAAATCATTGCCACCTACAGTGTCTTTGATTCCTGTCTGAATATTACCAGTGAGTTTAGCACCATTATTAAAATTTGCCTTAAGTGTTCCGGCATTAGAATTTCCGTTTATCTGAGCACCGATGTTTCCTATCATGTCTTTATTGAAAGTTGCTGTAAGATTTGCACCACCACCTATAAGCTGTAAGTTTCCTTTAAAAGAAAAATCCCCTGAGGTAGTATTACTTAAATCTAGAGTAAAGGTTTTTCCACTAGGACCTTGAAATACTAATGTTCCTGTTCCATTGGCACCCATTTGGATACCTTTGCTATTACCATTGATTTCAAGTGTAGATGTCGAACTATTTACAGCGATAGTAAAACTATTAGAATCTCCACTTGTTGTTGTAGAACTACTACCATCGAAGTTGATGGTAAGCTTTTCAATTGCACTAGTTCTGCTATTTAATGATGGAATATACGCACTAGTTCCGCTATTTACACCCTGCCAAGTGATCTTTGAGGTAGTGGTATTAATTTCTGTTGCATCAGCACAGATAAAAGGCACTCCTGTAGAAGTAGAACAACTAGTAGCACTTGCAATATTTGCACTTAAAAATAAAGCTAACGAACTTGCAACTAAAGGTTTAAAGAATCTTTTTGAATTGTTGCTTGAAGAGAAAGAGACATTTAAAGAATTATTTGTATCCCCCCCCCCCTCTGTAGTAGTGAAATATTTCTTTTCATTATAAACTCCTTATTTTTAATAAATAATTTTTTTAAAAG
>NZ_NXLX01000039.1 GCF_003364335.1 Helicobacter anseris
TTGATATCTACTCCAAAGAGACAATTTTCTATGATGGATTTTTTGAGATGGAAGAGCTCTACTTGGATTTGATGGGTTTGTTGTTGCTGTGAGGTGGGTTTGATGTATTGGTGGATTTTGCCTTGAGTGTAGATGAGGATTTCATCATTATCTAAACTGAGGCTAGATTCTGTAAGAGATTTGATCAATCTTAAGTCATAGCAGATTTTTATCATCTCATTGAGAGCGGATACCAAAAAATGTCCGCTACCTACTGCAGGATCACAAATGCGTATGGATAAAAGGGTAGCAAGATAGCTTTCTTTGTTTTTTGCATAGCCTTTGGCTAGCATTTCATCTTGAAGTTCTTCTAGTGTATCGCACTCCCATCCAAAAGTAGAGTTAAATTTCTCTATGACTGCTTGAGTGATACTCTCTTTGCACATATAAGAAGTAATAAAGCTTGGGGTATAAAAGCTCCCTTCTTTGTAGCCATTGAGTTTTTCAAAGACAAGCCCTAAGACTGCTGAGTTGATAAGCAAATCATAATTTTGTTTTGTGTCATCTTGGATGTCTTTGGCTGTGGTGGTAAAGTCATAGGCGTGTAAAAACTCAAAGAGATAATCTAAGAGAAAAAGAGAATCTTTGTTTTTGAATCTCTCATCTTTTTTAAGGATAGAGCGTGGAAAAATAGTCAGTTGATTTGAAGCTAGTAAGCCTATCTCTTTGCCCTCATACTCTAAAGGGATACGATCAAATAAACTTGAGTTTAGATAAGGGATAGAGCCAAAGAGTTTGATATCTTCTTCATTGCGATTTTCTTGCTTTTTTGCAAGCACTCCAAAGAAAAGGCGTGAGAGGTGGGAGAAATTTGCAATTTTTTGCGTGCTTAAGAAGGGCTTTTGTATATGATTGCAGGATAAAAGCATAGATTCTAGAAGTCTTAAGAACAAAAGGCGATTGTTCCAAGTAGTAATCAGTGTAAAGATAGCTTCATCATCTAGCTTGGGATAGGTTTGTCTGATAGCATCGCTTAGAGTGTTTTTTGTGGTGCTAGGAGTGATGAGAATCTTCCCTCCACTTTTACCATTTTCGCTTACTTCTTGCAATCCTAAGATATAGAGTAGCTCTTCATAAAAACCTTTATTAAGTGTATTTGCATCAATGATATTTTTTTGATCCAAAAGCACTTGAGGGCTTAAAAGAGTATAGATAGCAGAAAGTGCTTCTTCAGAGAGATTGGAATCTAATCTAAAATAAGTGTATTCCAAGGTTTTATCAAAGTTTGTTTTGAGATAAGATTCTAAACCTTTATAAAATGTATTTGTGCTAGTATCTACTCCTTTGTTTTTATCACAATTTTTATAAAAATTTTCAATTTCTTTATCTTTTAGAAAGATTCTAAATGCATCAGCTTTAAAGATGTAAAACTCACAAGGATTACAAAGAATGATATGCTTAATAGAATTATTGTTTTCTCCTTCATGTTCGCGCAAAAAATAAAGGATAGATTCATAGAGAGCTTTGGAGAGTGGATTATCTTGTGATTTTGGAAATTCTAAGTTGTTATTGAGGGATTTTACTTCTATCAATACTTGTGCTTTATCTTCTACATAAATCGCACTATCTACTTTACCTTTGGTATTACAATCATAATTATAGACTTTGGCTAAAAATTTATTGATTTCATTTTTTTGAAATTCTTCTTCTTTTTGGCTTTGGGCTTTAGATAAAAAAATATCAACTTCTTTTTTGAAAGATTTGATTTCATCGGCTTTTGGGATTTTTGGATTGTAAGATTTATTGAAATCTTTAGGTGTAATTTGTTTAAAAGAAATCATAATTTGCCCTTAAAATGAAGTGATACAAAATGCGAGGATTATAAAAAAAGGGGGT